>VBGG01000434.1 GCA_005883405.1 Chloroflexota bacterium | reverse complement strand
GACTACCTTCGTCTGACGTACGTCCAGAACCGCGGCGCGGCTTTCGGCCTGCTGCAGGACCAGACCGCGTTCTTCGTGTTCGTCGGCGTCCTGGTCATCGGCGTGATCGCCGCCAGCTATCGCTACCTGCCTCGCTCAGGCTTCCGGCTCCACCTCGCGCTGGGTTTGCAGCTGGGCGGCGCCATCGGCAACCTGATCGACCGCATCCGCCAGGGCTACGTGGTTGACTTCGTCGACTTCGGCTACCACTCCAACTGGTGGCCGGTGTTCAACGTGGCCGATTCGGCCATCGTCATCGGCGTCGCCCTGCTCGCCCTGAACGCGCTCTCGCCGACGGCGAGTGAGGAGTCGGCCCGCGCCGGAGATGCCAGGGGCTGATCGCCCGCGTACGCCGCTGCGGGCGGTGACGCGCGATCTGCCCGATGCGCGCCTGGTGCTCGTGCCGTCATTCGCCGCGGGCGACCGTCTGGACGGCTTTCTGCAGCGCCACGGCGGCGACCCCGCGCGCTCGCGGGCTGAGTGGCAGCGGCTGATCGGCGAGGAGGCCGTACTGCTCAACCGACGGCCCACCAAGCCAAGCCAGCGCGTGGCATCGGGGGACCAGGTGCTGATTGTCGAAATCTCGCGCAAGCTCGAGCTGCCAGCTTCAGAAGAAAATGTGCCGTTCGCAGTGGTCTTTGAAGACCCGGCCATGATCGTCCTTGACAAGCCGCCCGGCGTGGTGGTCCATCCCGCGCCAGGGAACCAAGGCGGCACGCTGGTCAACGGGTTGCTGGCGCGCTATCCCGAACTACGCGACGAACAGGGCGACCTGCGGCCCGGCATCGTGCACCGGCTCGATAAAGACACCTCCGGCCTGATGGTCGTCGGCCGCACCTTGAGTGCCACGGCCGATCTGCAGCGTCAGATGCAGAGCCGCTCGACGGAGAAACGCTACTTGCTGCTGGTGCGCGGCAACTTCGGCGAGGACGAGGCGCTGATCGATCGGCCGATCGCGCGTGACCCGCGCAATCGACAGCGCATGGCTGTGCGCGTGGAGGGTCGCGCCGCGCAGACCCACTTCTGGGTGCGCGAGCGCTTCGGCGACTGGACGCTGGTCGAGGCGCAGCTGCTTACGGGCCGCACGCACCAGTTGCGCGTCCACTTCGCCTCGATCGGTCATCCGGTCGCTGGCGATTCAACATACAGCCGCGGCACGACGGTGGCGGGCCTGTCACGTCAGTTCGTTCACTCATACGTCTTGCGCCTGCGCTCCCCGCACGATCAACGCGAGCTGACCTTCACCGCCTCGCTGCCACCTGACCTCGAGGCGGTATTGGAGCGGCTGCGGCGGCGGGCCGGAGCAACGCGCCACGCTGAACCCGGAACCCGGAACCCGGAACCCGGAACGCGCTAACGTCTTACTGATGTCCGTCCGCGTCCGTATCGCACCCTCGCCGACCGGCGATCCGCATGTCGGGACCGCCTACGTGGCGCTGTTCAACGCCGCGCTGGCGCGGCAGCGTGGTGGTCAGTTCGTGCTGCGCATCGAAGCCACCGATCGCGGTCGGTACGTGGCCAACAGCGAGCAACAGATCTTCGACACGCTGCACTGGCTCGGTCTGGACTGGGACGAGGGGCCCGACAAGGGTGGACCGCGCGGTCCATACCGCCAGTCCGAGCGACTCCCGCTGTATCAGGCGGCCGCCCGCCAACTCGTCGAGCTGGGGTACGCCTACTACTGCTGGTGCACACCCGAGCGACTCGAGGAGATGCGTGCCGAGCAGATGAGGAACAAACGGCCGCCCGGCTACGATCGCCAGTGCCTGGGGCTGACACGCGACGAGCGCGCGCGGCTGCCTGGCTTCGACGATTCACCCGTGATCCGCATGCGCGTGCCCGATCGGGACGTGCCGCTGACCTTTGACGACATGATCCGCGGCCCGACCAACGCGCCCATGCCTGATGACCAGGTGATCCTCAAGAAGGACGGCTATCCGACGTACCACCTGGCGGTGGTGGTCGACGACCACGAGATGGGCATCACCCACGTACTGCGCGCCGAAGAATGGATCAGCTCGATGCCCAAACAACTGCTGCTGTATCAGTTCTTCGGCTGGCAGCCGCCCGCGTTTGCCCACCTCCCATTGCTGCGCAATCCGGATCGATCGAAGATCAGCAAGCGCAAAAACCCAGCGGCGCGTCTGTTGTGGTTCCAGGAAGAAGGCTTTCTGCCCGAGGCGCTGGTGAACTTCCTCGCCTTGCAGGGCTGGAGCATGTCGGACGGGCGGGAAATCTTTTCGTTCGACGACGTGGTAGCCAACTTCGACGTGGAGCGCTTCAGTCTCGTCGGTCCGATCTTCGACGTCGACAAGCTCGATTGGATGAATGGCGAGTACATCCAGCGTCTGTCCGACGCCGAGTTTCTGGATCGCGCGCAGGCGTTTCTGCCTGGACCGGGCCAGGAGAGCGCGCTTCGCCTGTTGGCGCCGCACCTCAAGACACGCGTGAAACGCCTGAAGGAGGTGTGCGATCAGGTCGAGTTCCTGTACCAGGGCAAGCTCGACCTGGAGCGCGACCTGCTTCATAAACAGGGGTCGGCGGGCGGGTCGCCTTCCGCGCTCGATGCATTGCTGGCTGCTGAGGCCGCGCTCGATCACGTTGCCGCTGATGGTTTTTCAGAGTCGGCGGTCGAGGCCGCGCTGCATGCCGAGCAAGCGAAGCGCGAGTGGAAGCCCAGACCGTTCCTGATGCCCATCCGCGTCGCCATCAGCGGCAAGACGCAGACCCCGCCGCTCTTCCCCATGCTGGCCGCGCTGGGTCGCGAGCGCACCCTGGTCCGCCTGCGCGACGCGATCGCGCTGCTCTCCGAGCCCGACTAGACCTGGCTCGAGCGGAACTCCCCCTCGTCGACCTTGGAAGCATCGCCTGGCGCTCGTAGCGTCAGCACTTAGCGGCCGGCCCGGTCTGCCCCGACTTGGCCTTGTCCTTGCCGCCCTATTGGGTCCCCTCTGGGTTTAGGCTCGGCCGCGAACGGGTCTCCCGCCGGCAACGGCTCACCGTCCGCCTGCTTAGTATCCTGAGCGCTCAATCCCTGAGCAGGTGGCGCTTGAGGAAGTCCACCGCCAGCGGGTAAGCGACCAGCTTGTTCGCCAGCTTGGCGATCTGGTGTCCCTCGTCCTCGAGCCGCAGAAACTCGACCGTGCGGCCGAGCGCCTTGAGCCGAGCCACCATCTGCTCGGCTTCGCCGATGGGCACGCGCGGGTCATTGGCGCCATGGATCACCAGCAGCGGCGCCCTGATGCGCTCCACGCTGTTGATCGGCGAGATCTCTTCCAGAAACTCACGGTCGTACTCGAGGCTGCCGTACTCCGCCTCACGCAAGTGGCGCCGCCACGGGCCCGTGTGCTCGAGAAACGTGACGAAGTTGGCGATACCGACCAGGTCGACCCCCGCCGCCCACAACTCCGGGTAGGTGGTCAGCGCCGAAAGCACCATGAATCCGCCGTAGCTGCCGCCGTACACGGCGATGCGCTCAGGATCGGCGCGGCCGCTGTCTCGCAGCCAGTATGCCGCGTGGGCCAGGTCGGCGACCGAGTCCATGCGCTTGCGCACGTCGTCCAGGTGGAGGTACGCGCGCCCGTAGCCCGTGCTACCCCTGACATTTGGCGCCAGAACCGCGAAGCCAGCTGACGCGAGATACTGGGCGACTGCCTGAAACGTCGGACGGTACTGGCCTTCGGGTCCACCGTGGACGATCACGACGCACGGCGCCCCGCCCCGGGCGCCGCTGGCCGGATAGAAGAGCGCCGGGATCTGGCGGCCATCAAAGGTCGGATACTGCACGTGCTCGGGCTCGGACAGCTGGCCCAGGTCGACGCCGAGCCCAGACGCCTGCGTCACCTGGCGTGTGCCGTCCCTGGCGCTCCAGACGAAGACGTTGGGGCTGGCGCGGGACGCGGTCCAGGAGATCGCCAGCTGTTCGCCAGCGCGGTCCCAGGCGAGCGCACTCTGCCAGTAGGTGTAGAGCGCACCAGGCGGCATCCCGCCGATCGTTTGCTCGGCGCCCGAGATTCGAGCGCGGTCTCGTCGACGTCGAGGTCAGACTGGACGAGGTAGCTGATCTCACCAGTGGCGACGTCGATTCGCGCCGGCGCGGCAAAGTCGCGGTCGAGATCGCTCAGGCAGTAGAGCGTGCGTCCATCCGGGCTCCATTCGGGACGCTCGTAGATGGCTTCGTCGCCTGGCCGGCTGAGCAGCCGCGGCGGGTCGGCACCCTCCAGATCGATCAGCCAGAGCTCGTGGTGCGAGTTCGATAAGGCGCGCACCACCACGAGCCAGCGGTTGTCTGGCGAGAACGGCCCCGCCCGATTACTGGAGTCGTGCTCGAGAACGCGACGAACGTCGCCCGTCTGCAGATGCCGCACGTAGACGTCGAACCACCGCTGGCTGCGCGTGTTGGCTGCGAAGCTGATCGCGTCGCCTCGGGCGTTGAAGCTGCCGAAGTTGTGGATGCGATCCGGCTGATCGGTGAGCGCGCACCACGCCGCGCCCGCGCGGTCGGTAGACAGCAGCTGCGTGTGCTCGTCGCCGCCGACGTCCGCGCCGACAACGAGCTGGCCGGCCCGCGGGCCCACGTAAACCGTTTGCGCGCGGTCCGGCGGCGCTACCAGCAGCTCGGGCCAGCCGTTGGGGCCGACGCCCCACACCTGGGGCACGCCGGCCAGGTCGGACACGAACACCAGGTGCCCGCCGCTCGCATCGAAGCGCCCGGCGTACGCAAAGCGCACCCGCAGCAGCTGCTCGAGATCCAGGGTCATCTCGCCGATAGACGCTAACACGCCCGCCCTGGCAGGTCCGCCCGGTCCGATCCGATAGAATCAGGAGTCCGCCAGCGACGGGTGGGGTAGCGGTAGCCCGGGCGAGACCAAGCAAATAGTCGGTGCCGGATCGTCCAACGGTAGGACACGCGACTCCTTTTGCTACAACAACTGAACACACCTTGCCGGATGGGGTAACGGTAGCCCGCCACACTCTGGATGTGGTTGTCTAGGTTCGAATCCTAGTCCGGCAGCCAAAAAGCCTGGAGCAGAACAACTGTTCTGCTAGACTAAGGATGTGAGTCCCCTCGACTGTGGGTCGGCTAGGCGCCTGCGCGATCTGATCAGGTCAGGCACTCCCTATCGTGTGATCTGCTGCACGAAATCCACCATCTCGTATCACGCTGCTCAACTGGGACTTGCCAAGAGCACGCGCAAACATGATTGGACCGCTATTCGTGAGTTCTACGACGCGGGTCACTCCGGTCGGGCCACCGCGCTGCATTTGGACTTCACCCGAAGACGTGGCAAGAAGCAGTGAAACGAGGCGACATCGTCCTGCGTCCTCAGCGGGCGTGGGTTCGAACGATCGCGGCGTTCTAGCGTCAACGTGCGCGTTTTGCGGAATAAACAAGTGGCGCGGTGAGTCACTCAGCCTGGAGTTGGACCATATTAACGGCGACGCGCTCGACTATCGATTCGAAAACCTTCGGCTCCTATGTCCGAACTGCCACAGTCAAACCGAGACCTACAGCGGACGCAAGGCCAGGCGAGCAAGCTAGCGCCAGATCCTGATCGTGGAATCGGGGTTCGAATCCCTGTCCGGCAGCTATCGTAAAATCAGCTCCGTCATGAGGACTTTTCTATAAGAACTCGTGGCAGCTACTCGCCGGATAGGCACGGTCATTGTCGAGTTACTTCGTGCGGGCCTTACGCACGCACAAATCGTGAGCGCGTTGCACTGCTCGAAGTCAGCGGTGTCGCACCATGCTAAGAAGGTTGGCTCTCGAGCGAGAGGTCCGCGGCCTAAATACGATTGTCAACAGGTACAAGCCTTTTACGATTCGGGCCACGGCATGCAGGAATGCATCCAGCAGTTTGGTTTTCGCGCGCCGCGTGGGCCGATGCTGCGCGGCGAAGCGATATTCGCACGCGAGACTGGCGGTTACCACTCAAACAGCTCCTGAGCAACGAGAGGCGGACTCGACGCACGCATCTGAAAATGCGCATCTTGGGCGCGGGCTTGCTGGCACGGGAATGCCAGGAGTGCGGTTTGACCGAGTGGCGGGGTAAATCGCTCTCGCTGGAGCTCGACCACATCAACGGCAACGCGCGCGACAATCGACTCGAGAATCTGCGGTTACTGTGTCCGAACTGCCACAGCCAAACTCCCAACTACGCAGGGAGAAACAAAGGAAATAGCAAACCGACCAGCGTCCCGCACCCGTTACTCAGGGCCACGGCCACCCCCGACATCTAGCACGTTGATCGGATCGCAAACCGCGAGATCACGCCATGCGAAGCAGAATTTCGCTTAGTAGAAGGGCACGCATTCGCGTGTGGGCCGGCCGCGCGTGCTCCAGCGTGGATCACTTAGTCTAGGTTCGATTCCCAGTCCGGCAGCCCTGGCTGTCGAGGTGCGCGCTAACGCGACGCGAGCTGGATGTGCTGCGTCTACTGTGCTCCGGATCTCGACATACTCGATGTCCTCGAACACCTGGACGGTAGATCGTTCACTGTTGGTCGGCGTCGCTCCACACCTCAGCGCCTCGACATAGACGCGGAGATGGTCGATGCCTGCGGCACGGCCCGTCACTTGTTCGACGCCGAGCTCAGCGCGTGGCGTTACCGCTACCACGCCGTGCTGGACGTGCCGCGCCGCGCTCGGCGGCACACTGGCCGCTGGTTCGCGATCAGGATCGCTAGATCGGCGCATGGATGGGCGCCAGGCCAGGTGCGACTGGCGCCCCGTGCGCGTTCAGTCGGCGCTTGCGGCGGCCGGCTCGCGGTCCAGGACCGCGACGATCTTGCCCCTGAGCTCGGCGCCCAGCTCCTTGACCAGCTTGGGGTCAGGGACCGCGCCGCCATCGGTCGGAAGGCTCTTGCGATTGAAGATCTCCTGCCCGTCCAGCAGCACTTCGAGCGTCCCGCCCACACCACTGGGCGTAATCGCGATGGATACTTCGCGCTGGCGTCCGCCAGCGATTTCAGCCGCCAAACTGACGGCTTGCCAGAAGTACCCTCAACTGACGCAATAGCGGATTTCGAGCTTGGCCTTACCTTCTGCCATGTTCGTCCTCCTTGTGGTGGGACTGCCTGTGTAGAGTGGCAACTCCCAGTTTATCAATATACCGTGAATGGCCTGGTGGCCACATCCTGAGCGTCCGGGCGGGCTGGCACGTAGGTTGCACGGCACGCGGCGCATCTTGTCAATCTCGGGGGTAATGCGCATGCCTTTGCTTCGTCCCGCAGTCGTTTGTGTCGTGAGCGCAGGGCTTCTGGCCACCTCTGTCCCGGCATTTGCTCAAGAGCAGCGAGACGCCCATCCGACGT
>VBGG01000433.1 GCA_005883405.1 Chloroflexota bacterium | reverse complement strand
CGCCAATGTCGCCACCTTGCGTGAGCGTGGTGTGATCGTCGTCGACCCCGAGGAGGGCCACCTCGCCAGCGGGCTGACGGGTCTGGGCCGCCTTGCCGCTCCCGAAACGATCATCGATGCCGTGCGCGCCGCGCTGGGTGCGCGCGGCGATCTGGCTGGCCGGCACGTGCTTGTCACGGCGGGTGGCACCCAGGAAGTGATCGATCCGGTCCGCTATATCGCCAACCGCTCGTCGGGCAAGATGGGCTACGCCATCGCGGAGGCAGCGCGCGACCGGGGCGCCGACGTCGTTCTCATCACGGGGCCCGCCGCGCTGCGTCCACCAGGTGGAGTGCGCGTCGAGCAGGTCCGTGGCGCTCGCGAGATGCTCGAGGCCATTCGCGAGCACTATTCACACATCAATGCGCTGGTGATGGCCGCCGCGGTGGGCGACTTCCGCGTCGAGGCCCCGGCTGACCAGAAAATCAAGCGCGGTGAGCATGCGCTTGACCTGCGGCTGGTGCCCAATCCGGACTTGCTGGCCGAGACGGCCGCGTGGACGTCCGAGAGCCGGCCTGTGCGCGTCGGCTTCGCAGCCGAGACGCAGGACCTGGTCGATCACGCGACCGAAAAACTGGCCCGCAAGAGCCTTGACGTGATCGTGGCTAACGACGTCAGCGCCGACGTGTTCGGTGCTGATTCGAACCAGGTGACGCTGCTGTGGGCCGACGGTCGCCGCACCGACTTTCCGCGCCTGCCGAAAAGCGAGGTCGCCGAAAAGGTCCTCGACGCGATCTGCGATCTACTGCGCTAGCGCTAGCGCTCCAACTCTGACAACGCCGATTCGCGGTCAGGTCGGCGACGGCCGACTCGGGTCGCGCCAGAGGCCGCGCCGCGATGGCGCTCATTCGAGCGAGCAGAAGGTCGACGTGCGGTCTGGGTTGGGGGCGCTCTCGAGTGACACCTGCAAGACGCCCCGTCGAGATGAGCTGTATACCAGCAAATAGTCGGTCTCGCGGCTGGGCGAGCCGGTCAGGTGCAGTCGCACGTCCAGCGTGGACGCGCTGCTCAGAGCGCTTTGCGGCAGCGGTAGGGCCAGGCGCTGGATCCCTCGCGCGAAGGCGCACCGCCAGCCAAGCGGTGTGCCGTTGACCTCGCCCGCCAGGCCGAAGGTCGGCTGCGCCGCTGGGAACTTTGGCTCCGCGAGCAACGTCAGCATCGCTGGCGGCTGGGGTACGCCCGCCGGGACGGCCAGCTGAGCAGTGAGCACCTGGTCGGTGCGGTACGCGGCCTCGACGTCGTCATACTCGGGAGCATTGCGGGGTGCCAGCGCGGCCACATTGAACAACGCCATGAGTCCCAGGCCAGCCAGGCGCCGATCGTCAGTAAGGTGGCCATGACCAGGGCCGATCGGTCGCCAACCCCGACGCTGCCGATCGCCAGCCGCGAGCCGAGTCCCACGACCAGCGTCGCGGCCGCCGCCACGCTCCAACCCAGCCCGCTTCGGCGAGTGCCAACCCGCCGCCGCTGGGCGGGCGAAGCTACGGCGACCACAGGTACGACCAGTGTGTAGGCTGAAACAGCAGCAGCTCCATCGGCTTCGTCACTCCGACGACGTCCAGGTTGGCCAGCACGACGGCGGGCAGCAGGACCACCGCGCCGATCAAACTCCCTCTCCAACTCCCTCTCCCTCTCCCTCTGGGAGAGGGCTGGGGTGAGGGTGCCGTAAAGGCATTGCGTCCTAGCCGCGTCGCGGCGCCGGCGGCCAGGATGTACACCGCGGGAAAGCCATAGGCGTACCAGCGCGGAATGTGCGGCCAGGTCGACAGCATGAAGAGCGCCGGCGCAAAGCCCGCCACTGCCACCGCCACAAACCACAGCGCCTCGGGCGACCGTCTTCGACACCACAGCTCCCAGACCGCCAGCAGCACTGGCCAGAACAGGAATGCCGCGCCGATGTTCAGCAGGCCATGGGCAGCCAGCAGGACGTAGCCCTTCATCCGCGCCAGTCCTTCGCCGGTGCGAACGGGATCGAACCAGGCCGCCAATGCCTCGGCCGGGTGGGTTTCGTTGTGCGAGTACGACCCCAGCTGGGCCGCCTGCCAGTACAGACTCCAGGTCAACCTCGGCAGCGCCATCACCACAAGCACCAGAACCATGTTCCGCGGTGGCATCCGTCGAAAGACGCCGTAGACCACGACGAACGCGGGCAGCATGTACAGGTCATAGAAGAGAAATCCGAGTCCGCCGATGAGTCCGCACGCAGCGGCCGTGGTTGCGGTGGTCGACCGCTCGAACACGCGGGCGCGCTCGAACAACAGCAGACCCAGCACAAAGAAGCTGTACGAAGCGATGTACGGCAGCGCCTGGCCGACAAGCGCTTCGAAGGCGGGCGCCGTGCTCACCAGAGCCGCGGCGAGGATCGCCGCCAGGCGCGAGTTTGCGTAGCGCATGGCGAGTGCGTAAGTCGCCAGCACCGCCGCGACCCAGAACGCAATGTTGATCAGCACAAAACTGGAGTAGGCGCCGACGAGCGGCGCCAGCATCGAGCCGACCAGCGAGTAGCCCGCGAAGCGCACGTACACGTTGTCTTCCGGCGGTACGGGCACGGCCGGCTCGTCGCGGAAGAAGCCTGCCAGCGACGCGAACTGCACGCTGTCCTTGTTGACGGGCACCGTAGCCAGGACGCTGGTCCAGCCCAACGGCGTGTCCCAGAAGTAGCCAAGGGCGAACCCTGGGAGCGTGAAGCGCGTGTCTGGCGAGCTTGCGCCTAGCCGCGGCGCCGTCTCCAGCCCAACGACCGCGGCGATCAGCCACACGTGCCACCGCGCGGCCGCGATCGCCAGGCTCATGTCACGCGAGGGTAACGCAACTACCCCCTCTCCCTCTGGGAGAGGGCTGGGGTGAGGGTGCCGTACGGGCGGAAGCGTTCGTGCTCGTACGCCACCCTCACCCTGACCCTCTCCCAGAGGTAGAGGGAAACCTGCTTACTCCTCTTCGGGATCCCTGGCGTCGTCGGAGGTATTGACCACCTTCTCCTCGTCGTCTTCGTCCTCGGACTCTTCTTCGGACTCTTCTCCGAGGTCGGATGACGAGGCGCCGAGCTGGTCAGCATCCGCCTGGGTTGGCAGCGCGGCCAGCGCCTCTTCGTCCGGCTCTTCGTCCGGCTGCTTGGCGGACGCCTCCAGACCCGAGCCCTCGTCGCCGCCACCGTTGGGGGTCGGCTCGAGGATGGCGATAGCCGCCAGGCGGTCGCCTTCGCGCAGGTTCATCAGGATCACGCCCGACGTCGCGCGGCCCGAGCGCTCGGAGATCGTCTCGAGCGGCGTGCGGATCACGATGCCGCCCGCCGAGATCATCATCAACTCCTCATAGCCGTGCACCACACGCGCGGCGGCGACTGGCCCCGTCTTGGAGGTGGTGTTGATCGCCCGCACGCCACCGATGCCACGACCCTTCACCGGGTAGGCTGATAGCGGCGTGCGCTTCCCGTAACCGTTGCGCGTCACCACCAGCAGCTGCGCGTCGGGTACCACGACATCCATACTGGCCAGCTGATCTCCAGCGGACAGCCTGATGCCGCGCACGCCACCACTGATCCGCGACGCGGTGCGCAGGATATCGACGTCGAACCGCGCCGACTGCCCACGTTCGGTCACCAGGATGACGTGATCGCCTTCGCGGCAGTGCTTTACGTCAAGCAGCTCGTCGCCCTCCTCGAGTGTCATCGCCCGAAGACCGTTCGAGCGCACCTGATCGAAGTCTTTGAGCGGCGACTTCTTCACTTCACCCCGCCTGGTGGCGAACATCAGGAAATCGCTGTTTTCGAAGTCGGGCGCAGCCAGGATGGCAGTGATCGACTCGCCCGGCTCGACGTTGATCACGTTGATCAGCGGCGTGCCGCGTGCCGTGCGGTCGTAGCTCGGCACCTGCCACGCCTTGAGCTGGTAGACCTTGCCCTTGTCGCTGAAGAACAGGATGTTGTCGCGTGCGTTCGCGGCAATCATGTGCCGCAGAGCGTCTTCTTCGCGCAGCACCTGGCCGATGATCCCGCGACCGCCCCGACGCTGGACACGGTACGTGTTGGCCGGCATGCGCTTCACGTAGCCGCGGCCGCTGATCGTGATCAGCACCTTCTCGTTGGCGACCAGATCCTCGTCGGTGATCTCGCCGGCGAAGTCGGTCATGATCTGCGTGCGTCGCGGGTCGCCAAACTTCTTCTTCAGCTCGGCGAGCTCGTCGCGCACGAGATAGGTGATCTTGCGCGGGTTGGCCAGCAGGTCCTCGAGATAGGCGACGCGCTTTTTGATCTCCTCGTACTCCTCCAGGATGCGCTGGCGCTCGAGGTTGGCCAGCTGGCCGAGCTGCATCTCCAGGATGGCCCGCGCCTGCGCCTCGCTCAGCGAAAAACCGCTCATCAACACCGTCCGCGCGGCGTCGCGGCTGGCGGATTCGCGGATGGTGCGGATCACCGCGTCGAGGTTGTCCAGCGCTATGACCAGACCTTCGAGGATGTGGGCGCGCTGGCGAGCCTTGCCCAGCTCGAACTGGGTCCGTCGCGTCAGCACCTGCTGGCGGTAGTCGAGGAACTCGACAAGCAAGCGCTTAAGTGGCAGTAGCTGCGGCTGCCCGCCGACGAGCGCCAGCATGTTGAAGCCAAACGCCTGCTGCATCGCGGTGTGCTTGTACAGGTGGTTCAACACCGTGTGCGGATTCGCGTCGCGTTTGGCCTCGATCACCAGGCGCATGCCGTGTCGGTCGCTTTCGTCCTGCATGGCGGCGATGCCGTCGATCTTCTTGTCGCGCACCAGCTCGGCGATGCGCTCCTGCAGCACGGATTTGTTCACCTGGTACGGCAGCTCGGTGACGATGATCTGCGTGCGCCCGTTGGCGGTCTCCTCGAACTCGACCTTTGCGCGAACCAGCACACGCCCGCGGCCGGTGGCGTACGCATGTTTGATATTGTTGATGACGAGACCTTCGCGGTCCTTTTCGTAGCCCATCACCAGGCCGCCAGTGGGAAAGTCTGGGCCCTTGATGAACTGAAGCAGATCGTCGATAGTCGCATCTGGATGATCGATCAGATGGTGCATCGCATCGACCACTTCGCCCAGGTTGTGCGGCGGCATATTGGTCGCCATACCGACGGCAATACCGGTCGAGCCATTGCACAGCAGGTTCGGAAAACGTCCGGGCAGCACGACCGGCTCGTCGCGCGTTCCGTCGTAGTTGGACACCATATCGACGGTGTCCATGTCCAGGTCGGCCAGCATCTCCATCGCCAGTGGCGTGAGACGCGCCTCGGTGTAGCGCATGGCGGCTGGTGGATCGCCGTCGACCGAGCCGAAATTCCCCTGGCCATCGACGAGCGGGTAGCGCATGTTGAATGGCTGCGCCAGCCGCACCAGCGTCGGATAGACGACCGCTTCGCCGTGCGGATGGTAATTGCCCGAGGTATCTCCGGCGATCTTGGCGCACTTGCGATAGCCGCGCGTGGGCGCCAGATTCAGGTCGTTCATCGCGACCAGAATGCGCCGCTGAGCTGGCTTCAATCCGTCGCGAACATCCGGCAACGCCCGCGCCGTAATGACGCTCATTGCGTAGTCGAGGTACGACGAACGCATCTCGTCCTCGACGAGGATCTGCCGAATGTTACCGATGTCTTGTGTAGCCATTAATTCCTTGCGCTAAGACCTGCGCTCCGCACGTTCCGATGTTCCCTCTAACGCGTGCGACAGCCGCACAATGTCGATGATTGATCGAGCGCTACCGTCACCACTTTGACGTTACCCGACCACGGCTTCGCCTGAGGGTGACAACAGACTCTATATTCTACAAGATCGGCCGACTTTCCCGCAGCCGAATCCGACTGCTACCCTGCCGCGGTGCTCGCCGCGCTGCTGGCCGCCCTGGTGCTCTTTACGCAGCCAATCCTCGCGGTAGATGTTGCCCTTGACCCCGGCCACAGCCGGGCAGACATCGGCTCCGTCGGCGGTGGGCTGCGCGAGTACCAGCTGACACTCGATCTGGCCCGACGGGTGCGGACGCGGCTGGAGTCGGCTCACCTGAGCGTGCGGCTCACTCGCGAGGACGACCAGCCCCTGTCCGCGTATACCAACCCTCTGGCAACCGAGCAGATCCAGGCGGAGCAGCAGCCACGTATTGCCGCGGCCGTACCGTCGCGCATCTATGTTTCGCTGCACTTCAACGTCGGCCCGACTCAGCTGCGCGCCACCGAGACCTACTTCAATCCCGAACGCGCACCCGAGGCGGCCACTGCCGATTACTCGTTGGGCGCCTTGCTTCAGGAGCACGTCGTGGAGGCACTCGCCGCGGAGGTCGGTTACGCCTCGCTGGACCGCGGCGTCAAGTCTGACCTGGCGGCCGGCAAGCCGTACGGTCACTTCTTCGGCTTGCGCGGCCCTGTGCCGAGCGCGCTGGTGGAAAACCTGTTTCTGTCGAACCCGGATGAAGGCGCGCTGCTGCGCGACGACGCGACGCTTGACGCGCTGGCCGACGGATGCGCTCAGGGCGTCCTGGAGTATTTGGCCGGCGCTCCCCCAGCAGCAGACGGCCTCGAGTGACGCCGGGGGCCTCCCAGCAGCGTCTGCAAGCGCAGCCTGAGCACCACCAGCATCGCCTCGGTGACGATGTGGCTGCCCATCTTGCTCTTGCCAACGCGCCGGTCGACGAACACGATCGGCACTTCGGCTACCCGGAAGCCGTTCAGGTAACAGCGGTAGTTCATCTCGACCTGAAACGCGTAGCCGTTGGAGTGCACGGTCTGCAGATCGAGGTGCTCCAGCACACGCCGGCTGAAACACTTGAATCCGCTGGTGAGATCTCTCACCGGGATGCGAAGAATGGTGCGCGCGTACACCGATCCGCCGCGGCTGATGAAGGTGCGCAGGAACGACCAGTTGCGAGTTCCGCCGCCGGCTACCCAGCGTGAGCCGACCGAGGCATCGGCCTCGCCGCTGAGCAGCACCCCGCGCAGACGCAGCAGGTCGGCAGGGTCGTGCGAAAAGTCGGCGTCCATCTCGAAGATGTACTCGTAGTCGCGCTCCAGCGCCCAGCAGAAGCCCCCAATGTAGGCGGTCCCCAGTCCGCGTTTTTCAGAGCGGTGAAGCACGTGCAGGCGGGGCTCGGCCCGGGCGAGGTCATCGACGATCTGGCCGGTGCCGTCAGGGGAGTTGTCGTCGACGACCAGCACGTCGATGTCCGCGGACTGGGCGAGGATGGCGGAGAGCATCGGCTCGATGTTCTCGCGCTCGTTGTACGTGGGCAGGACGACCAGCGACTTTGCTGGCTTGGCGGCGGTCACGGACTCACCAGTCGTTTGAGCATACGCTATGGGGTAGTACGACTCGGGAGCCCGTCGAGTTCCCTGGAGGTGTGCCTTCATGACAACCGCGGTTCGTTGCGGAGTGTTGATCGACGGCACCGGCGCCGAACCGACCCAAGGCGCCACGCTCCTGTTCGATGGCGACACGATCGTGGGCGTCGATCGCGGCGGCGAGGTCCCGCCAGGAGCAGACGTCATCGACGCCGAGCACCTCACGGTGATGCCCGGCATGATCGACTGCCACGTTCACCTGGGCTCGTCGACGTGGGGCGTGCAGGAGCGGCTGCTGATGCCCTTCAGCCTGATCATCGCCCATGCGCTCAATCACGCGCGGATCACCCTCGAGGCGGGCTTCACCACGGTGCGCGACGCGGCTGGCACGCCGCGTGGCGTCAAGATGGCCATCGAGCAGGGCTTGTTTCCGGGCCCGCGCATGCGCATCGCCGTTTCGGCGTTGTCGCAGACGGGCGGCCACGGCGATTCGGTCATGCCCAACGGCGCCAGCATTCGGCCGGTGTCGGAGCTGCCGTTCACGGTAGTCGACGGCGTTGAAGGCGTCCGCCGCGCCACGCGCGAGGTGCTGCGCGCCGGTGCTGACCAGATCAAGGTACACACCAGCGGCGGCGTCATGTCGCCCAACGATGAGCCCGGCGCGACGGGATTTTCGCCCGACGAGATCGCCGCCCTCGTGTACGAGGCGCGCGCCGCGGGCAAGACGGTTATGGCGCACGCCCAGGCCAGCCAGGGCATCAAGAACGCGGTGCTGGGCGGCATTCACTCGATCGAGCACGGCATCTTTCTCGACGAAGAAGTCATCGAAGAAATGAAGCGCCGCGGTACCTTCCTGGTCCCGACGCTGGTCGCGCCGCTCTGGGTGGTGCGTCGGGCCGAGAAGGATCCCTCGTCGGTGCCGCCCTACGCGCTGCGCAAGGCGCGCGAAGTGATGGCCGATCACCAGGCGAGCTTCCGCCTGGCGGTCGAGCGCGGCGTGCGCATCGCCATGGGCACCGATACGGGCGTGGGTCCGCACGGGACGAACGCCGAAGAGCTGGAGCGCATGGTCGAGGGTGGCATGACGCCGATGCAGGCGATCGTCGCCACGACCAGGACCGCCGCGGAATGTGCGCGTGTTGCTCACCTGACTGGCACGCTGGAGCTCGGCAAACGCGCCGACCTGCTCGGCGTTGAGGGCGACCCACTGGCCGATATCCGCATCTTGCAGAACAAGGACAAACTGGCGCTCATTGTCCGCGACGGCCGAGTCTTCAAATCCATCGGGACTCGCGCCCCGTCGGCCGTGTCGTGAAGCGTTCCACAGCAGCATCTCAAGGGCAATCCTCGCTGAGAGAGAATCTTCTCTGGCTCCTGGCAGAGAGCGAGCGAAGCGGGCGGAGGGATCGCGCCAGCGGGCCGCAAGCGCACCATGCTTCGCGCGCTCGCCGCTGGCGCGCGAAGAGCCCAGCCCCAGGCGGGTCCCCGCGGGGGAATCCTCTTTTAGTCTGGCTCCTGGCGGAGTACCGCCTGGGCCGCCTCGCTGCCCATCGGATAGCTGCGTTTGGCCAGCACGCCGATCGCGGCGAGCACCGCGTAGCCGCACACCACGAGCGCCCATACCGCCAGACCCGGCAGCCGGCCAATCGCGGCGACAG
>VBGG01000432.1 GCA_005883405.1 Chloroflexota bacterium | reverse complement strand
ATCCGCGCGGTGGTCCGCGGCGAGCACAACGATGGCTACTCGCCGCCGGCGACGGCCATGACCGCGCCTGATCTGCCGTTGTTTATCGGCTCGCGCGGTCCGTTGATCAATCGCCTCGCCTCGCGGGCCGCCGACGGTGCGTTCGTGGCGGGTCTGCCCGTGTCTCAGCTGGCCGAGGTCGCCGGCTGGGCCCGCTCCGTGCGCGATATTTCGATCGCCCTGTACGTGAACGCGGCGTTCGACGCTGAAGATGTCGAGCGCGCGCGGCCGCAGATGGTCTGGGCGCTGGTCAACTCTTCAGAGGCCACCCTCGCGCTGACTGGTCAACCGCGCGCCGCGTTCCAGGCGGCCACCGACGCCTTGCAGGCGGGGGATCTCGAGCCTGCTCGTCGTCTGATGACCGACGACATGCTGCAACACGTCCTGGTCTGGGGCGCCCCAACCCAGATCGGCGCACACCTGGCGCGGCTGGTGCGCGATCTGCGTCCCGCGAGTATCGGCATCTCGCTCCTGCAGAGCGACATACCCCGCGCCCTCGAGGCCGCCGCCACCACCTTCGCCGCGCTACGTAGCGAGCTGAAGTCAGACCCGGGCTAACAACCCTACCGCGAGCCCGAGCGTTTCGATGGTCTCCGCGCAGCTCTGTTCGTCATAGCCAGGCACCACCGAGACGTACGTCGCGCCCAGCGTCGCGTAGGCTTCCAGTTGCTCCGCCAGGTATTCCGCCGGTCCCACCAGCGTGGTGAAGGTGGTGAATGCCACCGCGTCCGAGTTTGGCGGTGGCTCCGATACCGACATGCGCGTGCGGATCTTCAGACCCACTCCGCCACGCGCCGTGTACTCGCGCGCCAGTGGTGCGACCTCCGCTGGCGACATCCGCGTCGGCTGCCAGGGAAGTCCGTAGCGGAGCGCGCGTAGCATCGTGGCTTCCGCGCCGCTGAGCCACAGCGCGGGCGGCGCGACGCCATGACAAGGCGAGATCCGCAGCTCACTCTTCCACGACCAGAATCGACCCTCAAAGTCTTCGCCGTTCCATGCCGCCACCAGCGCGCGGATGCCTTCGTCGAGCCGCTCGCCGCGCTCGGCGAAGTCGTAGCCGAAGAGGTGAGCGTCTTCGGCCCAGTAGCCGGCCGAGACCGCCAGGTGGAAGCGACCACCGGTCACCGCGCTCAATGAGCAAGCCTGCTTGGCGGCGATGCGTGGATCGCGCGCCGGCAAGACGATGGCGTGGATGCCGTACGTTGGCATCTGGACCTGGCCTGCCAGCCAGGCCAGCTCGACGAAGCAATCAACGCCACCCGACCAGATCGGAAATGAAGGCGTGCTCACGAACCCGTCGCCCAGGACCAGTCCATCGAGCCCCACCTCCGCCGCCCGCCGCGCCAGCTGCAACACTCCCGCCCGCGACGAGCCAAATGGCGATACCGCAACCTGCAACGCCATAAGCCGTCGACTCTAGTCGCCCGCCGCCGCGCCTGTAAAGCAAAGCCTCCGCGAAGCAGAGCGCCAACGCCGCGCCGGTCGGCAACCCCCCGCCCAGCGGAGCGCCGCTCGCGGTCACATTCCGACGAAAGAGCACCGCTCGATTGCGCAGTCGCACGTCGCTGGCGTGTGGCACTGAATCGCCCAACGCGCCGGCCGCGGAGCGTGCGCTCGGCCAGCGCGCCGACTCCTTCGCGGGCGTTTAGCATTGACCTCGGCCATTCACTCCTCCAAAACAAAGGGGGTCCCCTCCGGGGAATGAACCATATAGAGTTCGGCTACAACCCACCCAGCGGTACGCGCGGGATCGAGCGCTTCCCCGCCGCGACGTTCGTGCGTGATCTCCAGGACATCCTGGATGTTGCCTGCCAGTCGTTCTCGTCGCTCTGGGTCTCCGACCACCTGATGACGGCGGAGCCGTTCCGCATGGAGTGCTGGACCCAGCTGACGTGGATCGCCGCCCGCTACCCGGGCCCCATGCTGGGCACCATCGTCCTGGCCAATTCCTATCGTCACCCACCACTGATGGCCAAGATGGCCGCCAGCCTGCAGACCTTCAGCCGCGGGCGACTCATCCTGGGCTACGGCGCCGGCTGGCTGGAGCGCGAGTACCGCGCCTATGGCTACGAGTTTCCGCCCGCGAGCGTTCGCATCGAGCAGATGGTCGAAGCGCTGCAGCTGATGCGCGCCATGTGGACCTCCTCGCCGGCGACATTTCATGGCGCCTACTACCACCTCGAAGACGCGTACTGTGAACCGCGCCCCGACCCGCCCCCGATCATCATGATCGGCGGCGATGGCGAGCAGCGCACCCTGCGCGCGGTCGCCGAACATGCCGACTGGTGGAACAACGTGATGCGGCCGCTCCCCATCCAGCGCCACAAGCTCGAAGTCCTGGAGCAGCACTGCCGCGACGTCGGACGCGACTATGCAAGTATCCGCAAGACGCTCA
>VBGG01000430.1 GCA_005883405.1 Chloroflexota bacterium | reverse complement strand
GCCGCGGGCCATGATGGGCGGCATACGGTCTGCTCCGCATCGGCTCCAGTGGCGGCTGCCGAGATGCTCCTTCGCGTGATAGCCATTCCAGATCTCGTCTCCGTACCCCCAGTGGTTGAGCGTGTCGATGTGGGTTCCGCAGTGGGTGTACATCATGATGACGTCGCCCGAATAGCCGATCCGCTCGTTGACCTCGCGTGGCTGATTGGTGAGGTTATCGATCGGCGTGCCGAGCGGCGTATGACTCATCCAGATCTGGTAGGGAGGATCTCCGGCAGCTACCCATGTCGGCATGCCCATGAAGTACTCGACCGACAGATCATAGAAACGCGAAGCGTCGGCTCGCGCGAGAATGCGCGAGCGTGAGTCCGAGCTCATCATGTTCAGGCGGCCGATCTCATCGCTCTCGCCATACGGGCTCTTGCCAACTGCGTTTCGTGGGACAGTTGTCATACGACTCCCTTCCTACAAAGAGGCTTGGTGCGAATGCATTTCGTCGTGCCTTTAGCTGATGGCCAGGGCGTCAGGAAGCGGCGCGTAGAGGTCGGTTCTGCGGTCGCCGAACCAGTGCGTCTCGAACTCTCCGGGTGTGTAGACAAAGTCCTTCTGGCGCGCTAGCGCCAGGTCCAGCTCGGCCTCCAGGATCTCTTCCTCGGCCGTACTGCCCTCAGCGAGGACAGTCCCGAAGACGTCGACGAGCTGAGACCGGCCCAGGAAGGCGCGACCGTGCTCCTGGCCAACCCGGTCGGCCACAGCCAAAAAGACGCGGTTCTCGCAGGCGCGGGCGCGCGTTAGCACATCGGGAATCGTCGAAGGTGGGGCGAGTCGGTCCAGCACCGGCCAGGCGGTCGGGATCGCGATCAGGTCCGCACCCTGGAGTGCCAGCAGGCGGGCTACCTCGGGGAAGCGGATGTCGTAACAGATCGCGAGGCCGACGCGTCCAAGCGGAGTCTCACACACGGCAAACGGCGTGTTGCCGTGGGCGACCAGCCGGTCCAGGCCGAGCCCTGGCAAATGGGCCTTCCGATACCGACCGATAACGCCGCTGGGGCCCACCAGAACGGCGGAGTTGTAGATTGCATCCGAGCCCTGCTCGAGGAGACCCAGGACCGTGTGCACTTGCCAGCGCGCACACGCCTCGGACAGACGCTGCGTTGCTCGCCCAGGTATCCGCTCTGCCATACGCTCCAGCTCGTCGGTATCGTCCATCAGGTATCCGGACAGTGCACATTCGGGGAACACGACGAGCTGTGCGCCGCGAGCGGCTGCTTCACCCAGGCGGCAGATGACCCGGTCGACGTTGTGTTGGCTGGCGCCTTGCTGAGGCGCCATCTGAGCCACCGCGACCCGAACGGGCCGCGGCGTGGCGTCATGGAATTGAAGCTCGGTCACGGTGTTCCTCCCGGGCTATGCAGGGCGTTACCGGTTGCGGGGTCGAAGAGCAGGAACGTCGACGGATCGAAGCGCACGTAGGCCGGCTCACCAGGCCGGATGCCGAGCTCGGCGGGGACCCTGACCTTGAAGTCAATCCCGTCGAGGCGCAGCGCACCGACCACGGTGCGCTCCGACGGCTCCGTCACCAGCACTTCCGCTCGGACCGCGCCTGCGCCGCTTGCTTCTGGAGACGCGCTAACGGCGATGTCGGTTGGCCGTACGCCGACGTGGAGCTCGCGCCCGGGTGCGCGCGCAAGCTCTTCCTGCAGCTTGCCTTCCGTGGCGACCATATGCCCCCCGAAGTGCAGTGACAGCATGCCCGCCGACGACACGATCTGGGCACTAAAGATGTTCATCGGAGGATCGTTGAGAAAGCGCGCCACGAACTCGTTGGCAGGTGCGTGGTACACATCCAGTGGGGCACCGAGCTGGATCAGCCGACCGCGGTCGATGACGGCGAGGCGATCCCCCATGGCCATGCCTTCGGCATGGTCGGGAGTGGCGTAAATGGTCGTGGTGCCGAATCGCTGCTGGATGCGCTTCAGCTCGCCGTGCATGCGATTCCGCAACTTGGCATCGAGATGCGCGATCGGCTCGTCAAGCAACAACACGCTGGGCTCACGCACCAACGCTCGTCCAAGGGCAACGCGCTGCTTCTGACCACCGCTCAGCTGCGTGGCTGCCCGCTTGAGGAACGTCTCGATCTGCAGGAGCTCTGCGATCGAGCGAACGCGCTCGTCGATCGCCCGCTCGTCAGGCTTGCCTTTCGCGCGCGGAGAGCGGAGCGGGAAAGCCAGGTTGTCGTACACCGACAGGTGCGGGTAGAGCGCGTACGTTTCAAAAGCCATGGCAACGTCGCGATCCCCCGGCTCAACCTGCGTGACATCACGCCCACCGATCATGATGCGGCCCGTGGTAGGCTCGACCAGGCCCGCGATCATTTTCAGGGTAGTGGTCTTGCCCGCCCCAGACGGGCCCAGCAGGACGAAGAACTCCCCGTCCTGGCAAGTCAGGTCCAGGCCAGCGACGGCGACTGCTCGCCCGAACGATTTGCTCAGCGATTGGAGCACTACATCCGCCATCGCGGCACTCGCTGTTTCACAGTCCGTCTCTCAGGCGGCCGACGGAGCCGCATCCTGTACAAAGGCGAGATTCCGCCCAGTCGCACGGTCGAACAAGTGCACGCGCTCAGGCGGGAACACCAGGCCAATTGTCTCGCCCGCGGCGCCAGGTGCTGACGGCGGCGCTTCGGCCAGAATGGTTTCTCCATGACAGTCGACGATGAAGCGGTCGTGATCGCCAAGGCGCTCGCGGAGGACGATCTCGCCACGAGTGGTCGACTCTGGAGACGCACCGCGGAGTCCGACGTCGATTGGACGAATCCCGAGCGTGTACGGGCCGCCGGTGAGCCGCTCGCGCAGCCGAGCGCCCAACCGCGGCAGCGACACGTTGAACTGACTGCCAACCAGGACCAGTGCGTCGCCCTCGACTGTCGCCGCGGAAATGGGAATCAAATTCATAGGTGGCGACCCGATGAAGCCGGCGACGAAATCGTTTGCCGGCCGATCGAACAACTCGGCTGGAGGCCCGACCTGCTGAAGGACACCCAGGTTGAGGACTGCGATACGGTCCGCCAGCGCAACCGCTTCGAGCTGATCGTGGGTGACGTACAGCGTGGTGACCGCCAGCCGGGTGTGCAGGCGTTTCAGCTCGGTGCGCATGTCGGTGCGCAGCCGGGCCTCGAGGTGCGAGATCGGTTCGTCCATGATGAAGAGCTGCGGCTCGCGCACGATCGCTCGTCCAATGCCGACGCGCTGTTTCTGGCCACCGCTCAGGTTCTTGATCCCCCGCGGCAGATGCTCCTCAATCGACAGGATTGCCGCCGCCTCGCGAACGCGACGATCTACTTCCGCGGAAGACAAGCGCCGAGCGTGGAGGGGCATAGCGATGTTGTCGTAGACGGATAGGTGCGGGTAGAGGGCGTAGTTCTCGAACACCATGGCGATATCGCGGTCGCGCGGCGGGACATCATTCACCCGCCGCCCGTCCATCAGCACGTCGCCAGCGGAGACGGTTTCCAGGCCGGCCACCATGCGCATGGTCGAAGACTTGCCGCAACCTGACGGACCGAGCAAGCAGAAGAACTCGCCATCGAGGCAGGTCAGACTCAGATCCTGTACGGCCACAACCTGGCCGTACCTCTTTGACACGCGCCGGAGCTCGATGGTTGCCATAGCTTTCCGCTCACTTGACCGCGCCGAAGGTGAGGCCGCGGACCAACTGGCGCTGCAGAACGATGGTCAATATGAAAATGGGAAGAATGGCCACTGCCGCGGTCGCCATGAATGCTCCCCAACGAATGCCCATGGATGTCGAAAAGCCTGTGATCGCGACAGGAAGGGTCCGCACGTTGTCCGCGGTCAAAATGGCCGCGAACAGGAACTCATTCCACGCAAAGATGGCCGAGAAAATGCCGGCGGCTATGATCCCCGGCTTGGCCAGTGGCAGCGCGATTCTGCGGAAGACCTCGAGCCGTCCGTAGCCGTCGAGCAGCGCCGATTCCTCGAGCTCGATCGGGATCTCCAGGAAAAATCCGCGTAGCAGCCACACGACGAACGAGAGGTTCATCCCGGTGTACACGACGATCAACACAAAATAGGTGTCCAGCAGATTCAGCGCCTTGAACAGCAGATACATCGGCACAACGAAAGCAATCGGCGGCGCCATCCGCGTCGACAGGATGAAGAAAGCCAGATCACGATTGCCCTTGAAGCGGTAGCGGGCCAGGCCATACGCGGCGGCGGCACCAAAGACGAGCGCAAATATAGTGCTGGCCCCCGTCACGACCGCGCTCGCCAGCAGCGCCTTGGGGCCGGTCGAGGCGCCCATATAACTGCCGGCGGCTTGCGCGGCACCGGTATTGCCGGTCAGCACTTCCTCGTAGTTGGCGGAGATCGCCTGAAAGTTGAACAATTTGTCGGGATCGAAGATGTCGACATCCGTCTTCAGCGACGCCAACACCATAAACAGGATCGGACCCAGGCAGAACACGATGTAGGCGAACGCCGCCACGTAAGTCGCACCGACACCCAGAAAGCGCCGCGTGGTCGGGCGGCGGACGGTTTCAGCCGGTGTCCAGGGATGCTCCAGAGCCGTACCTGGAGCCTCGTCAAGTATAAGTTCTTGTGCAGTCACGCTTGCTCCCGGTGCAGCTCGTCACGATACATGTAGCGCACGAACAACTGCGTCGCGATGTTGATGAAAATCAGGAACAGGATCGATGTGGCGGCCGCCAATCCCATGTGGAATAGCTGGAGACCCATGACGTAGATGTAGTACGAAAGTGTCTCCGTGCGCCCCGCCGGGCCACCCTTCGTCAGCATGAAGACAAGATCCATGAGCTTGAAGGCGTCCATGAAGCGGAGTAGCAGGACGATCAGAATGACTGGTCTGAGCAATGGAAGCGTAACTTTGAAGAAGGTCTCGACTCGGCGCAGCCCGTCGATGGCCGCCGCCTCGTACACGTACTCGGGTAGGCTCCGCAAGCCGGCGATCAGGACGATCATGACGAACGGAGTCCACTGCCAGACATCAGCCAGTATCAGGGCGGCCATCGACCAGTTTGGATCCGGTAGCCAGTTCTGTACGGGGAAATGTACGAACCGAAGCAGCACGTTGAGCGGCCCGTACTTGAAGTTCAGCATGTAAAACCAGACGAGCCCGGTTGCGACCGGCATGACCATCACCGGCAGGACGGCAATGGTCCTCAGAAAGCCAAACCCCGGTAGATATTGGTTGAACAGCAGGGCCAGCGCGAAGCCGAGGATCATTTCGACGCCCACCGCGCCAGAGACGAACAGCGCACTCCTGGCCAGGCTGTTCAAGAACCGCCCGTCCTGGGCCAGGCTGGCGTAATTGGCGAGGCCCGACCAGACGGGATTCAACTGCTGTCCCAGCGTCCACTCCGTGAAGCTGATGTACAAGGCGTACAGGAACGGGTAGACGAAGATGGCGAGCAGCAATGCGGTAGCCGGCCCGATGAGGATGAGCGCGGCCCGCAGGCGACTGCGCGATGTGGTTTGACCGCGCGTGACGGGTGCGAGTGCAACCGCCTCTCCGATGGCTGCCACTGGACTCGAGCCTCCCGACCTTCGTGAGCCAGAGAGCGACGGCGGCAGGGGAGCCGCACCGCCCTGTCACTCGGGTACTTACGCAATCTTCCCCGACTTCTTCAAGGTGGCAATCATATCCTCCTGACACTTGTCGCAGGCGGCCTTCGGCGACATCCCGCCCGTCAACATGTCCTGCATATTGGTGCCCAGGTTGTCGGCCAGCGCCACGAACTCTGGCACCGGGGCTCGAATCCAGCCCTGGAATGAGTTCTTGTCGACCAGGTCCAGGACAGTCTTGAACACAGGATGCTGCTGCTGCAGCGTCGGGTCCTTGATGAGCGAAACACGCGGGTAGTCGATATTGCCGTTGTCGATGAGCATCTTCTCTACGGGTGCACTGGTGTACCAGAGCACGAACTTCCACGCCGCGTCGAGACGGTCGGCCGGGATCTGCGCTGGCAGCCCGAGCACCCAGCCGCCAAATGAATTGCGTGGCGGCAAGCCTGGCGCAGCCGGCCAGGGACCCGCCGCGTACTTTCCGACGATCTTCGACTTGGTCGGATCCTCAAAGAACGACACACGCCCAAACCAGGTGAAGGTCATGGCCGCCTCGCCCTCAGCAAACCGTCTGGCCTCATCGTCCCAGGCGATGGTCAAGTAATCGGGCGGGGCATACTGCGCCATTTGCTTTACCCAGTCAGTCGCCTGGACCGCTTTGTCCGTATTCAGGGCTGGCATCCAGTCGCCCTTCTGCCAGTTTGGAAAGGCCGGCTGGTCGAAGGCGGCAAACGCGTGGACCATGGTTTGGCCGAGCGGTGCCCCGCGCGCCCCTTTCCATAGGAACCCGTACTGGCCCTGATCGGGCTTGTGCAGCGCTTTCGCCGCGGCCAGTAGCTCGTCCGTGTTCGTCGGCGGCTTGAGGCCGGCCGCGTCGAGCAGGTCGGTGCGCCACCAGGTCAGCTCGGCGTGGGGCTGGACCGGGATGCCGTAGCGCTTGCCCTCCCAGACGGTGGCGTCCCAGTTGGCCTTCGGAATATCGTCGACGTTCAGCATGGCGGCATCGCGCTGGACGAAGTCATCCAGTGGGCGCAGGGCCTTGGCGCCGACCATTTCGCCGAGCCATGAAAACTCCCAGCTGTAGACGTCAAAGGCAGGGCTGGCGCTGGGCGCGTCCAGGAGAATCTTCTGATGCATGGAGTCGAAGTCGACCACCTGCATCTGAATGTTGCCGCCGCTCTGCTTGTTCAGATCGGCGATGATCTTCTGCGAGGCCTGCGCGAATGGGTCGCCGACGAACAGCGCCTTGACCGTCTGGCCTTGAAGCGGTGCCCCACCGGCTGCCGCGGCTGCGGGCGCAGTGGTTGCCTGCGCGGCTGGTGCGGCGGTCGTCGCTGCCGGTTTCGGCGGAGCGCTCGTCGGCGCGGCCGGGGCGCTCGTCGGCGCCGCGGGAGCCGACGGACCACATGCCGCGAGGAGCAGAGCGCTGCCGCTCAACGCAACACCTGTCTGCAACACGCGCCTACGGCTCAACGGAGCCGCGGCTGGCTTGTCCTCTGTCATGTTCGGTTCTCCCTAAACAATCCGTCCCTTACAGGCTTACACGGCCACGACGCAGGCCTTTCCAGAGGGGGCTAATCAGTCAGGCAGCTCGTTCAATTTTCCTCTCCGCTTTCTCGTAGCGCTACGGCGACGATTTCTAGACTGGCGTCGTCCCCGATGTGGCTGACTTCCACGCACGCCCGCGCTGGCAAAGGCGGATTCAGATAGCTGACGTACACCTGATTCATTGCGTCGAAATCAGCCCAATCCCGCAGGTACACCGTGACACTGACGAGCTGGTCGAGCGACGATCCCGCCGCCTGCAGCACCGCTCCGAGGTTGCGCATGACCTGGTGGGTCTGGGTCGTGATGTCACCGCTCGGCAGTTGGTGCGTGTCGGGATCGAGCGGGATGACGCCCGCCGTGAAGACGAATCCGCCGGCGCAGACCGCCTGCGCGGTAATTGCGGACTTCGCCGGCGCGCCAGATGTGCGAATAGCAACGCGCGTTGGACCGGAGTCGCTGCTGGCGTCGTGACTCGGCGGCGCACCAGGTGGTTTCGTCATTCCCGTCCGTTCACCTCCAGGCCGAACCTCCTGCGGGGTGGCAAGTCCAGGTGCTCACGGAAAACCGCGAGTGCTCTCGGCAGGTCCGCGTTGCGAAAGCGCTCGAATACCTCACAGTGCTCCTGAAACAGGAGGTGCTTATCGCCCGGCGCCTCCCCGGCGGCGGACCACGCTCTCACCCACATCTCCTGGATCAGCGATTGGAAACGGCGGAGCAGCTCGTTGCCGCACACCTGGCCAAGTGTCGCTTCGAAGCTGAAGTCGAGGCTACCCGCCTCCGCGTCGTCTTCCTCGGCCAGGATCCGCGCCCGGCGGTCGAGCGCGGCCTGAACCACGGCCAGCTTCTCAGGTGTTCGGTGGGCGAACGCGGCTTCCAGGACGGCCAGCTCGATCGCCGTATGCACCGGGATCAGCTGGCGGGCGAATGAGCTATCGAACGTAAGTCCCGTTGCGAGATCGGTGATCGCGGCGACGTGCGAANAGTCGCCTGACGAACTGAAGCGCGGCTGACACCCAGCCGCTCGGCAAGCTCGCGATCGCTCGGCAGCCGGTCGCCTGGCTTGAGCGCATTCTCTGAGATAAACGCCTCGATCTGACCGAGCACTTCGCGATAGACATCGACGTGGCGAATCGGAACCAGGCGGAACTGGTCTTCCGTGATCGCATCCCGCCGCCTCGGCACGAGCCAAGGCTATCACGATTGCATGAAAAGTGGCTAGTCCACGAGCCAGATACCGGCAGTGGTGGCCCGACTCGAGTCACTGACGCCGGATGACGCGCAATGGCTGGTACGGCGGGGACACGCCAGTCCTGA
>VBGG01000429.1 GCA_005883405.1 Chloroflexota bacterium | reverse complement strand
TGTCCGTGCGGGTTTAAGGCATACTCGGATGTGATGGTCGTCTAGGTGGGCGTACGCATGCGGGTTACCTCCTCGGGCTCACTGCCCGCCCGACGCCGGGCCGACCTGGCGCAATACGTGCGCGAGCACGCTCAGGCGACGGTTGCGGAGCTCGCCGGGATCTTCCAGGTCTCGGCTGACACCGTGCGCCGCGATCTGGACCACCTGGCCAGGCATGGGGTGCTGACGCGGACCCACGGTGGGGCGGTGCCTATGGAAGAGCTCGCCACGGCTGACACGCCCCTCATGAACCGGCGGGACACTCAGCGGGAGGCAAAGGAGCGTATCGGGCGGGCTGCGGCCCGATTGGTGGAGAACGGCGAGACGGTGATCATCAACGGCGGGACCACCGCGCTCGAGGCTGCCCGTGCGCTCGTCGGGCTCCGGAATCTGACCATCGTGACGAACAACTTGCTCCTTCCGTCCGAGGTACCACAGGATGCGGTCCGGGACCTGTACGTGCTGGGCGGAATGTGCCGCATCCGGTCCATGGTGACCATTGGTCCGGTCGGGTTCACCGGAACACGAGGCATCCGGGCCGACGTCGCCCTGATCGGCGTGGGCGGCGTGTCGGAGAACGGCTACTCGACGAGTCATCTTGGCGAGGCCCAGATGATGCAGCAGATGATCGAGTCGGCTAGTCGGGTGGTGATCCTAGCTGACGCCTCCAAGTTCGGCCGACACGCTTTCGTGCACATCTGTGCGCTGGAGGACTCCACCGCGCTGGTAACCAACGCCTTGCCGCAGCCGGACCTCGACCAGGCACTCCGCGAGGCAGATGTGGACATCATCGTCGCGGAGTCCTGATGAAGTTACGCATTGACCTGATCTCGATGTGGGAAGCAGGGATGATCTTCCAGGGCTCGTCCGGTGCTGTGGGGCAGCCCGCCGGCCCGGATGCGCTCCGGCGGGGGCGGCGTCCCGGGTCCGCGTCGTGGAATGCGATCCACCGGGCAGAATGCGCTTCAAGGCCTCTTCGCCTGCCAGCCGCACAGCCTCACCTGCGTTCAGCGGGTGACGGAAAGTGGTCCATCCCCCTACGCCACGGCGTTCTTCAGGCCGACGGGATGGTTCTTGACGGCGCGTCACCAGAAGCACTCCAGTTCGGATCGGGACCATCGCGACCCTGGAAGGCTAACGAGAACAGTCAGGTAGCGCTAGTCGGCGTGGTGCCGGCCGTGGTCTGAGGTTGCGGGGTGAGTGCCCCGCGATTCATCGGACCGACACGTTGACCGAGGGCGGGCGGCGCTTCATCTTCCGATATCGCGTCCTCAACGGTTGCTATGTGTGCCCGATCTTGGGGTAGGTGCCAAATCGCGTTCGACATCACATCGGATGGGACGTGCGGGCTGCGCAATGGTTACCCCATTCGGCCACGCATAATGAACAAGGCATCGAGAAGGCGGTCGTGGACAGACGGCGCAATGCTCGAGAGTTCGTCGAGCACCGTGCAGATCCTCATCGAGAGCTAGAACACAATTTCCTGCGCGCTATATCGCCGCAGCAGAGCGATTGCTTGCCGAGCTCGAAGGCTGAGCAATCTGAGTTCGGTCGTGCGCTTCCCAACGAGCCTGCCATCGGCTTCCCGCCGGTAGCGATAGGGCTGATCGTCATAACCTGGCGATAGCTCGTCCCAATCCGTGTGGTGAATCTCGTCCAAAGTCACCCACGTGACTCTAAACCGATCAGGTGGCGTACCGCCTGCTGCCTCGAACTCGGATCTGACGTGGTGGGAGGCGTCTGCTGGGAAGCCGCGCTCCTCCGCCAACGGCCGGAAACAGTTGAACTCGTCACCTGAGAACAGGAAGG
>VBGG01000067.1 GCA_005883405.1 Chloroflexota bacterium | reverse complement strand
TCCCGGGCGCGCGAGGATGTCGCCCACAAGGTCCGGCCATACTCGTTGTTCGGACTAAAGCCCGGGAGCATGTCGGCGGTGCGCCCAACGAGGAACGCGGCGGAGCCGATCAGCAGTCGGAGTCCCGGATCGTCGGGTCGGTCGACGCACTCTGCGAGCGCTCCGCTCTTGATAGTCACTGCTGCGCTGGCGTCCGAGAACCCGAGCGGGCGCAACGCGCAGACGCCAGCATCTCGACTGCGGCGCAGAAGGTTGCGCCGCACTGCTCGTAACAGATCCGCCGAGTTCAGCCAGCGAGATAGTCGAGTTTGCCGCCCTGTCGGCAGCGCCTCAACCACGACCCGGTTATCGTAATGGCGCTGGACTAACTCTCGGACTAAAACACGCGATGCCGGCCCGCTTGACGCTGGCATGTGAGCTTGACCCGTCCACTCTGACTGCGTTGTTTGCGGACGGTTCTGTGATCGGGGATCTCCAGGAACTCCGGGCTCGCATCGCGCTGATGCTCTCAAACCTGAGCGATATAGTGCTCAGCCGTCGTCCAACCCTGTTCCGGCCGGGTCGTGATCAGCGTTCCTTACCACCTCGAGCACCAGGCCGAATGATCCAAACGTCAGGGCGCTGCCAGCGGACCGAGTCCACTCCGTACTGTCACACTGTTGGCATGCAAGCATTTAGCAATCAGCCCAGCGTTGCGAGCGGCGTTGCTTACGTGCTTGCTTGCTCGCACAATCACCCGTCGGTGTACTCAAAAAGGCACTCAATCACCCCGACAGATCGCGTACACGGACGGCACGTATAGGACGCGTATCAGCAGCTCTGGAGCACGCCACGGAAGGTCAGCCATTTCTCTGGCAGGCAAGGGGTCGGCGGTTCGAATCCGCCATGCTCCACCAGACTTCTGAACTCAATATTGGCGCTCCGAAGCGCCGAGTGCCAGGATTTTGCCCAATTGACCACCGGATTGACCACTTGCTGCTCACAAATTGGTGGTCAACGGCCCGCGCTCGCCGTTTCGCGCTGCCTGGCCTCGAGCGCCATCGCAACGCTGCTGGGCCACCGCTCGAGCATGACGATGCTTTATGCAGGCATCGCGAACCGTACTGTGGCCGACGAGTACTTCAAGGTCAGCGAGCTTGAGGTGGCTGGTGCTTACGGCAGCTGGCGCACTCTTCATGGGCCCTACTGGCGTCTTCCTGCTCATTGTCATTATGTGCGCGCACTGCTCGGATTCGCCGACGGCGCGACTGGGCTCGGCCTCGGGCTCGCGAAATCTGTTCAGTGCTGCAGTTCGCGGCCACCTCACCAGTCACTTCGATGAGCTTACCCGCGCGGGCGCCGATCACCGCGCGTGCAATCGCCTCAAGGCGCTCAGCGGCGCGAGCCGGGGCTCGGACCGCACCACGCCAATGCCGAGCGCCAGAGGCTGGGCACGGCGCTGGTGTTAGAGCCCTCGATCGCCGGTTACCCAGGACCCGCCGGTACGCCTCCGCCATCGCCTGCAACAGTGGTCCGTTCTTGACGCCGAGCCAGCCCTCGGCACGGACCGACGTGACCTGCCAGCCCGAGGCGACCGCCAGCTGGTCCGCGAGCGCCGGGTCGAGGTCCTCGTCGAGCAGACAGGCGAGCGGCTGGGCGAGGGTCACTCGCCGCGGCTGTCGGAGCCCACCAGAGCACGGCTTGCATCATCCAGCACCTCCAGGCGGCGGCGCGGTGCACCTGGGGATGGGCCGTGAGGAACTCATCGAGCGTCTTGCCAGCCGCGAGCCAGTTGAACAGCACCCACACAGCCACACGCGTTCCGGCGAAGACGGCGGCGCCGCTGTGGATCTCGGGGTCACGAAGCGTACGCTGGCGTTGGCATCTGCGGCCTTGCTCCCGAAGTGTAGGCGCCGAGCCGGTCTCCTGCCCGCCTGGCCAGACCCGTCAGCAGGGGCTGGCCCTCCGGCATTTGAAGGCGAGGGAGGGCTCCGCTTGTCCGCACCAACGCCCGGCCACCCACCTCGACTCACCTGGCGACGCCTACCTGATCGGCCGGCCGAGCTTCGGATCTGAGCCCGCTCCCCTTGCCATGTCCTCCGCGCCACGATCGGTGCCGGGGGTGTCGGTGGCTTCCTCGTGCACCTCAGTGATGGAGCTTCCGTGGGCCCGAGTAGGCGGAGGCATGGCCGTCCACCGGCGCGCCCTTATCCCGTGACGGGGAACTGGTGGGCCGAGCCTGGTGAACCGACGCACATCTCCCCTTGCCACACTCGCCGATGCCCGTCGCGGTGCTGTTCGTGGTGCGCTGGGTCGGCTCGTTCCTTGTGCCGGCCCGTTCGCCGATCCCCGACCGTGACGGCACCCTCGGCGGCGCGGTGCTGGGCGTTGTCCCGCACCTGCTGTTGTTCCCGATCGTGGCGGCACTCCCGGCGCCGACATTGGGGGCGGGCGGCGGGCTGGGGCTGGCTCGTGATCGACATGACCAGCGACATCCTCGCCCTCAACGGCGTGCACAAGATGGTCTACCTGCCGCTGCGCTACGGCGGGCACGTCTCGGCGGCCCCCTCTTGGCCGGCAGCTGGCGGCCTGCGTCCGATCGGCCTGCTGGCCGCGCTCGACTTCGGCGGATACTCGTTCGCGGCGCCGTTCGTCTCCTGTGTACTGCGTCGGGCCTGCTGCGGCCGGCTTGGTTCCTCCAGGTCGGGCGCTGCTTGGCTGCCGCTGAGCGGCCCCCGCCTGCTGGCTGCGCCGGCCCGCGAGGCTCGCAACCCTGCGCCGGTGTCGGGGCGCGCTTAACCGCCCCGATCGTGACCCTGCCCAGTGAGCGCGCTCCCGTCCGCCATGACTGCCCTGCTGCTGTTTGTGGTCCGCGTCCTCCTCGCCGTTGCCACCGAGCGACTGCTGGAGGGCCTCATCGGGCTGGCGCGAGCCGCACACCTGTCGACCTTGGCGGTTGGTGCCCTGCTGGCTGGCGTCGAGGCCGTAAACGTCGCCGTCGGTCTCGCCGGCAGGTGCCGGCGGGGTAGCGCCCGTGGCTTTTGGGTTGGCGTTCGGCGGCGCCGTCTTCTTGGTCTGCGTGGCGCTCGGCCTCGGCGCAGTGCTGTACCTCTGTTGGTCGAACTGCCGCGAAATGTGCTCGGCGTGCTGATCATCACTCCGGTGTTGGTCGGGCTGCCCCTCCTGGGCGACACGAGCCGCGACTGGCGCTTCTTGCGGCCTTCGGACTGCTCATGGGCATCTTGGTCAGGTCTGCCCGGCTGCACCGCTTTGTCGATACGGACGAGGTCGAGGAAGCGGCCGAGAAGACTCGACGGTGGACTGCCATACTGCTCATGACCGTTCCCGGCATTGCGATCATCGGCCTGGGCGGCGAGCTGGTGGCGACTGGCGTCGAGCAGATCGTCGTGGCACTCGGGGTGCCCGCGGCGCTCATGGGCATGGCGGTGGCGTCGGCGGCGATCGAGCTCGAGGAGGTTGTCCGCCAGGCTGTGCCGATCCGCGCGGGTCACCCAGAGCTGAGTGCCGGTAATCTGGTTGGAACCCTGCTGTACTTCGCCCTGTTCAACCTGGGGCCGATCGCCTTGCTCACCCTGCTGCAGGTAAATGCCCGCGTCCGAAGCATCGACTGGCCAGTGCTGCTCAGCGTGACCTGGCTGGCCGCCTACTGGTTGTTGGACACGCTCCGCCGCTGGCTGGCCGCTGCCCAAGCCGAAGCCGCCCACCTGCCACTCGACACGCTCCGTCTGCGGGTCCTCAAGACCGGCGGCTGGGTGCGCGAGGTCGCCGACCGCTATGGCTCCGACCTCTGGCTGCGTCTCAGTTCGCAACATCCCGTCGCTGCGCTTTGGAACCTGCTCGCCCGCTCCGCGCGCATCTACGTCTGGGCTCATGAATGATCCGGGCTAGCTAGTTAGTTAGCCCGGATCGGTGGACGCGAGGCCAAGCTCGATGGCGCGGACGGCCGCCTGAGTGCGGTCGGAGACGCCCAACTTTCCGATCAAGTGCTCGACGTGCGTCTTGACCGTGCTGAAGGTGAGACCCAAGATGTCCGCTATCTCCTGATTCGTCTGCCCGAGCGCGATCAGGCCCAGCACGTCGCGCTCGCGCGGTGTGAGCTGTTCCGCCAGGGTGTGCTTATGCACCGTTCCGGCGACTTGCGGAAGGAGCTGGAGTACCGCAGCAGGGTGCAGCAGCGAGTCGCCGGCCAAAACCTGGCGAATCGCAGTAACGATCTCGCGCTTGGAAGCGCCCTTCAGCAGGTAGGCGGCCGCGCCCGACTTGAGCGCCTCGACCACATAGTCCGGGTTCTCATACATAGTGAACAGGATCACGCTCGTGGCCACGGACTCGCGCTTGATGGCACGGGTAACAGCCAGGCCGTCCATGTCCGGCAGGCGGACGTCCAGCAGGGTCAAGTCGGGGTGCAGGCGCCGGCACACCGCGAGCGCCTCGTCACCGCTGGCGGCCTCGCCGACCACTTCCAGCCCGCGCTCACCCGTCAGCAGGCTTAGCAGGCCCGCCCGCGCCAGATCGTGGTCGTCCACGATCACCAACCGAGCCCGTTCCGGCGTGCGGCTCGCCCGCAACTCGTGAGTCGTAATCCGGCCTTGGCCGACCCCTGGCCAAGCTCGCCATGGCTGACTCTTCATCCGCGCCCTGCGGACCCGCGGCCCTCGCGCAGTAGCTCTCCCAGTCGCAGAATGGGAATACGAACAACAGGTTCATCGCGCTGGTCGACTGGTTGGAAGACCACTCCGAGACGAAGCCGTGGACGGACCGGGCGGAGGGCTCGCGGTCCTCCGCGTCGACCTGCGTCCGGATCCGCTCGTCGCCGCCAGGCGTCGGTCACAGCCTGTGCGCGGGTCGTATACATTGGGTTCTCCGTTGCTGGCAGTCCAGATGGGACGCCACGCCTGCTGCGTGGTGGCCGAAGCAAGCCTAAGTCACGCCAGCTGGCCGCGCGTACGGCGACGGCCGTAGCGCGTCACGTATTGTTGACCAGCGGACCCCTTCCTGTGTCCCCGCGCTGCGACCCCTGCTTGAGTCCTGGAGTGGGCAGCGCCGGCGCATTGTCTTGCGCGTCGGCCTGGCTCACCGGCGGACGGCAACTGTTACATTGTCAGCTGGTTTACGTGCCAACTACGGTTTGGGCCGTACGCCGACCGGCGCCCATTGAGAGGAAACTTCTGCCAACACCCCTCACCTGTCACAGGCAGAGCTCTTCGTGCTTGTCTGTGTGATGGGCTGGGATTCTGACTGTCGCTCGGCCGCTCGGTCGGAGAAGTCGCGGGGCTCACGCAGCTCACGGGCCATGGGCTTGGGCGGTGCAGCACTCCGTCATCGGCGGCGTGGATGGTGCAGTCGCCGGCGCGGGTACGGGAGGGCTACTGCTTACAAGGCTGAGTGCAACGCGACTCGACGCGAAGTGAATGGAAACGTACGCGCAGGCGCCGAGGTCGACGTACCGTTCAAGGCCGGCGGGGAGCAGCGCAGCTTGGCGCGGTCTGCGCGGCTTTTGGCAGCCGCGCTTTCGCCTGGACGTGCGTGGCATTCTGGTTAATCTGGACGGATTACAATGCCGAGTCGTGCGGAAACAGACAGACGACTTGCGTCCGGACGGCGGTGCGCAGCAGAGAAGGAGCGGACCGGGCCCGGCGCGGGTCGGCTTGCTGGTATGCGTGGCCAGTATCTGCTACATAGGCCTGTTTGCTGCCATCGACGGTCTGCTGGAGACCTATGCGGAGACCGCCCATCAGGTGTTGATTCAACTCCTCGTAGTGTCGATGGCGCTGCTCGGTTTGGTCGTAGTCCTGGTGTACTTGCTACAGCGAGCCTGGGACGTGCATGAGCAGGGCGAAGGGAGCGGGCAGCGTGCTGGAGAAGATGCGCGTCCTCGGGGTGCACTCCTCGGCATACGCGAGGTGGCGTCATGGCTGCCTCCGCACACCCCTCTGCTTGCCTCGGCTGTTCGCCGAGCATCGACTCCAGGCGTCGTACCTTCGACAGAGTCCGTAGCTGGCCAGGCGGATGTGCTTCTGCTCACCCCACGCGAGCGCGAGGTGGCGATCCTTATCGCACAGGGGCGCACCAGCAGCGAGATTGCCGACGAGTTAGTCATTGCTGAGCGCACAGCAGACACCCACGCCGACCGTATCCGGAGCAAGTTGGGCGTGCGCTCGCGAACCGGGATCGTTGCCTGGGTTCTCAGCCAGGGGCTGCTCCCGGGAAGCACCGGGAGGTGCGTGTGTCCGATGTGTGGGCGAGGGACGGTTGAGCCTGACCCGGTTGCCGTCGCGGCGAGCCCAGTGCCAGCCGTGCCGGTGGTGATCGCGAGTGGCACCTGGGACTGGCGAGGCTACCTGGGAGCCGTGGGTGCGGTGGCTGTGATGACTGCCCTGCTGGGCGCACTCCAGGGCTGGAATGGCACGCCGTCGCACTTGGCCATCCTCTACATTCTCGCCGTGCTGGCAACGGCCGTGGCTTACGGGCGGGGCCCAGCTCTGGCCTGTTCGGTCATTGCTTTCGTGGTCAACGATTTCTTGTTCACCCCACCCATCTTTCAGTTTTCGCCCCAGCCTTATGAGTGGTTGCGGCTAGGTGTGTTCGTCGTCGTGGCCCTTGTCACTGCCGTGCTCGCGCGGGGTCACAGCACAAGTGCTATGGAGGATAAGCTTCTGAAAGCGCTGGCGCTGTGGCAACCTGCAGAATCGCGTAGACACCCAGGTCCCTGAGGAGGCGGGTCCCAAGCCCGCGACGACACGTCAGGCTTTTCACGAAGAAGACGGGCTAGGTCGGGTTTTTATCTACAGGCTGCGCGTTTTATGCGCCAACGTGCAGTCGGCGACATAGATGTAAAACGCCCGCCGGCGTCCTTTTCCGCAAAGATCGTCAGGCTCAGGAAGATGGTGCAGAACGAGTTTTCGACGCCCGCCGCGTACTACATCTAAGTCGCCAAGTTTTCGATGGGGTGATCGCCAGACTGGGCCTCAGCGCGAGCCGACAGGGCTCGCTGTGCGGACCAGCATGCCAGCACGCCCCTTCACGATTGCGCTCGGCCGCCCCAGTCGGGGCGAGCTGCTCAGCCTCGCCCATGTGGCACGCCCAGAGTGCCGTCCCTGAGAGGCGTGTCGTCGAGGTCGGGTCCGGCGGGTCGAGCCTCGACCTGAGCCTCTGCCGTGCGCATCGTCTTCCTGGAGGACGGCCGCCTGGCGCTGCAGGTGGCCCTGCCCGACGGCGAGCAGCAGGCCTGGACACTCGACCCAGACAGCCGTCTCTCCAGCCAGCGCCTCGGCGATGTCGTCGCCCACGCGCCGCTGGCGGTCCGGCCCGACGGCCAGTCGGTCGCGGTGCTCCAGGCGCGCGCCGAGACCGAGGCCACGGGCAGATCGTTTGTCTTGTTCGACCACGTCGGTCCCGAGCATTGCTGGCGCCACTCCGCGGCGCGTCTGGACGGCACCCCGGCCGACCGAGGAGCTGGTCGACCAGACCTGGGCGCCCGACGAGAAGCACCTGACTGTGGTCGGCCGGTAGCCGGTCAAGGGCGGCGCTGTGCGCACGCGGGATGTGCTGCTCGCAGTCCTGGACTTTCGGGATATCACATGAGGGTCGGTGTTGTCGGGACCGGCGGGGTCGCCATCCGACACCTGGGCGTCCTCTCGAAATTGAATGGCTGCAGCTTTGTCGGCCACGTATCGGCGTCGCGTCAGCGCGCTAAGGCGCAATCACTGCAGTGGGGCGGGCGGGCGTATGACGGCGTCGGTCAGATGCTCGAGCGCGAACAACCGGATGCAGTGTGGGTCTGCGTCACACCTGACAGACACGGCGCAATCGAGGGAGCCCTGATCGAGCACGGCGTTCCCTTTTTCATCGAGAAGCCGCTACCGAATGACCTCACCACGGCGGAGCGGATTGCCGCAGACCTCGAAGGCAAACGGCTGGTCGTTGGAGTCGGATACAAGTTCCGCGCGCTCGACGTGCTGGCGCGCGTGCGTCGCATGCTTGAAGACCGCCCAGCGCAACTGGCGCTCGGCGCGTGGCATGACAGAACGCCTGGTCCGGACTGGTGGCGCGACGAGCTGCGCAGCGGCGGTCAGCTGGTAGAGCAGGCGACGCACCTGATCGACCTCGCGCGAGTGTTGCTGGGCGAACCGCGCGTGCTGGCGGCCACATTGGGCCATCATGCTCGGCCCAGTTGTCCGGACTGGACCGCGGCACAGGTCACTGCCGCGCTTCTCCTGTTCAGAGACGGTGTACCGGCCACGCTTACGGCGACGTGCCTCCTCGATGGTCCACTCCAATCGGATTCAGCTGATCTGCGAGGGACGCGCGCTGACCATCACGGAGCGCACACTGCGCGTCGAGACGGGTCGTGACACGCAGGAGTTCCCGGTGACGGCGGATCCGTTTCTGGTTGAGGACGAGTGCTTCCTGCGGGCCGACCCTGACGACAACCCTGGCGGCGTGCTGTGCGACTGCGCCGACGCGCTGGCGACCCATCCCGTCGCGTTCGCGATCCAGTCCGCGGCTCGGTGACCTCGGCGCGAATAGAGAGCCGCGCGCTGGTCGTCGCCGATGGAGGCGAGCGGGGCTCTGGAGTGTACGCTAGACCCGTCCTGTGAGTGGAGCGGCGGCACGTGAGCTCGAAACATTCGACTACCGCCATGTCCGGCTGCTGCCGGGCATGCTCCAGCAGCAGGTCGCGCGAACGCGTGACGTCTATTTCTCAGTACCCAACGACGACATCCTGAAGGGCTTCCGCCGCCAGGCCGGTCTACCCGCGCCTGGCAAGGACATGGGCGGCTGGGCCGCCCGCACCAGCGCCGGCATCTTCGGGCAGCTACTGAGCGGAATGGCGCGCCTGGCCTGCGCAACCGACGACCGCCCGCTGCGCGATAAGGCGCTCGCCCTGTTTGAAGGCTGGCTCGAGACGGTGACGCCCGACGGCAACGTCAATATGTCGATGTACGCGTGGGAAAAATTGGTGTGCGGTCTGGTGGATCTGCGACTGTATGCCGATTGCGATCGAGCGCTGCCAACGCTCGCCCGCACGACTGAATGGGCCTCGCGCACATTCGACCGTTCGCGCAATCCAGCCGACGAGTTCGACTTCTGGGGCGAATATCCGGCCGATACGCACGAGTGGTACACGCTGCCGGAGAACCTCTATCGCGCGTACATAATCAGCGGCAACCCCGCCTTCAAGGAGTTCGCGGACATCTGGCGGTATGAACATTTCTGGAGCCGCTTTGCCGAAACTGACGAGCCCGAAGGCGTCCCGCCGGTTCACGCGTATAGCCACGTCAATACGCTGAGCAGCGCGGCGATGACGTATGCGGTTACGGCCGACGAGCGCTACCTGCGCATTTGCGAAAACGCCTGCGACTACCTCCTCCGAACGCAGTGCTATGCAACCGGCGGTTTCGGTCCGGACGAGCGGCTGATGCCGCCGGATGGGAGCCTGGGGAGGTCGCTCGAATTGCTCGGCGACCATGCCGAGATCCCTTGCGGATCATGGGCTGGCTTCAAGTTGTCTCGGTATCTGATAACCTTCACGGGCCAGGCCCGCTTCGGCGACTGGATCGAGACCATCATCTACAACGCGATCGGAGCTGCATTGCCGACACAGCCCGAGGGTCGCACGTTTTATTACGGCGACTACCGGCTATCGACCGGCGCCAAGCAGTACTACTGGCACGCCTGGCCTTGTTGCTCGGGGACCTACCTCCAGGCCACCGCTGCCTACCACGATCTCGTGTATCTCACGCGCCCGGGCGCGCTGTACGTCAACCTGTTCGTGCCCTCGCAGGTGACCTGGGGTGAGGGCGAGGATGCCGTGCTGGTACGCCAGGAGACCGATTACCCCGAGTCCAAGGCCATCAACCTCCAGCTGTACATGCATGACCCGGCCACGTTCGTATTGGGCTTCCGCGTACCAGCGTGGTGTCGGGGAGCATCAGTGGTCGTCAACGGCGAACGGCTCGACGCGTGCACCGCAGCCGGTGGTTGGGCCACGATCGAGCGTGAGTGGCGCAGCGGCGACCATGTCGCGATCCGTATTCCGATGGAGCTGCGACTTGCGCCGGTCGACACGCAGCATCCAGACCGCGTGGCGCTGATGCACGGACCCGTCGTACTAGCGATGCACGAGGCGTGCTGTCGGCGGCCTCTGCTCATGGAAACGGGCGCCGACCTGCCCAGCAGACTCGTCGAG
>VBGG01000428.1 GCA_005883405.1 Chloroflexota bacterium | reverse complement strand
CCCATCTACACCGCCTGGCTGAACCAACAGCTGGAGTCCCGCTCGCGGGCTACGGTGTTGTCGATGAGTGGGCAGCTGGATTCGCTGGGCCAGGTTCTCGGTGGTCCGATTCTCGGCGTCGTCGGAAACGCGTCGCTGCGCGCGGCACTGGTCGTCACGGGCGTGAGCCTGGGTCCTGCGCTGGCGCTGTACGTGCGAGCCGCCGGTCAGGTGCGTCGCCGAGCATGATGCGCCCGGGCAGCGGAACGCGCCGGAGAGGTCTCGTGCCGTGCTCGAGGGCGCCCGCGTAACCTTCGTGCGGGTGCAATGCTAACATTGTGTTGCATCAACCCTAGTTATATGTTAGTATGCTGCGCGGGTGTACGCGCAAACGACGCCCAGTGGCGGCGCCAAGGGACAAGCTATTTCGTTGATGCACAGGAGCTCGCTAATGCCGATATTGACCAAGCACACGCACCCAAAGGACTGTCCAGACCACGACGCGGCCGATGCGGACCGCAAGCAGCACGAGGCTGACCGGATGAAACGACAGGTGCGAGCGCAGGCCCTGGCTCACGCCGACTGGTTCGAATGGTACCCACCCCGAGCCAGATAGACTTCGCTCCTTCTCGCCTGGCCAGCACCGGGGTTTGGAGATATTTACCGCCTGGCGAGCGCGCCTGGGCCGTGTGGCCCAACCGCCGCATCCCGTGGCAGCATCACCGGTCTTGCCAGGCAACGAGGTGTCCCAGTCGGAGAGCCCCGAGTTCCGAAGCCCGCACGTGGCTGTCGAGCAATGGCTGTCCGGCATCGAAATCATTCTGCCGCGGACAAGATTGGCCTATAATCGCGGAGGACTGGTCGCACTCGTTCCGTTTCGTTGTCGAATCGCGCGTTGACGGGGTCCTTGTTTTCGTACCATTCGGGATGCCAGTTCGCCGAATGGTTTTCTTGGAAGGGAGCCGTCAACTATGTCGGCCGATACCACTATTACCTGCCGCGACTGCGGTCAGGCATTTACGTTCACCAGCGGCGAGCAGGATTTCTACGCCAGCCGCGGCTTCAGCGAGCCGAGTCGCTGCGCTGATTGTCGCGCCGCCCGAAAGGCGCAGCGCGACGGCGGGGGATCGTCGTACCGCAGCTACGGCTCGTCGTCGTCATACGGTGGGGGCGAACGCTCGCAGCGTGAGATGTTCAGCGCGACCTGCTCGGGCTGCGGCCAGGAGGCTCAGGTGCCATTCCAGCCCAGCGGCGACAAGCCCGTCTACTGCTCGACTTGCTTCGAGCAGCGCGGCGGCGGAAACCGATCGGGTGGTTACAGCAGGAGCCGCTACTAAGTGGCGCGTCGGCAGCAGCGTCGGCGGCCGGCATTCCGCCTGCCGCGCGGCGCCACGCCTGACACCACGCGCGAAGACGCTGCGGTTGAGGCCGGTGCTCGCAGGCTGGCGGCGGTCCACGACGCTCGTTCTCTGGAGTCGTTGGTGCACGATCTACGGCAACTGCGCGACGAGGCGGACCGCCACGCCAGCGACCAACCCTCGCCTGATGCGCTGCGGGCATACCGTCGAGCATCACGCGAGCTGACTGAGGCTGAGCGCGCCCTGGCGCTTATCGGCAGGCAGTCCTGATGCCAAAGGGTGACGCGCTCGAGATGGACGGCACCGTGATTGACACGATGCGGAACTCGCAGTTCACGGTCCGCCTTGACAACGGACATGAACTGCTGGCCTACACCGGCGGCAAGATGCGCAGATTCCGCATCAGAATTCTCCTTGGGGACCGGGTGCGGGTCGAAATGAGTCCCTACGACCTTACTCGCGGGCGGGTGAGCTACCGCTACCGATGATCATCCAGCGGCCCGCGGGCCGCTGGGTTCACTTACCGCGACACGGTCGCGCAAACCGACCGGTGTAGCGCGCCGGAGCTACTGGGCCCTCCGCTGGCGTCGGTCGGCTTCAGCCACTTCCTCGGGCGTCGCCAACTCAGCCGGACTGATTGCGAGCGCTTGTGCCAGAGCCCGGACCGTGCGCGTCGACGGTGCGGTACGGCCCGCCTCGAGTCGGGTGATGGTGAGCGCGTGCACGCCCGAGCGACGGGCGAGCTCTGCCTGAGATAGGAACTGACCCAGGCGGAGGCGGCGGAGGTTGTCGGGGAATGCCATCGCAGTTCCCATGTTACCCATCTACAGGGTTGATGCAAGCTGAGTGTTGAATCAAAGTTTGATTGATGTTAGTATCCGGCGTGCAGTGCACACGTCCACCCCTGCCGATCAGTCGACGGGGCCAGATCTGGCTCGCTGATGCGTCGGACGGAGTCAATTGCGAAACCGGCCGTGCCCGCCGCGGCTCGGCCGCTTTTGTTACCACGCACCAGGAGCGCACAGGAGGGAACTCGCCGTGCCCACCATCATCGTTGTTCTTGCCGCGGTCATTGTCGTCGGTCTGTTCGTGGTGTCCTCCACCGTCAAGATCGTGCAGGAGTACGAGCGAGGCGTCATCTTCCGACTCGGCCGCCTCGTGGGTGCACGTGGACCGGGTCTATTCCTGCTGATCCCCGGCGCCGAGCGCATGCGCAAAGTGGATCTGCGCATCGTCACACTCGAGGTCCCAGCGCAGGAGGCTATCACTCGGGATAACGTGACGGTGAAAGTCAACGCGGTCGTCTATTTCCGCGTGGTCGACCCCGAAGAAGCCGTCGTCAAGGTGCTGGATTACGTCCGCGCCACGTCGCTGATCGGCCAGACGACGCTACGCAGCATCCTGGGCCAGTCGGACCTGGATCACCTGCTGTCGGAGCGAGACAAGATCAACGCCGAGCTCCAGCAGGTGATCGACACCCAGACCAGCGCATGGGGCGTGAAGGTGACGAGCGTCGAGGTGCGCGATCTCGAGCTGCCACAGACCATGCAGCGTGCTATGGCGCGTCAGGCAGAAGCCGAGCGTGAGAAACGAGCGAAAGTCATTCACGCGGAAGGCGAGTTCATCGCCAGTCAGCAGCTGGCGAATGCAGCCGCGGTCATCGGCAGTCAGCCGGCAACGCTGCAGTTGCGTTATCTGCAAACGTTGACCGAGATTGCCGCCGAAAAGAACAGCACCATCGTGTTCCCGCTGCCGCTCGATCTTTTGCAAGGATTTCTGAAGCTCCCGGCGCCGGCTCCCGCTGATGTGAACGGCAATGTGCCGTATGTTCCAACGCCGTCATGACAACCAGCTTCGCCGAGCCGCCGGTCACCTTTCGGCGCGACCGCTTTGGGGAATGCTGGCATCTCATTCCAGCCGGCGAGCTGGGGCCCCGAAGTCGGGCACTGTGTGGCCAACCCCGCCAGGGCACACGTCTTTCTGAGACGTATGCAGAGATCCAGCCCGACCGGACCGAGTGCATGTGTCAGATCTGCACGGAGGCTTACGTGGTTCTGTCCACATCCACCACGAGCCATGAGAAGGTGTAGGTTCTGGGTGCTGGCTAGCGGCAGGATCGCCTAGCTGATCACAGCGCCGGCGCGGGCCGGGTCGCGTGTCTCCATTGCGGAGGCACGATGCTCATCGAGATGACCTGCGCAACACTGTGTGCCGTAGAGTTGGAGGACAATGCCCCATCCTCTACGCTTCGGAATCAAGAGCAGCGGTCAGGACACCACGATCGGCGACTTGCGGACAGTCTGGCGGATCGCGGACGAGGCTGGTTTCGACCACGTGTGGGTATTCGATCACCTGGCCGCAATTGGAGCCGGTGAACCGGATCGGCCGGTGTTCGAGGGTTGGTCACTTCAGGCCGCGATTGCCGCTTCCACTCGGACCGTCCGCCTTGGTTGCCTGGTGACTGGCAATACCTATCGAAATCCGGCGCTGCTGGCCAAGATCGCGGTCACTGTCGACCACCTCTCAGCCGGCCGGCTCGAGTTCGGCATTGGCGCTGCCTGGGCTGAGGTGGAGCACAAGATGTACGGCATCGAAGGCTTGGACCATCGCGTCGGCAGACTCTCTGAGTCACTCCAGATCTTGCGCTCACTGTGGACGCAGCCAAGCACGACCTTCGAGGGTCGCTACTACAACATGCACGATGCGATCTGCAATCCCAAACCCATCCAGCAGCCGCATCCACCGATCTGGGTCGGCGCGGGTGGCGACCGCACACTGGCGCTAACGGCGCGTCACGCGGATGTTTGGAACGCGTCAGGTGGCAGTCGCCCCAAGGAGCTCGCGGAGCTCTCAGGGAAGCTGGATGACGCATGCGCCAGAATCGGTCGGGACCCAGCCACGCTTCGCCGCTCGGTGCAGTACTCCTGGAACGGCAGCGACCAATCAGAGCTGATGGATATGGCGGGCGAACGTGTACGGCTCGGCTTCACCGAGCATATTGTTATCCTTCCCACCGCTGACGCCGTTCGCGTCGCGACGCGCGCCGGCGAAACGCTGGGAGATCTTCGGAAGCTCAAGAACTAGTGCGACCCGAGGATTCCCACTAAATGCTTCCAATTAGAGGAGGTGTCATCCTTGGGGAGGAACCCGTGGGCTCCGCTCGCAGGCTCGCTTCGCGCAGGGCAGGCCCGTGGGCTCCGCTCGCAGGCTCGCTTCGCGCAGGGCAGGCGACGAAGGATCCGCTTCCTGTTGCGAGCGTCGGAGTCGCGGATCCTTCGCAGGCTCAGGATGACAAATCGTGCATGAAATGCTGGGAAGCATTTAGCTGGAGGAGATCGTCATCCAGCGCTTCCCTAGCGCCCGCCGCGTGGCAGCGCTCGAGCATGATGGTCAGGCATTCGCGCTCGTCGGGCGCCAGCACGGATCGGACTCTACTCAGAGGCGGCAGAAACGGAGACTCAGAAGATGACGACATCTGAGGAAGCATCGTCTCTCGGACCACTGGCACACGGACAGCTGTGCTACCTGCAGATACCGGCCAGCGACGTCTGGCAGTCCGCCGAGTTCTATGCGACCGTCTTTGGCTGGCGCATCGAGCGTCCCTACCCGAGCTTCGAAGCTCCGCAACTGATCGGGCAATGGGTGGACGACCGGGCGCCGGCGCCCGACGCGGGACCGTTGGCGTGGATCAATGTGGACCACATCGATGCCACCCTCCAGCTGGTCGCCGAGAGCGGAGGTGGCGTGCTCGAAGGGCCATCGCTCGATGGCGGCGTGCGCTGGCTGGCAACGATTCGGGATCCGGCAGGCAACACCATCGGCGTGGTCCAACTCGGCCCACGGCGGTAGCGAATGCGGATCGATTCATACCCGACCGCGAGGGACAATCAGCACCTGGGCTTCCCGAGGCCGGGCGATGCAGCCCGACGGGCTCGAGGCAGTCCGAGCCTTTGTCGAGGAGCACTGGCCCCCCGACTCAAGCGGCTCAAGCGCCTGGCAGAAGTGAAGGCGCGGAACAAACGTGGCCGCTGAACCGGTAGTGGTCAGCCTCCACATCGATGCGCCGCCCGACGTGGTGTTCGACTGTTTCTGCGACCCGGCTGCACTGGACACCTGGATGGGCGACCGTGCCGAATTGGATCCACGGCCAGGCGGAAGCTTCGCGGTGGACATCGACGAAATGGCTGTCCGTGGCGAGTTCACGGTCGTCGAGCGCCCCACGCGGCTCGTGTTTTCCTGGGGTTGCGCGGGCACCGACGGCACGCCTGGAGCAAGCACGGTCGAAGTGACACTGACCGAGGATCGAGGTGGGACCGAGCTCACACTGGTGCATCGCGACCTGCCTCTGAGCGAGATCTCGACACACACTACCGGGTGGAACCGTTTCTTGCCGAGGCTGGCGGCGGTCGCCTCGGACCCGACAACACGCTTTGGGGCACTGGTCGATGCATTCGCTGGGAATCCTGACATTACCCCACCGGAGGACGTGTTCGCGCGCGGCAGGAAGTTTGGTTCCAACGCCTTGAAGGTGAACAACAAGATCTTCGCCATGCTCCGACAGGATCGGCTGGTCGTGAAGCTCCCTGGCGAGCGGGTCGAAGCACTGGTCGGCACCGGTCATGGTGAGCGCATGGTCTCGGGTGGAGGCCGGGTGATGAGCGAGTGGCTCGTGCTCGATAAGGCCTCTGGTGAAGACTGGACGGCGCTGGCCCGCGAGGCCTGCGAGTTCGTCGCGCGAGAAGCGTAAGCTGAGCACATGCGAGATGACCGCATCGACCCCAGGGTGCCGCCGAGCGGCACTGGTTGCGTCGAGTGCCTCGCGACGGACGGATGGTGGTTCCACCTGCGCCGATGCGCCCGGTGCGGCCACATCGGCTGCTGCGACACGTCTCCGAGCCAGCACGCTACCAGTCATGCCAGGAGCACTGGACACAACGTCATCCGGAGCTTCGAGCCAGGCGAGGACTGGTTCTGGGACTACGTCAGCGAGGAGGCATTCGAAGGTCCGACGCTCGCGCCGCCTGAGCACCACCCGCTGGACCAACCGGTGCCAGGGCCTGCGGGACGAGTACCGCGAGATTGGGAAAGGCATCTCCACTGAGCGCCTGGAGGCTCCCGATGTCGCAATCGACGTGGGAGTCAGGCCAATAAGGGGCGACCTGTCGGCCTTGCGAGCTCATCAGGCTTCGCCAGCCGCGGGCAGTCCGCGCTCCCTTGCGCTCGATGATCGCGTTCGTCAGCAGTGTCGTCCCGCGGATGACGTGCCGCACCTCAGCGGGCGGTGCGGTGGCTTGATGGGCCCGAGCCGCCTCTGGCCCCGGAACAACGGGCGGGAATGGGCTCCCCGCCCGTTGAAGATGATCAGTCCTGCGTCTCGCCCGATTCGGGGCCGCCGGGAGTGTCCGGTCCCTCGGGACCGTCCGCTTCCGTGCTGACGACCGTGCCAGTCGTGGCGTCGACCTTCACGTCCTGGCCGGTGCCAGCGCTGTCGGTCAACTGGACGCTGTAGATTACCTTGCCGTTCTCGTTGTCGAGCTCGGTCTTCTTGATGGTTGCGCCTGGGAACTCGGCCAGTGCGGCCGCGTTCGCCTGGTCGGCGCTGACCTTGGCCTGGCTGGCCAACGCGGCTGACTCCGCCTGCTCGCCGGTTTCGACTTGCCCACCGGCGGCGGGCGCAGTCTGGGCGAACACTCCGCCAAGGGACACGGCGCCCAGTAGATACGCGGCGGTAAGCACGCCCAGGGCGCCGCTGCCAAAGAGGATGCGCTTGAGCATTCAAGGCTCCTTATGAGTGAGATGGGATGGGGGCTTGGATCCGAGCCACTCCAGGAGCTTGGCTGACCATGATGAACTGGCGATGAACCGAAATCGGGACAGAAGAAGCTCAGCGAGTCGCGGCCGTTTTGGCCGTGGCTCCACTGGCGTCCACGCTCGGCGTAGAGGACGCCAGGGGTAGGTGCACCGTGAAGGCGCTGCCCTGTCCGAGTCTGCTCTCGACCGCGATGTCGCCGCCGTGCGCCTGGGCGATCCATCGACTGATGGCCAGCCCGAGCCCAGCGCCTCCTTCGCCGCGGGCGCGTGACGGATCAGCGCGATAGAAGCGCTCGAAGACGTGCGGCAGGTGCTCGCCGTCGATACCTACCCCGGTGTCCTCCACACGCAGCGTGGCCGAGGCGCCGACGCGGGCGACGGAGACGGTGGCTTCTCCGCCAGACGGCGTGTAGCGCAGAGCGTTGTCGATCAGGTTGATCACTAGCTGCGTCAGCCGTGTCTGGTCCCCCCAGACCCTGACGTCTGACTGCACCTGCTCGATAAGCTGCACCCCGCGCTGGAGTGCGATCGGCTGCATGGCGGGCACCACGCTTCGGACGAGGTCACCCAGGTCAAGCTCCTCCCGGCTCAGCAGCTGCTGGCCGCCGTCGGCGCGGGCGAGTGTCAGCAGCTCGCTGACCAGTTGGCTCATGCGCGCGGCGTCTTCACGCAGGCTGCGCAGGAGGTCCTCGTATTCAGCCTGACTCCGCCGACGGTCCAGCGCCACGTCGATCTG
>VBGG01000427.1 GCA_005883405.1 Chloroflexota bacterium | reverse complement strand
CACGGAGAACGTGCCCGGCCAGCGCGTCCGCGAGGTCAAGGGCCAGGTGTTCGGGCTCGTGGTGCGCAGCCGTGGGTTGGGCGGCAACATCATGGCCAGCATCCGCGCCCTGGGCGGTGGTGAGATCACCGAATACACCCAGCTGCTCGAAGAGGCGCGCCGCCACGCGATCGACCGCATGATCGCCAACGCCACGACCATGCGTGCCAATGCCGCGGTCATGATGCGCTTCGACAGCGCCGAGATCGGCCAGACGATGTCCGAGATCGTCGCCTATGGCACCGCGGTGGTGCTGGAGCCGAGCTGACCCTGCGCCAGGGCCTGCTGCTCGCGGCCGTCGTGCTGGCGGTGGTGAGCATGCTGCTGGTGTCGGCCGGCGCCGTGCCAGGCTGGTGGCTGCTGATCAACGCCGCTACGGTGGCCGCGGCGCTCGTGTTCGAGCGGCGCGGTTACCAGCCAAGGGCCCCAAACCCGGCCGCCTTGCTTAGAACAGGAGAGCGGTTCCGCGACCCGACCAGCGGCGAGATCGTCGAGGTCTGGGAAGACCCGGCCACGGGTGCGCGCGAGTATCGGTCCGTGTCGCGCCAGTAAGACCGCCAGTCAGGCGCCGATCGCGCCGTCGATGCGCTCGCGCAGGAGATCGGCATGTCCGTTGTGCCGCGCGTACTCTTCGAGCATGTGCATGTAGATCCAGCGAACGGAATGCGAATGCTCGCCGACCACGCTGTCGAGGGGAACGTCGGCCGCGACCCTGCGGCAGTACTCCACTTCTCGGGTGAATGCTTCAAAGACGGCGGCAGGATCCGCATCGTCGACGTCGTCAAAGTCCCCATCTGGGCGCTCGTCGGTGTAGTAGATCGGCCCGGCTTCGACGCCGCTCTCGCCCGCGACGCGACGACGGAACCAGCCGCGCTCCACCTCAGTCATGTGGCGCACGAGCCCCAGCAACGAAAGCGTCGACGGCTCCGCTGAGCGCAGCCGCAGCTGACTGGCGCTGAGGTCCGCGCACTTCATCAACAGCGTCGCGCGATGGTAGTCGAGCCAGGCCTCGAGCATGGTGCGCTCGTCGGCGACCAGCGGAACTCGACGCCGCTCCACCCGTGGTGCAGTCACCTGGCAATGCTAGAGCGCGAGCTGGGTTACCATCCGCGACGAGGGATACGATCGTGACGGCCAGCCCGAGAGTGTTCGGGATTCGGAACATGCCCGCGATGTCGGCGCGGCGGCCGTTTGCGCAGCAGGCTGGACCAGGGGCGCAGCGGTTCAACGAGTACGGCGAGGCGGGGCGTCGATCCCTCGCCGAGCCGTTCAGGGGCATCACCACAGACGGGGACGTCGTCCCGGGGTTGTTTTCGGTGGAGTCGACCGGCGTCTCCACGCAGGCGGTGCTGGAGGCGGCCAACGCCTTTCTGGCGAGCCTCGATCCCCCACAGCGCGACACCGCGACATTCGGAATCGACGACGAAGCGTGGCGGGCCTGGAGCAACATCCATCCCTTCGTGATGCGCCACGGCGTCGCCCTCGAGGACTGCACGCAGAGCCAGCGCGACCATGCCCTCGACCTGGTCCGCGCCACGTCCAGCGCCCGCGGGTTCGAGCTCGCTCGCAACGTGATGAAACTGAACGACGCGCTGCGGGAGATCACGGGTCGCCACGACGAATACGGCGAATGGCTGTACTGGCTGAGCATCATGGGCCGTCCGTCACCCGACCAACCCTGGGGCTGGCAGATCGATGGTCACCACCTGGTGGTGAACTGCTTCATGCTTGGCGACCAGCTGATTATGTCACCGTCCTTCTTTGGCTCGGAACCGACCTCAGTGGACTCAGGCAAGCACGCGGGCACGCGAGTGTTCGAAGCCGAGGACCAGCTTGGGCTGGAATTCGTGCGAGCGCTCCCAGCGGCGGAGCGCGAGATCGCGATTCCGCCTTCGACGGAGCGTGTGTTGCGCCCCCAGCGGATGGATGGCCGGATTCAGGCCGCGGCTTTTCGCGACAACGTCCAGCTTCCTTATGCCGGCCTCGCCGCGTCGTCGCTCCATCCGAAGTTACAGGAACACCTGCTGGAGCTGATCGAGCTCTACGTCGGACGCATGCGCGACGGACATGCTCGCGTGAAAATGGCGGAGGTGGCGCGACATCTCCCCGACACCCACTTCGTGTGGGTGGGTGGCATCGAGGATGACAGCGCCTTCTACTACCGGATCCACAGCCCGGTCGTCTTGATCGAGTTCGATCACCTGAACGGCATAGCCTTCGACAACGACGAGCCATCGCGGAATCACATTCACACCGTGGTCAGGACCCCAAACGGAAACGACTACGGCAAGGATCTGCTGCGCCAGCACTACGAGCGGCACCATCGTTCCGCGTAGTCTCGGCCGACGAGGCGGCTACTCTCGATAGACGGTGCAGCCCGACGACCCCGCCGCCTGGCTCAGCCTCGACTACGTCCACGACCAGGTCGTCGAGCTGATCAAGGAGCAGGAGGCAGCCTGGAATGATCTCAACGAGCGCCTGCGTCTGATCATCGGCTTCATCGGCATCGCCTTTGCCGCGGCGCTCGGCCTGCGCGGGTTCGGCGTCGGCAGCACGGCGTACTTCGTGCCGTTCTGGGTTGGCCTCCTGGCGAGTGTGTCGGTGGCGATGTACGTCGCGGCGGCGCTCGTCGCCGGGATAAGCGCGGTGGGTCCAGCGACATTCAACCGCCCGCCACGACCCCGGACTCTCCGCGACGAGTACCTGTGGGAGGACCCGCGTCGGACCAAGCGCGCTGTGCTGGACACGCTCATCGACGCGTATGCGGCCAACGCGCGGCTCCTCGCCCGGCGACACCGATCGTTCTTGCGGGCGTTCGCCACCGCGGGCGCGGCGACGGTTATCCTCGGGGCAGCACTCATCGGCAACATTGCCTGGAATACCTTCCGCCCGTGAGCGTTCGAGACGAGTGACCGAGCCGCGAGAGCCCGTAGGGAGCCACGCGAACGAGCGCCTGATGAACCCGCTGTTCGTAAGTGACGAGGGGTTCGAGAGCGCGGCCCGCGATTCGCGGCTCTCCGCGCCTCTGGGGGGCAGATCTCGAGAGCGTTTCGCGCGCGAGACCCAGGAGAAGCGCCCGCGGCCGGAGGTTGAGTCGCGGCTGCACGCTATTCCCTGGCTGGTTCTGCTGATCCTGGCTTCACTGCTGTTTGGCATTCTGGGATTGGCCGCGAACTTCCTCGCGATGGCGGGCGGGTCCTGACGGCTGGGGACGAGCATCTGGTGTACGCTCGCGCGTCAATGAGCCAGGCGGTGGAGGACTGCAATCGGCGGATGCTTCGCGCCCGCGACGCGATGGACCGCACCTACGCCCAGCCGCTCGACATTCCCGCGCTGGCGCGGATCGCGGTCGTATCCGAGGCGCACTTCATCCGCACGTTCCACGCGACGTTCGGGGAGACCCCTCACCGCTACCTGCAGCGCCGCCGTGTCGAGCGCTCGATGTTCCTGCTGCGCGAGACGACCCGCAGCGTGACCGACATCTGCCTCGATGTCGGCTTCACCAGCCTGGGCACGTTCAGTCGAACGTTCCGCGAGATCGTGGGCGAATCGCCAAGCGTCTATCGCAGCCGCGGCGTAGCCAGAGCCGTGCCGACGTGCTTCACCATGGCCTGGAGCAGACCAAGCAGTTTTGGAGAAGCCACCGCCGCGAGCGCTCGCTAGAGTTGCTCCATGTTGAAGTCAATCCGCATTTCTCACGTGTGGGTCCTCGATCAGGACCAGGCCCTGGACTTCTACGTCGGCAAGCTCGGGCTCGAAGTGACAAGCGACGTCGAGCTCGGGTTCATGCGTTGGCTGACCGTCGCCGTTCCGGGCCAGCCAGGCCGCGAGATCTTGCTCGAGCTACCCGCGCCTCCGTCGCTGGATGAGGCATCGGCAAAGCAGGTGCGCGAGCTGGTCAGCAAGGGCGCGACGGGCTTCACCGTCGGCTTCACCACCGACGATTGTCGCAAGACCTACGCGACGCTGAAGGCCAAGGGCGTCGAGTTTACGCAGGAGCCGGTCGAGCAAGGCTATGGCATCGACTGCGGCCTGCGCGATCCGTTCGGCAACGCGATCCGCATCGTGCAGCTGGCAGCGCAGCCGCAGCAGGCCGGGGCGCCCTCGGCGAAGATGACAGGCAACACTTAACACACAAGCGTCACGTCAGCGTCACGTGGGCGTCACGTGGGCGTCACGTGTGCGTCACGCGGGCGTCGTGGCAGCGTCACGCGGGCGTCACGGCTGACTGAGATGGGGCGATTGATACGCCAACCACATAAAGAAGAGGACAGATCCCGTGAACAACGCAAGAAACTTGAGCACCGCATTGTGGATTCTTCAGGCACTGCTCGCCGTGTTCTTCGCTTTCGGCAGCGGCGCGCCCAAGCTCCTCATGCCGACCGAGCAGCTGCCGATGCCGATCCCGCTGCCGAGCGCGTTCGTGCACCTGATCGGCGTCGCCGAGGTGCTCGGCGCAATCGGTTTGATCCTGCCGGGATTGTTGCGCGTTCGAGCGAGTCTGACCCCGTTGGCAGCGGCGTGTCTGGTGCTGCTCACGTTGTGCGCCACGGGCTACCAGCTCCTGGCGGGCCAGCCCGGGAACGGGGCATTCGCGGCGGCGATCGGATTACTCTGCGCGATCGTTGCCTACGGTCGCTGGCGGCTGGCGCCGCTGCGCGCGACCGCCCACGCTCAGCCCCGACCGCTCCAGACGGCTATCTAACCGCCCAGGGCGCGCGGCCGCTCACGCTCAGCTGCGACCGCTCCAGACGGCTATCTAACCGCCCAGGGCGCGCGGCCGCTCACGCTCAGCTGCGACCGCTCCAGACGGCTATCTAACCCCGCGCCGACACCTCCGTCAGTGGGCTGCGAAGTCCACGGCGGAGGTGTTGGCGCCGCTCAGGATGACGCCCACCCGCTCGTTGGACGCGGGCCGGTAGCCTCCGCCCAGCAACGCGGCGAACGCGGCGGCGCCACCCGGCTCCAGGACCAGGCGCAGTGCGGACCACAGGGACTCCTGCGCGTCCCGGATCGCGGCGTCGGCCACCAGGATCACCTCTTCGACGTACGCCCGCGCGATCGGGAACATGAGCTCGCCAACGCGTCGGGGCGCCAGCGAGTCGGCGGCGATGCTGCCCGCCGGTGCATCCACGGGACGGCCGGCGCCCATCGCCGCGGTGAGCGTCGGCGCCTCGGTCGGCTCGACGCCGATCACCTTTACCCGACCGGCGTACCAGGCGCCGATACCCCCGAGCAGACCGCCACCACCGACAGGCACCAGCAACGTGTCGATCGCGGGCGCCTGTTGCGACAGCTCGAGACCGACGGTTCCTTGCCCTAGCAGCGTCTCGAGCTGGTCATACGCGTGGACCTGCAGCGCGCCCGACTCGGCGGCCCATGCCTCGCTGGCGGCGAGCGCGTCGGCGTAGCGATCGCCGCCGACCACGAGCTCAGCCCCATACGCCTGGATCCGCGCGGTCTTGGCCTGCGACGATACGTTCGGGACGAAGATGCGGGCGGATACTCCGCGGCGCATCGCCGCGTACGCCACCGCCGCGCCGTGGTTGCCACCCGAGGCGGCTACCACGCCCGCTGGCGGCACGTCGCGCAGCAGCAGATTGGCGAACGCGCCGCGGGCCTTGAAGGAGCCGGCGTGCTGCAGGTGCTCGAGCTTGAACACCACCGGGAACGCGCCCAGGCCAAAATCTGCGCCGCTGGCCTCCAGAATCGGCGTGAGGCGTACGTGTGGCCGGATGACCGCGCAGGTTGCCTCAATCTGTTCGGGGGTGATGCTGATGCCTGACGCGGACGCCGCTGACACAGCACCATGTTGGCACAGCGCCGCGGTGCCGCCGCCCCTGTTGGCAGAGCGCGGCGGTACACCGGCCCCGTTGACAGGGCGCGGCGGCGCAGGGGGCCAAAGAGCGCGACCCCGCAGCACCGCTCGCCGCCGCCGCGAACCGCCCGCCGTCACTGCGAACCGCCCGCCGCTGCCGCGAACCGCCCGCCGTCGCCGCGAACCGCCCGCCGTCGCCGCGAACGGCCGGCGCATGCTCGGCTATATCGCCGCCGGTCACACGCTTGGCCTCGCGGCATCCAGGCGATGCTGCTGGCGTGACAGCGGCACCTCATCCCGCCCACGCTGGCTCTCGCGAAACAGGCGGGCTTCGACGGCATCGTAGACCCAGCGCACGCTTCGCTACAGGAGCTGGCGCAGCTCCCGCGTCAGCGCCTCGGCCAGGTCGGGCCGGCCGTGGAAGGCGGCCGGGGTCGTCTGCAAGAGCACGACGCGCCAGGTCGGGCCGGCGACGTGCTCGGCGACCACACTCTGGATCGAGTTCACCGCGGGGTTGATATCCGACTGGCCCGGCGGGACCATGCCGACCACCGCTCGCAGCAGCGCGGCGTCATCTCCCAGCAGGCGGACCTCGCGCACCCTGGCGACGTACGCAGCGGTGGCATGACTGCCAAAGACCTGCGAGAGGTGCGCTTCGATCTCGGCGGCACTGTCGGCCTGACTACCATCGAAGCCGACGATGTGCCCGTCATCGGTAAACAAGCTGGCGAACGCGCGCGCGTCGCGGGCGTTCCACGCGCCCAGCAGCGCGCGGTACAGGTCCGAGACCTCTTGCGCCGCGGATGGGTCGGGTGCCAACACTCAGGCATCCTAACGGGTGGAAGGACGGCACTGTGATCCGTACGCTGCGCATCTCGCACCCGGCGTTTTTTGGGATCCATTCCGCGGAGACGATCCGCTTCTACTCCGAAATTCTGAATATGCGCATCGTGCTGCGCCAGCCAAACCTCGACGACGCGTCGATGGAGCACGTGTTCTTTCACGTCGGCGAAGACAACTTCATCGCCTACTTCTTGCCGTACGACGAGGTCGCGGCGGTCGGCAAGTATGAGCGCATGCGGCCCGGCTACGGAGTGATGAACCACCTGGCGCTCGACGTCGATGCGCAAAGCTTCGCGGCGGCGCTGGAGCGGCTCCAGGTGGAGGGTGTCGAGGTCCACGGGAAGATCGAGCGCGGATACGAGCGATCCATCTATTTCCGTGATCCCAATGGCGTGCGCCTCGAGCTGCTTACCTGGCTGACTCCGCCGCCGTTGCGGTTGCCCCAGGCGGACATCATCGCCACGGCGCAGCGCATCCGACAGGAGCGGGGCGCCGGCTTTGTCGAAGACCGCGACGTACGGCAGGCGATCGACGAGCTCCAGGAACCTGGCGACATCGTCGACGAGGCATCGATGGAATCGTTTCCCGCCAGCGACCCGCCGGCGTGGACCGGCCACCGCCATCCTGCGCCAGACGAGGGGCGGATGTAGCTTCGTTGACGGGAGTGACGCGCGTATGGCGAGTGCGTCAATCGGGCCAGGACTACACAGTGTGATTCGCCACGCGAGTGTCTACGAGCTCGAGCGGGATTCGGAGATCGACGGCCTGCGGGTGTTGATCATGCGCCTCTGGCCACGCGGGGTGCGGCGAGAACGCGTCGACGTGTGGCTGAAGGACGCGGCGCCCAGCCGCGAGCTGCTCGACGAGTACAACCACGCCGGTCTCACCTGGCAGGAGTTCGAACGGCGTTACCGCGCAGAGATCGTGGAGCAACGGCCGCATGTGCTCGAGCAGCTGAAGGCGCTGGAACGCGAGCACGGTTCGCTGATCCTCCTGTGCCACGAGCGGATCCCGCCCAGCGAGTATTGCCATCGGCTGACGCTGGCAGCGCTGCTGTCGAGCGCGACATGAAGTTCTAGACTGGCCTCACACATGGCGCGCACAGCGGTCAACGTTGCCATCGTCGGCACGGGTTTCATCGCCGAAACGCGAGCCCGCGCCTATGCCGGCGTCACCGGCTACGAGCCGCGGCTCGTCGCGGCTGTCAGCCGCACCCGCGATTCAGCCGAGGCCTTCGCTCGGCGGCACGGCGCGCAGGCCGTGTTCACCAGCCTCGAGCAGGCGCTCGAGTCGACGTCGATCGATGTCGTGGATCTGTGCGTCCCGAACTACCTGCACCGGCCGATGACCGAAACGGCGGCCGCGTTCGGCAAACACGTCATCTGCTCCAAGCCGCTCACCGCGTTTGATGGCGCCGCGCTACCAGCCGACGCCGAGGTCAGCCGTGTGCCTCGTAAACAGATGCTCGAGGCCGCCACCCAGAACGCGTCGGCCATGGTCGAAGCCACCGGGCGCGCCGGCGTCCAGCTCATGTACGCCGAGAACTGGGTGTATGCACCGTCGATCGCCAAGGCAGATCGACTGGCCGCGGCCTCGGGCGGAACGATCCTGGAGATGCGCGGCGGCGAGTGTCACAGCGGGTCGCACTCACCGTATTCGAAGGAGTGGCGGACCGCGGGCGGCGGCGCGCTGCTGCGCCTCGGCGTACACCCCATCGCGGCAATGCTGCACCTGAAGCGCCAGGAGGGTATGCGGCGCTTCGGTCGACCGATCCGCCCGCGGGCGGTCGTCGCCGAAGTCGGTGACCTGACCCGAGCGCCCGGATTCGAACAGGAGCCGCGTCACTGGATCGGTACCGGCTGGGTCGACGTCGAGAACTGGGGATCGGCAGTGCTGACCTTCGACGACGGCACACGCGGAATCGTGTGGGCCTCCGACGCGGTACTCGGCGGCATGGAGAGCACGCTCCAGGTGCTGATGTCCAACGCACACATCAAGTGCAACCTGTCACACACGCGGCTGGTGGAGGCGTACGCGCCTGATGCGTCCGTGTTCGGCGACGAGTATCTGATCGAAAAACTCGAGACCAGCGCGGGCTGGAGCCCACCCGCGCCCGACGAGGACTGGGCGCAGGGACACCGCCAGATGATCCAGGACTTCGTGGCAAGCGTGGCGGACGGACGCGCGCCACGCTCCGACGGGAATCTCGGCATGGACGCGATCCGGCTGGTCTACGCTGCCTACGTGTCGGCCGAAGAGGGACGCCGGGTCGAGCTGGCTGGATCAACGAGCTGAACCTCGGTGTGATTCCGCCTGCCCGGCGGAATCACACCGAGGCGCTGGCGGCGGTAGAGCTGCGCGCCCGTCGCCGCGTCGGTTTACCGATTCGGGCCAGCAACGGTGGTCCCGACGATTCACGTATGACGAGGTGAAATGGCAGTCGTCGCGGGTAGATACGCGGCTTTTCGAGCTCGAGCGCGTCGATAACCGCCTGCATCGCCTCGACGCCGAGCTGGTGGCGCGGCATCGACACGGTGGTCAGAGCGGGCACCGCGTGTTCGGCGGCCGATGTGTTACCGAAGCCAACGACCGAAACGTCGCCGGGAACGGCGATGGCGCAAGCGCGGCACGCGGCCAGCACGCCGAGCGCCATCTGATCGTTACCGGCGAAGATGGCGGTGGGTTCACGCTTGAGCAGCTCGAGCGCAGCGGCTTGCCCGCCGGCGTAGGCGAAGTCGCCTTCTTCGACCAGGTCGGCAGCGAGACCGGCGGCGGTCATCGCGTTGATGTAGCCCTGGTGGCGGTAGCGGGCGGTGCTCACGGTCAGCGGGCCCGAGATGTAGCCGATGCGCGCGTGGCCCAGGCCGATCAGGTAGCGCACCATGTCCTCGGCGCCGGCGGTGTGGTCGATGTCGATGGCCGGCAGGTCGGCGTGATCGCCGGCCACGGCGAGTGCGACCGCGCCGTAGCTGGTCAATGAGATCAGCTCGCGCTCGAGGGCGCGGCGTGTCGGCGCGTCGAAGATGTCGCCGCCGAGAAAGATGATCGCGTCGGCGCGGTAGTCGCGCAGCGCGGTGACGTAGCGCCGCTCCGTGCCGGGGTCGCGGCTGGTGTTGCAGACCACCACCAGGTAGCCGCTACGGCGGGCGACGTCCTCGATGCCCCGAACGATCTCGGCAAAATACGGATCGGCGATGTCGCCCAGCAGCACGCCGACCATGCGCGAGCGTCGGGTGACCAGCGCGCGGGCGAGTGCCGACGGCGAATACTGCAGCGCGGCCGCGGCGGCCAGCACGCGGCGCCGGGTGGCCGCCGCGACGGGGTACTCGGAGACCGGGTTCAGCACGCGCGAAACGGTGGTGATCGAGACGCCCGCTCGCCGAGCGACTTCGCCGATACTGGCCATCAGGCTGAAAACGCTTTCAGCAGGCTAGAGAGCCAGTATGGCTGACGTCAAGTAAGCCGACGGACGCGGTTGTCAGACGGCCGCGGCGACGCGCTGGCGGAACTGTGGGAGGTACGCCGCGTGGGCTTCGAGCAGCTCGTCCAGCAGCTTGCGGGCAATCTGGAGGTTGGGCACCAGCGGATCGTTGACCAGGGCTTGGAGTGCCAGGCTTCGGTCGCCTTCGAGCGCCGCGCGGGCGATCATCTCCTGGTTGGTCACGTGCGGCTGGAGTGTGCTGAGCACGCCTGGCGGCACCGCTCCGACGGTGAGCGGCTGAGCACCGGCCGAGGTAATCTCGGCCAGCGTCTCGACGACCGCGCCGCGCGGCAGGGCATCGATCTGGCCGGTGTTGGGCAGATTGACGATCGTGCGCACCGACCGGCCGTTGGCCACGGCAGAGACGATGTCAGCCGTCGCTTCCGACGAGCGCGACAACGCCGGTAGCTCGCCCTGGATGGCGGCCTGGACGTCCTTGCGAGCCGCGGCCACCTGCTGCTGCCGATCGGCGATCGTCGTGAGCAGCACGCCGTAGTCCTCGCCTTTTCCCGTCGCCTCAGTCAGGAAATACGAAAAGAACTCGGCCAGGTGGCGGTCGCCAGCCGCTGGCAGCGCGCCATAGACGTTGAACAACTCGAGCTTGAGCTTCCAGCGATCGACGAACGGCTCGTGCCAGCCGCCGCGCGCGTCGGGGATCGGCAGGGGTCGACCATCGGCGACAAAATCGCGCACCAACTGCAGTCCATCCTGGCCGCGAACGGTCATGTCGAGCAGCCAGATGAGGTGGTTGACGCCGGCGACGCGCATCTCGAAGTCGTCGACCGTGGCGTCGAACATGCGCATCAGGCCGCCTCGCACGCCGAACAGCTCATGGCACAGGCCCATGGCTTTCAGGCGCGGCGCGGTCAAGCCGACCACGCGGGTCAGCACCGTCAGGGGATTGGTCAGGTTCAACAGCCACGCGTTGGGGCACTGGCGCTCCATCGCTCTTGCGATGCCAGCCATTACGGGCACGTTGCGCAGCGCGCGTGACAGTCCGCCTGGACCCACCGTGTCGCCTACGGACTGATAGATGCCGTACTTCTCGGGGATGCCGAGGTCGGCGGCCATGGTGTCGAGGCCACCGGTGGTGATCGTCACCACCACGAACTCGGCGCCCTCGAGGCTTCGTTCGAGGTCGGTCGTGGTCTCGATGCTGAAGTTCGTGCCGGCCTTGGATACAGCCTTGCGGCCGTAGCGCTGGATGTCCTCCAGGGCGGACGGATTCAGGTCGTGGAGCACGATGCAGCCCTCGAGGTCTCGGGTCAACGCAAGGT
>VBGG01000066.1 GCA_005883405.1 Chloroflexota bacterium | reverse complement strand
CGCACTTCGGCGAAGAGGACTACCGCCGCGCATTGATCAACCTGGAGCGCGTCGGCCTTCGCGAGCGGGCCCACCAGCGCGCCGACCGCCTGTCAGGCGGCCAACAGCAGCGTGTGGCGATCGCTCGCGCGCTCATGCAGGAACCGAAGATCATGCTCGCCGACGAGCCGGTCGCCAGCCTCGATCCGGCCACCTCGCATTCGGTGCTCAAGTACCTGCAGCAGATCAATCGTGAGGGCATGACGGTCATCTGCAGCCTGGAAGCTGCCTTTGCCGTCGGTGTGCAGGCGGGTGAACAGGCCGTCGAGGCCGCGCGTCGGGTTCTGGATACGCAGTTGGCCGTCGGCGTCGGGGGCGAAGCCGGATCCCTCGAACGTGACGGTCTGACCGGGCGAGGCTGAGCCGGGGACGATGCGCAGGCTCTGGCCCGCCTGATCGCTGACGAGCGCTGGCCCGACGCGAGAACACCCGCACGAGGATTTTGCGCGTCGTCGTGCTGCTCGTCGCGGTGGCCGTGCTGGTCCGCGGCTGGATGGTGACGGAGATCGATCTGGGCAAACTGACCAATGCCCCCAACGCGGCGCCGATCCTGAAGGCGCTCGTGCAGCCCGACGTCGCCGCGCGCGACGTGACGCAGGTCGAGTTGCAGCTCCCGTTCGTAGTCGGCGCGGGCTCAACCGGCCCGGCCGTCGTCAGCGACCAGTCCGGTCAGACCCTGCGCGTCGATCCCGGCTCGGCCTCGCCCGGCCAGGCGATCACCTTTGACGGCTCTGGTTTCGCGGCCGACGCCGACGGCCAGCTACGCATCCAGAATCCATCGCGCGGCCTCGACGCGCTCTTCACCCGCGTGCACACCGATGGCAAGGGTGCTTTCCATGAAGTCCGGGTATGGCCGGACTACAACACGCTGCCGCCCGACGTGTACCAGTTCCGGCTGATCCTGAACGCGCCGACCGGCAGCGTTCATCTCAGCGAGACACTGATTTCCAGCCTCGGCCGCATGGGCGAGACCATCTTGCTGGCACTCATGGGCACCGTGTTCGGCGTGGTGTTCAGCGTTCCGCTGAGCTTCCTTGGTGCTCGCAACCTGATGGGCGGCTCGCCGATCGGTCGGGCGATCTACGGGCTGGTGCGGCTGGTCTTCACCATCACTCGCTCCATCGAGGTGCTGATCCTGGGCGTGATCATGGTGGTCATCGTCGGCATCGGCTCGTATGCGGGCGTGCTGGCGATCGTGGTGCACTCGATCGGCTCGCTCGGCAAGCTGTATTCCGAAGCGATCGAAGGCATCGAGCCAGGCCCTGTCGAGGCGATCACTGCCACCGGAGCCGATCGTCTGTCGACGGTGGTCTACGGGGTGGTGCCGCAGGTCATCCCGACGTTCCTCGCGGTGACCATCTACTGGTGGGACCACAACGTGCGCATGTCGACGGTGCTGGGCCTGGTCGGCGGTGGCGGCATCGGCTTTCTACTGATCCAGTACATGAACTTGCTGCAGTTCAACCAGGCGGCGACGGTGCTGTGGATGATCGTGATCGTGGTCACCGCCATGGACTACGCCAGCGCGGCCATCCGCTCGCGCCTCGTGCAGTTCAACCAGGCGGCAACGGTGCTGTGGATGATCGTGATCGCGGTCACCGCCATGGACTACGCCAGCGCGGCCATCCGCTCGCGGCTCATCTAACGCGCGACGATCAACAGCCGCTCGCTCTGCGGCCCGTAGGCTGCCAGGTCGTAGCCGCCGTACACCTCCTCGACCTGCCAGCCTGCCGCTTGCAGCAGCAGCTCGAGCTCGAAGCGGGTGAACCACCGCAGCCGCAGCTCGACCATGCTTCGCTTCAGATACCCGCGCTGGTCCTGCTCGTCGTAGAAGAACATCAGCTCGTCGAGCTGCTCAGCCGGCTTCGGGCGGCGCAGCACGAACTTGGTGATCGGCCGACCCGACTCAGGATCGGGCAGCGTCAGGTCGTGCAGCAGCTCCTCGGGCGGCTCGGCTGCGCCGCGCAGGTTGCCGTTGGCCACGTCCAGGATGAGTCGGCCGTCGTGCGTCGCGTGATGCTTCGCCGCGCGCAGGGCACGCAGCTGATCGTCGCGCTTGACGAGCAGGCCGAAGCTGTCCAGGCCGAGGATGATGGTACGGAACTGGCCATCGAGATCGAGCGCTTCCATGCGCTGCTCGACCAGCTGCGCTTGCACGCCCAACGCGTCGAGGCGTTGGCGCGCGCGCTCGAGCATCGCCGACGAGCTGTCGACGCCGGTCGCACGGAAGCCAGCTTGGGCCAGAGGCGCCAGTAGTCGGCCGCTGCCGCAGGCCAGCTCCAGCACTGGCCCGCCGAATCGAGCGGCGAACGCAAGATGGACCTCGACGTCGGCCAGGTACCGGTCGTGCTCCCAGTCGTAGAGTCGCGCGAAGCGGTCGAACGGATTCCGATTGCGCGTCAATGCCGCGTTGGTAGCTCGACCGAACCGCGCGTTCCGAACAGCACCGCCAACTCCAGCACCGCGTACAGGCCGATGAGCAAGAAGCCCACGATGGGCGTGAGCATGCGCAGCGCCTGCAGCCACAGCGCAAACAGCGCGATGATGGCCAGCAGCATCGAGTGGGCCAGGTAGCCGGCTGGCGACTTGAGTCCGCCGTCCTCGGAGCGCGGCCGAAACGCCAGCCAGGCCAGCAGGGCACCGCTGCTGGTCAGGCCGGCGAACGCGAAGACGTAGGCTGCCAGGACCGCCACAGGGCGCGTCGGCGGTACAGTGGCGACCACCCAACCGAGTCCGCCCCAGGCCAGCGCGGCCGCGGCGAGCATCATCGCCGCGACCACGATGCTCGCCATCGGGCGCGATTCTACACTCAGAGACGACGCGGAGGTTGGCGCACGTGGCTCGCGCTAGCGGCTCTTAAAAATGCAGATCCTGACGGTCGACGTCGGCACGGGCACCCAGGACGTGCTGCTGTTCGATTCGGAACGCGAGCTCGAGAACTGCTTCAAGCTCGTGTTGCCGTCGCCGACCATGGTCATTGCCGACCGTGTTCGCGCCGCTACCGCGGCCCGCAAACGCCTCGTGCTGACGGGCGTGACCATGGGCGGCGGCCCGTCGCATTGGGCCACCATGGACCACGTACGAGCCGGTCTCGAGGCGTTCGCGACACCCGACGCGGCGCGCACCTTCGACGACGACCTCGACGCCGTCGCCGAGATGGGTATCCGCGTGGTGTCGGACGACGAGGCGATCGGCCTGGCCGACGCGGGCGCCGCGCACGTCTTCCTGCGCGATTTGGCGCTCGGTCCGCTGCTGCGCACGCTGAGCGCCTTCGGCGTCGCGGTTCACCTCGACGGCCTCGCCGTGGCGGTGTTCGACCACGGCGCCGCGCCGCCGGGCTTCAGCGACCGAGTGTTTCGCTTCGACTATCTGCGCGACCGCCTGTCGCGCGGCCTGGGCCTGGGCGGGTTCGCCTTCACGCGAGAGGCCGTCCCGCCCGCCATGACCCGCCTGCGAGCGGTGGCCAATACGGCGCCGTCGGATCTGCCGTTGCTGCTGATGGATACCGCGCCGGCCGCCGTGGCTGGCGCGCTCGAGGATGCACGCGTGCGCGCCTCCAGCGCACCGATTGTGGCCAACGTCGGCAATTTCCACTGTCTGGCGTTTCACCTCGTCGATGGCCAGGTGACTGGCCTGTTCGAGCACCACACGGGCGAGCTTTCATCGGCGCGCCTCGCGGCCTACGTCGAGCAGCTCGCCGATGGCACGATCAGCAACGAGGCGGTCTTCGCCGACATGGGCCATGGCGCGATCGTCTTCGACACGGACGCGCCGCCGCCGGACCTGCTGGCGGTGACCGGTCCGCGACGGGCGTTGATGGTCGGCAGCAGCCTCCAGCCATACCTGGCTGTCCCGCACGGCGACATGATGCTGGCCGGTAATCTTGGTCTGCTGCGCGCCTACGCGGCACACGACGTCCAGGTGCGCGAGGCAGTCGAGCGTCGGCTGGGCCCCACGGACGGTCGGAAATCCCCTTGACAGACGGCATGGTCGTCGGTATGGTGATTTTGGTCGGGCGCACTCGTGCGTATACGACCAGAGTTGAGTGGAGCGGAAGGAGGTTCGAAAACCCTTGGTCCAGCTCCTGTACGGAGTTCGTCAAATCGATTGATCAAGCGTCCTGCAGCCGAGTGTGGCGGGGCAGGGCGCTAGGAGAGACCCCGGGTCGCACCCCCGCTTGCGCGTGAGACTTTGCAGCTCGGTGGATTGATTTCCATCAGTCGCGGTGAGAACGGGCCCATTGAGCCCGAGGGTACCGATCCGGTTCACCACATCATCGAACTCCGCATGAAGCCCCCAGAGATGTACGATGCATCTCTGGGGCTTTTTCTTTGGTCTGAACTTCCGCCGCACGCTGCCCCGAGCCCGCACTAAGGGAGCTCGTCTGTGGCTCTTGCCACCTTCCTGCAACTTCTTCGACCACGCAGCCTCCAGGAGCAACGCGAACAGCGGCTGTACCGCGCCCACGCGCAGCAGATCGCCGGCCGCATGCGCGCGGTCTTTGACGCCTGGGTGGCAATCCGCGAGCTCGAGCCCGACAACGGCCGCCTCGCCAACACCGCCGCCGTCAACCGATGGGAGCTGATGCGGCTGGCGCAGGAAGTCGAGACCCTCGATCCGCCCCGATCGCTGGCTGGGGTGCACCGCGACGTCCAGAACGCGGTCATCAGTGACACGGTCCAGGAATTTGGCGAGCTTGTGGCCCAGCTTCAAATGCGGTTCTGACTTTTCCTTGCCCGTCGCTCGGCATAGGTGGTGCTGACCCGCCACAGGATCACCCACGCCAGCAGCAGGAAGAACACCGGCCAGATCAGGTCTTCCCAGCGATCGGCCAGACTGCCCGCCGACAGCAACAGGCGCCCGAACAGCAGCACGATGTACACGACGGCGCCGGTTTTCAGCGCGAAGAAGATGCGTCGCCGCGCCGAATACACCGCCAGCGCCGCCAGCGCGGCGATGAGCAGGGTGGTCAGCAGCTTCACTGGCCGCGCTCCACAATGCACGCTGCACCCGCGCCGCGTGCTGGCAGCACGCGCGAGTTCGCAAAGTAGTCGAACGTAAACGTGGTCGAATCCCCCGCCTGTGCGCCGGGGACCGGCAACAAGCGAGCCGTGAGCGGCTTACCGTTGAGCGCTACCGACAGCGCGGCGACGTCGAGATACACGCCAGCCAGCTCGGCTTCCGAGACATCCTCCGGCAGTGGCAGCGTGTCGAGACCCGTGCCGCAGACCGCCGAGTAGAGCAGCAGCTCGTGCAAACTCGGTGGACATTCCGCGGCGCGGCGGGCGAGCACCGAGTCTTCGAGCAGTGGCAGCATCAGCCCCGAAAAGCCGCAGCGGCGGACCCGGGTGCGGCGAATCGCGCGCGTCAGCATGGCCGACAGGTACAGCGTGCCCGGCGCGCCAAAGCGATCCACACCGCCGCGCTCGAGCGCCGCGCCGATCGATATCTCGTCGGATGGGAAAGGCGCGGGCGACAGGTCGATGCCCACGAAGTCGAAGCCGCTTTCCGCGGCCAGCGCGTCGGCGGTCCGTTCGACTGGCGCGGCAGCGGCTTCGAGCCGATCGACCAGACCGTCCTCGATCTCTGACGTGCCACCCGAAGCACCGAGCGCATCCACCACGACGTCGGCTGCCTGAACGGCGATCGAAAATCGTGGCGGGCCGCCAGCGTGGTACGCGGCAGGCAGGAACGGGATGTTCGGTGGGCAGTGCGCCGTCGCCGCGAAACGCAGATTGCCGAAGCCCAAGGGTGTCATCGAGGCAAGCTGCTTCACGGCCCTTGCGCACGCGGCCGCCATGGCCACTGATGGCAGCCGTCCGTCGATGAGATCAGCCGAGAAAAATACAGTCTCGCCAGCAGCCAGGATCGGCGCGACCCGTTCGGCTACGAACTGGTGCGCGGTCGCGGGCAGGCGCCCCAACGACAGGTAATCGATGCCGCTGCCTCTCGCGGCTGCCTCCGTATCGGCAGCCCAGCTCGCCAGGTCTGAGCCGGCGCTGGCCAGGGTGGGGCCAAGATCAGGGCCGGCCACGCGTGTCGTCTGGACTTCAACACCGGCCGCGTCGAAGGCCGCCCTGGCTGCCGTCAGAAAACGCGCCGCGGCTTCGAATGGAGCGGTGACCACCGCGGGATAGGGCAAATCGAACCCGAGGGTGACCGCCCTGATCTTCACGCGCGAGATGGTAGCGCTCGGCCTCGCCCACGGCGTTATCATTCTGAGCCGCAGGCCTTGCTGTATTTTTTGTGCAATCCAGCCTTCGTATCCTTCGCCCGCTAGCCGTTATCTGTCTGTTCTCGCTGGCGGCGTGCACCCCCGCGGGCGGCGGAAGCTCCAGCGGTAACCGCATCGTCACGCCGGCCCCGGCTGCCAAGCCGAGCGGCGCGCGTACCACTCCGACGCCAGTCGACACGTCGGCGCCCGCCGCTGCGTCGCCAGCGTCGTCAGCGTCGACAAGTGCGCGACTACGCGGCGAGAGCCTCTCGTCGACTGACCTGTACACGGCGTACCGCGCGATCCTGGAGACCTACGTCGACCCTGTCGACAACACACAGCTGATCAGGGCAGCTGCAGATGGACTGCGCCAGGGCCTCCAAGAGAATCCGACGCTGCCATTGCTGACGCTGCCGCTCCAGTTGGCCGGCGCGACGACGGGCGATGCCGACAAGGACTGGCAGGGCTTCGGCGATGCGTACGACTCGGTTGTGACGAAGATGCCCGACTGGGCGCAACAGACGCATCCAGACTGGACCGTCCTACGCAGCATGGCCGACAGCCTCCACGATGGACATACCTCGTTTATGACGCCGGATGAGGCCAAACGTCGCAACGAGACCAGCTTCGCGGGGATCGGCGTGCTGATGTCGCGGCCGCAGGATAACCAGCCGCCGCTGATCGCCGAGATTTTCCCAAACAGCCCTGCTGCGAGCAGCGGCCTGAAGCGTGGTGACCGCATCATCGCCGTCGACGGGCAGGACGTGAGCGGCCGCGCCGTGGGCGACATCGCGACGCTTATCCGCGGCCAGCCCGGGACGCAGGTGCGCGTCCAGGTCAGCCGTCTCGGCACGCCCGACCCACTGGAATTCACGATGAAGCGAGCGCTCGTACAGGTCGAGCAGGTGATCGGCCGTCAGGTACCCAATGCGCCGATCGGCTATCTGAAGATTCGCAGCTTTGGCGACGCGTCTACGGTCGACCAGGTGCTGGGCATACTGGATCAGGGCCGCCAACGCGGACTGAAAGGCTGGGTGATCGATCTGCGCGGCAACCCCGGCGGATCACTGAACGCGGTCATCGGCGCCGCGGGAGGCTTCTTCGACGCGAACCACGCCGTCATCGGGTACCAGGTCGATCGGCAGCGGAGGCAGACTCCGCTGCAGACGCAGCCGATGAACCTGCTCAATGGCGCGGCGCTGGTCGTGCTCGTCGACCGCGACAGCGCCTCAGGCGCCGAGATTTTCGCCGCCGCACTGCAAGAGGCGGAAATCGCCACGCTGGTCGGCAGCAAGACTGCCGGTAATGTCGGCGTCGCGACGCAAATCACGCTGCCCGACGATTCCGTGCTGCAGGTCACCGAGCAGCGGTTTGTCTCGCCATCAGGCGCGCAGCTCGACGGCGTCGGCGTGACGCCCGAGGTGCAGGTCGACCTGACTGACGAAGACCTGCAGAACGATCGCGATCCGCAGCTGGGCAAGGCGCTCGAGATCATCGTCCAGAAGATCACCGCCCCACAGGGGTAGCCGCGCTCCCGAAAAGCAGGATCGCCTCGCGCACCAGCTTCGCCGGCATCAACGTTGGGTGAGACTTCCATCACGTCGAGCGCCACGACGCGTAGCCCCTCCAGGCTGTAGAGAAAGTCCAGCAGCTCGCGAACGGTCACCCCGCCCGGTTCCGGGCAGCCCGTGCCCGGCGCATGCGCCGGATCGAGCACGTCGATGTCGATCGACACGTACACGGGGCGATGGCCGACGTGGTCGCGCACGGAAAGCGGCACGCTGAGCTCGGTACTGCTCCATGCCGTCTCTCGGCGCGCCAGCTGCCATTCGCGTCGATCACCCGAGCGCAATCCCACCTGATGGATTGTCCGGAAGCCGAACTCCTTGCCAACGTGGTTCAGCCATGTCGCGTGCGAGAGCACCTGGCCCGCGTAGTCGGGGCGCATATCCAGGTGCGCGTCGGCTTGCAGGATGATGGCCTCAGGCTAAACGCGCTTCAGGCCACGAAAACTGCCCAGGCTGGCGGTGTGCTCACCACCGAGCATGACGGCAAGTCTGGCTTGCTCGGCGGCGTAGGCCATGCCGTCAGCAATGGCATCCAGGGCTTGCTCGATGCTGAGGCCGCTGAGTACCAGGTCGCCCAGGTCCGAGACGACGAGATCCTCCAGGTCGCGGTTGAGCACCGGACTGTAGGTCTCGAGCACGTCGGACATGAATCTGACCGCGGACGGCCCCGCGGCCGTGCCGCTCCGGAAGGTCTCGGTCAGGTCCAGCGGTGCACCGAAGATCGCCGCGGCGGCGGTGGCGGTGGCGCGCTCAGGCGAGGACGCCAGGAAGTGGGTGGCCGGCGGCGCGAAGGTGAGCGGCAGTGGGGGCCTCGTCACGATCGATCAGTTTTAGCAGCGCCTGCACGAAGTTGGGCAGCGCGAACGCTGCGCGGTGCAAGCCTGGGTTATAGATGCGCAGCTCAGTTCCGAGTCCGTCGAGCCGCGAGCGGACGCTGACTTCGTCGAAGCTCGTCGGATCCACCTCGTCCGAGCCGACGACCCAGCTCCACAACATCGCGGGGTAGATCGGCACATATCCCAGATACGGCTTGACGATACGGAACTCCCGCTTGAACGCGCGCACGGTGCTGAGCCACTCGCGCGGCTGCGATATCGGCGAGCCGCTCTGCATCGCGATCAGGCCGCCAGGCGCCAGGCCGCGATGGGCATTGCGCAGGAATTCGTCCGAGGTCAGCGCCGCCGCGGGGCCGACCGGGTCGGTGGAATCGATCAGGATCACGTCGAAGCGCTCGCTTGTCTCTGCCAGGAACTGGGCACCGTCCTGGATCTTCAGCTCGGCGCGCGGGTCGGAGTACGCGCCACCGCTGATCTCAGGCAAAAAGCGCAGCGAAACCTCGACCACCGTTTGATCGATCTCGACCTCGAGGGCCCGATCCACGCCTTGGTGCAGGAGCACGTGACGCAGCGCGCCGCCATCGCCACCGCCGACGATCAGCACGCGGTGTGGGTTGGCGTGCGCAAACATCGGGATGTGAACGAGCTGCTCATGGTAGGTAAACTCCTCGTTCACGCTGGTTTGGAGCGTGCCGCCGAGGATGAGCGCTCGTCCCGGCCCCTCCAGTTCCAGCACTTCCAGGCTTTGCCAGGGCGTGGTCTGCGCGTGCAGCCGCTGCAGTACCCGATAGCGTTGCTGACAGCCAGCGTACGCTGGCTCGGCGAACCAGTCCTCCCTGCCTGGTTCCGCTGAGTCAGGCCGAATAGGCGGGAGCACGCGTTCGGCGCGGCGTCGAGCGCTCGCGCTCGGGCCGGGCCTCGACCGAGTAGTCGGGCAGGTCAAGCTGCCCGCGATTGATCTCCATGACGCTGATGTGCTCTGGCCGGAACAGCCGCCGCAGGACCTGCACGGCGGCCTGCGGATCGCGGGGAGCCCCGCACGTGAAGATATCGACGGCGGCGTAACCGTGCTCGGGCCACGTGTGAATCACCAGGTGGCTTTCGGACACGATCGCCATGCCGGTCACGCCGACGGGACTGAACGGATAGACTCGCAGATCGAGCAGATTGACATCCAGCGCCTCGACCATGTCGCGCAGGGCTTCCTCGGCAGTCTCGACCGAGTCGAGATTCTCACAGCCCCACATCTCGAGAATGATGTGGCGACCAATGGCTTTCATAGGTTCACCTCCACCACAGGACAACGGCCGCGACAGCGCAGCCAATCCGTTCGACCTTGTGCTCGATCGAGCGAACGATGACCTCTTTGAGGCAAAGCCCGCGACGGGCAAAGCCTTCGTCGATCATCTGGCGTACGGACGCCTCGACCTCGTCCAGCGAGGTGCCGTGCGACTCGTAAATCATCCCGTGGGACCCTTCGGCGACGCCGATGCCGACCGCGGCGGCAACGGTTTCGCCAGGGCGCGCCGACACGTGGACGGAGTAGACCGTCGGTACCAGCGAGCCGGGCGTGATCTGCGGCGGTTGGTCCAGAACGGTGGCGTTCTGGGGCAGCACGCTGCTGATCCGAATCAGGTTGAGATTGCCAACCTGCGCAGCCAGCAGCGCGTTATCGAACGCGTTTAGCTCGGTATCGCCCTCCGCCGCACCGGCGGAGGCCCAGACGGCATTCGGAGTTTGTTCAATGAGCGACGGTGTGTGCAACGCATAGACCTCCCGACACGCGGGCGTGTGATGTAGGGGCCGCGGGCCCGGCAGAAGGCAACAGAAAACACCACCCCAAGGTGGCCCCGCCAGAAGATCCCTTCACTACTGGCAGTTCGGGTGTTCAGCCAACCCCAGAAAATGGTGTTCGGTTGCGACGTCTATGGCCGCCACGAAGGCGGTTGCGACAAGCCAAACTCTCGCCGAAAGGCGACAGCACGTCACTATACCACACCGTTCCCGAAGTGCGATTCGCTTAGCGTTGCCGCTGGCAGTGGCACGCAGGTTGCGTCTACGAGCAGCAGGCAAACGTGACCCGGTCGTCAGGAACCGGCAGGACGCAGAATTGAGGTAGGTCCACTCCAATGGCAACCAGCGTGCTGTGGCACGGCACCCAAACCGAAGCTCTCGAGCTCTTGCAAGCGCTCAGCCGCAACTGCTCATGCGTGGTCACTGCCGAAGGCGTGCGACTATCGACATGCGCGCCGCACGAGATGCTCTCGTCGGATCAGCGCGCGATCGACGGCTTGCTGTTCGCCCGACGCATCGCAAGCCGACTGCGCAGTGAGGAATTTCACCCCGCGCAATCTGAGGTCGTCGCCAGCTCCTAGCGCGATTCAGCCTCTGCGCGCGGGTTGGCGCAGGGTCACGCCGATCAGCGCCAGCAACACCAGGCTCGCGGCCAGCGTGCCCTCTGGACCGAATCCGCCGCCCCAGATCGGATCAGGCAGCGAAGCGTTCGGCATCACGCTGAACAGGACATCGTCCCGCGGCGTGGTCAAGCCGCTGTTTGGCAAGCCGAAAACGATCTGCTGTAGCCAGTTCCAGACCGTGTGGATGGCGCACACGCCCCACAACTGTCCGTGGTCGACGCGCACCTTGTAGAGCGCGGTTGCGATACCGAACAGCACCAGGTTGATCAGCGCCAGCGCGTTGAAGGCCGGATTCATGGCGTGCCACAGCGCGAACCCGGCGGCCGAGAGCGCGACCGCCCAGCGCAGTCCCCACTGCTCTTGCAGGTTCGTCAGCACGTAGCCGCGGAACAGCAGCTCCTCGGCTGCTCCCTGAACCACAAAGCCCGCCAGGCCGCTAGAGACCACCGCGGCCGCGCGTAGCGCATCGGTGTTGACGTCCCAGGTCGCACCGTCGACCAGGGTGTACCAGGCCAGCACGATGAAGCCCATCATCAGCGCGCTCACACCCGCGCCGCGCAGCCACTGCCGCTTGGCCAGCTCAGGATTCAGACCGAGGCCACGCAGGCGCCTGCGATCCATGACGCGCCAGAACACCAGGACCGTCGCCAGAGCCGCGGCTTCGGCTATGCCCAGGCCGATCAGCCCGAAGGTGCCGCGCGCCTCGTCGGGAACGATGGCGACGCCGATGGCATACATGACGAGTGCCGTGGCATCGAACACCGCGACATACGTGAACACGGCCGCGAGCACGCGGATGACGACGAGGAGTCCGCCAGGCAGGGCAACCCGCATCGGCGCTATTCTCCGAAAGCTCAACCAGAACTCAACCGGGTCGTTACATAACGCGAGGGCGAATCGCTCAATATTGTGCGCCGCGCCGGACTGCACGAGGTGTAGCACCGAGCGGACGACACAGATCGCACAAAGGAGCGAAACACATGCGACAGCGCCTCGTGGCACTCGCCGCGGCAGCGACGCTCGCGGCCACCGCAGCCGCGCCCGCTTTTGCCGACAGTTCTTCGACCAGCAGCGTTCCGACCAGCAGCAGCTTCTTTCACTGCAATGCGAGCGCGACCCTGACCGAGAACGGCAAGCAGGTTTACAGCGTCACACGTTCATTCACTACCACGGCGAATCT
>VBGG01000065.1 GCA_005883405.1 Chloroflexota bacterium | reverse complement strand
CACGACTTGCGGCGAGATCAAAGACCTGAGCGAGTTCACGCAGAAGGACCGCCTGAAGGGCGTCCTCCACAACTACTGCCGTGAATGTCACGCTAAGTGGAACCGCGAACACTACCAGCGCAACAAGGCCACCTACATCGCCAACGCGCACCGCAACGCCGCCAGGTTCTGGGAAGCGAATCTGGATCGCATCGTCCAATACCTACTCGATCACCCGTGTGTCGACTGCGG
>VBGG01000426.1 GCA_005883405.1 Chloroflexota bacterium | reverse complement strand
AGCCTGGTGAGTGCCCCCATGGTGGCGTTGGGTGCATCCTGTTCGGTGCAAGCTGCCGCGACGACGCTGGGCGACGACGTCTGGATCCATGGTGTGGCAACTTGCGCGGGCGGCGTGGGCGGGATCCGCTTCTTCGTCGGCGACCGGCAGGTTGGTGAAACCTCGAGCGCAGACGGCTTCGCTACCTGGCATGCGGCGGGCGCCGCGGGTACGTACACCATCAGCGTCGCAGCTTCCGACAGCAGCGACTCGACCTGGAGTCACCCGGTACAAACGTCCATGAGTCTGTCGTTCGGTACACCAGCTGCAAACGACAACGCAGCCGCCCCAGCTCCACCGCCAGCCCCAGTCCCAGCCTCGCCGCTGACACAGCTCGATGCAGGACAACGAGACATCTACCAGCGCGCCGTCGCCGCCCTCAGGCACGACCCAGAGTACGCCGGCCTCGGACATCCTGACGCCGACTGGACGAACCTCGCGGCACGCAACGATTGTCTGGTTCTGGCGATGCAAATCCGCAACCCAGACCCCGCGTCGGGCGACATCGGTCGGCCACAGTTGGAGATGATCGCTCAGATCGACGATCTATCCGGCCGCGCCAAGGGCACGCTGATCCGCGACCTGAGTGAACAGAAAGAGCTCAATGGCCAGCTCAAGAGCCTCGCCGAGAACTTCAAGACCTTTCTCGGAGTCGTTCAGGATTTCACCTGGTTCGGGTTGTTCAAAGCCATCGGCTCAATCGGTTTCAGTGAGCTCATCGGCAAGCCCTTGGCAGCTCAATTCCAGGCCCACCACTTCAACCGGTTGTACTCGGGCGATGCATCATTCGTCGGCTTCCAGCAGCAGCGTGACAAGTGGGGCAGTGGCGGGGAGGCGATCGTTCACATGGTCGAGGAAGGCGCACTGGTCGAAGGCGGCTCCTTATGGGACGACTGGAAGAGCGCCCGCCAATTCTTCGAAGCGCTCAATGTCAAGGCGCAGCTCGGCTGGGACAACGACACCATCAGCAATCAGGTGGGTCAGTACCTCGAACAACGCTATCTGACCGATACTGGCGCACTCGATCCCTGGCTGGCGCCCGTGACGAAGCCCGAGGACGGCATGGAGAACACATTGCGCGATGCGTTGCACACCATGAAGCTCCAACTCAAGGAGTACCTGACCGGTAACCTCAGCGAATCGTGCTGGCAGGCTCCGGCGACCACCTCCGACAGTCCGGCTCCGGTCCCGGCCCAGCCACAACCAGCCCGCCCGTCGAATTACTACGTCTATTTGCTGGGGGACAAGGGCGGTATCGGCTTTTATCTTGGTACCGACGACGACGTGACCACCACCGCATCCTGTCGATTCGCTGGCGGTGGACTGTGCGGTCCGAAGGACGGTCCGGTCACGGTGTTCAAGAAAGCCCTCGGGCCGTATCCGACTGAGGCTGCTGCGCGGAGTGCGCTCAAGCAATCACTCGTCTGTCAGAGCGGGTACTGGGGTCCGCGTCACGACTGGCGATTGCAAGAGTGTCAAGGTTCTTTGAGCTGACGAGCACCGCCAAATAGCGCTCCGCCGGGAAGGCTCTGCCGACGAGTGCCGTCTGCAGTCTTGGGCGGCGTGGCTAGCATACACCCCTCGACGAATCGACTGTCCGACAGCGGGTTGACGACCGGTGGCCTACACCGGCCCATGATGCCCGGACCTAGTCTCATGCGAGAGCTAGAACACAATTTCCCGGAAGGAATGGCCGCGATCGTTGGCATGGTTGGAGGGTCGGGCTGCCGATCGACTCGTACCCGCTCACCAGCCGAATGCGCGCCCGCGCGACTGGCTGGATCGCGTCCATCTCGCGCGGCTCCGATATTTTTTTCGCCATCGATCGCCACGGCAATCTCGCAATGACGCGGCAGACCGACCAGTCGATGACGCTGATCGTAAAACGCTGCGCCAACGCGGCCGGGCTCGACTGGAGAAGCTACGCCGGGCACAGCTTGCGGGCGGGGCTGGCATCCCATCCTGGATCGTCATGCCGCGTTGCCACACTTGCTGCGCCTGATGACCGCTGCAACCGAAGCGGGAGCCGGTGGGCAATCGCGCGACGAGCAGCTCGAACGGTTGCTCGGGGCGTGCGACAGCGAGCTGGAGCGCAGTTGTCGCAGCGGCCCGGCGTTCGCTACGCCGGGGCCAGGATACGATCCCAGGACGATGCTTGAGCAGCGGTCGCGCTGTGGTTCGATGTTTTCCGATGGGCTCGACGTCCGTGCGATGTCGGCCCGTAATTCGCGGCAATGACTCTCGCTGGCTGGGACCAAGAAGCGCGGCGATCTCCGCGGCGGTGCGCTGGTGAGGGGATCAGGCTGCGTGGGGTGTTACCGCGCTCGCGCGCGGCGGAGTGGTACTGCCCGATGTGCAGGTGCGGCCGTTGTGCCGCGGACCACCAGGTACGGTGACAAGACGATCTCCCGCTCAGGCGCGGCCTGGCCGTTCAATCGGGCGATAGCTCTTTCCACCGCCAGGGCAGCCATGCGGTCGGCATCTTGCCCGACCGTCGTGAGATTGATGCAAGACAGGCGCGACACCCAGCTGTCGTCGTAACCCACGATCGATACGTCGTCTGGTACCACAACCCCTGCGCGGATGAACGAGTCCAGCATGCCGAGAGCGGTGTCGTCATTGAAAGTGACGACAGCGCTGGGCAGCGAACCGCCGTCCAGGAGAAGTCTGGCAGCCGTCGCACCCGCTTCCTCGGTGTGCCCGCCGGGGATGATCCTGACGAGCTCGCCCAAGCCGTGCCGACGCATGGCGGTGCGGTAGCCACGGCGGCGGGCAGCCGAGACCGGGCCGTCACCGCCATCCACGTGGACGATCTCGCGATGTCCAAGCCCGACCAGGTGATCGATGGCTTGACGTAGACCCTGGTCGTCCGAGGTTCGGATGACATCCACCGACGAGTCGCGTACTCGCCAGCCCACGACGACCACCGGCAGTCGGCCCGCCAATGACGGGGCAGGCGTTTCGGGGCCGAGCAGAATGAGCGCCTCGCAGCGGAAGTCGAGGATCGTTTCGACCGCGCGACGATCGTCGCGGCATGGCGTCAGGCCGCTGAGGACCAGTTCGTACTCGGCATCCTCCGCGGCGGCATACAGACGATCGACGAGCTCGGCGTGGAAGGCGTGCCGGACGTTGTAGACCACGCCAAGCAGCTGCGAGCGGTTGCGCGCCAGCAGTCGGGCCTGAGCATCGGGACGGTAGCCAAGCTCGGCCGCAGCCTGCAGCACGCGCTCACGTGTCTGGGCACTCGCCTGGCCGGCAACGCCGCGGATGACCAACGACACCAGCGCCCGTGAGACGCCCGCCCGGGCGGCGACATCCTCCAGAGTTGGACGCGTACTGCGTCGAGCCACGTGGGCAGGATCATAGCGCGCTCGCCGGCCGGCACCCGAAAGTGGTGCGCATGTCTTGACACGACGGCCAGGCGGTCGCATACTGACCTAGAGCGCTCTACTAGAGGGCTCTAGGAAACAAGGATGCGCGGGCGTCCGCGCCGAGGAGAGGGCATGCGTACTTCACCGATCGGGGTGGCCGTCATCGGTGCCGGGATGGCCGGCCGGTCTCACGCCTACGCATACCGCGCGGCAACCACGGTGTTCGACGACCGCCTGCCGGCTGTCCGGCTGGTCGCCATCGCCGACACCAACCAGCAATTCGCCGCCGACGCGGCCCACCGCTACGGCTTCGCCCGCGCCGAGACGAGTTGGCAAGCCCTCGCGGCGGCCGACGACATCGATGCGGTCAGCGTGGTTGTGGCCAACAGCTTGCATCGCGAGATCGTCGAAGGACTCCTGGCGGCCGGTAAGCACGTGCTGTGCGAGAAGCCGCTGGCCGGCGACTTGGCCGATGCCGAGGCGATGGTCGACGCCGCTGCCCGAAGCGACCTGGTCAACGCCGTCGGCTACACGTTCCGTCGATCGCCGGCGGTCAGCGCCATCCGCGAGCAGATCCGACCCGGATCGCTCGGCAAGCCGCTGCACTTCAACGGCCACTACTGGTGCGACTACGGTTGCGACCCGCGCGCACCGATCAGCTGGAGGTACCGCGGCGGGCCGGGTTCCGGCGCCCTCGGTGACATCGGCAGCCACCTGATCGACGTCGCCGAGTACCTGTGTGGACCGATCGAGGCGGTCAGCGGCGGTACATTGCGCACGGTGGTGCCCGAGCGTCCGGTACCGCTGGCCGCCGCGCTGGGACACGCCAGGGTCGAGGTGAGTGACCAAACCCAGCCGGTGGACAACGAGGACATCGCCACCTTCACGGCAACGTTCGCCACTGGCGCCGTTGGCTCCTTCTCGGTGTCGCGTGTCGCCTTCGGCTTGCCCAACTCGCTCGGCTTCGAACTGTTCGGCGAGACGGGCGCGGCGACGTTCGACCTGGCGCGACCGGCGGAGTTTCTGTTCTGCGACGGCGCGCCGTCCTCGGTCACCCAGGGCTACCGACATGTGCTCGTCGGCCCGCAACACCCCTACATCGACCGCGGCTTGCCGATGGCGTTCCCCGGAGTTGGCCACGGCAACACCGAATTTTTCACCTACCAGGCCCGCGCCTTCCTCGAGCAGGTGGCTGGTTTGGAGGGCCTGCCGCCATGCCCAACGTTCGCCGACGGCTTGCACACGATGCGCCTTATCCAGGCCATAGCCGACTCTGCCGCGGCAAATGGTCAGCGCGTGAGCGTCACGTCGACTGAACAGCGGCGAGAGAGCCGCCTCACGGCCGGCGTAGCTGTCTGATTGGCCCGTCCGAGCCACGCCGTCACCACCACATCGGAAAG
>VBGG01000425.1 GCA_005883405.1 Chloroflexota bacterium | reverse complement strand
GGGTGCAGACGGACGGCAGCGTCAGCGAGCTTGGCCCGGGTGAGCTGGTCGTGCTGGAGCAGAACCTGCGCGAGCCGATTCAGGCCGCCGAGCGCTCGGCGTTTCTGATCACCGTGGCCTGGCCCGAGGGCAGGGGCGCGTGGTCACAGGAGGCCGCGGCCGGGCGACTCTAAGTGCGCCGTCGGCTAATACGCCACCCTCACCCCGGCCCTCTCCCAGAGGGAGAGGGAGATACGGTGAGTCCGGGCCGGCAGCCGCCGTAGATGACCCAGTCCAGACGTTTCCAGAAGACCTCGACCTGGATGAAACCAGCTTGACGTAACCATTCGAGTTGGGGCGCGAGCGGGATCATGTAGCGCACGTGATTCTCGTAGCGCGCTTGCTCCTGGGGTGTGCGGTGCGCACGCTCGTACGGCGCCTCCGGATCGTAGCGGTCGTTGACGCGTTCCCAGACCGCCTCCACCACCGCGTCGGGCGCGCGAATCGGATCGTAGTTGACGTACCAGGCGCCGGGTCTGAGGCGCCCGAAGATCTCGCCAAAGATGGCCTGCTTGCGAGCGTCCGGCAAGTGGTGGATGCTCAGCGCCGACACCACCGCGTCGAGCTGGGGCGGAACCTCCGCCGGCCAGTCGGATGCGAGCATGTCCATCTCCACGTAGCGATAGCGGCCCGCGAACGGCGCCATCTGGCGGTGCCCCTCCGCTGTCATCTGGGGTGAGTATTCAGCCAGGATCGCGCTGGCGCGCGGGTACTCGGCGAGCAGGACGCGGGACGCGGCGCCCGTGCCGGCGCCCAGGTCGAGGAACGTGAACGCGTCCTGCTGATCAAACGGCAGCAGCCGGGCCAGCAGCAGAACTTGCTCGTGGCGCTCGCGCTCGCGCTGCTGGGCGCTGGCGGCGAAGCTGCGCACCGCATCGTCCGACTTCCAGATCGCCGCGTTGGTGTCAACCTGATCGACTGTGTCCGCATCATACCCCTGGGCAGGAGGGACGAAGGTCCGCCGCTCGTCGTACGCCCGAAGAAGCGGATCCTTCGCAGGCTCAGGATGACACGCACGCTTTGATGGGGGCTGGAAGGGTACAGACTATAAATAGCCAACAATCTCCGGCGGAGCCGAGAGGCAGCTACGCCCGGGAGGGATAGATGACGGCGGGCTCGCGGTCGCGGATTTCGGGCAGGCGTAGGGCGGCGAGCTGGGGCTGCAGCTCGGCGTAGATGCGGACCAGGCGCTCGTACTCCTCTGGCGAGAGACGCAGGTGGTCGCGCTCGACGATGGCCGCGACCGCCTGCTCGGCGGCGCTGTCGGTCATGCCGGTTGGACCTCGCGGGCTAACGTCGGCGTTCGCAAGTGCCAATCCGTCAGCTGCTGGTACGCGTCGCCCACGCGCATCACCGTCGCTTCGTCGAATGGCTTGCCGACGATCTGCATGCCGATCGGCAGCCCAACGCTCGAGAAGCCGCAGCACACGCTTGCAGCGGGCAGACCTGCCAGGTTCCAGAGGCCGGTAAACGTCGGTGCGCGGCGCATCGCGTCAGGGTCGTAGCCCTCGAAGGTCGGCGCGACATTCAGCATGGTGGGTACCACCAGCACGTCCACCTGGCTCAGCGCCCGCAACGCTTCCTCTTTGAATAGTGAGCGGACCCGCTGCGCCTGGACGTAATCGGCGGCGGAGTAGCTGATGGTACGCATACGCCTCGCCGAACATGACGGCGCGCTGCGCAGTAGCGGCAACGGACGCGTGTGGCAAGTCGACATCCACCCGCCCGGCACCGGCGGCAACCAGGCGGTCGATGCCATCGAGCACTGCCTGGCGGACCTCCGCGTTGAGCTCCGTGGCTTCAAAGAAGTATGTGCTGGGCACGCCGATCCTCAGGCCGCGCGGCGATCCATTCAGCTCGGAAGCCAGATCCAAGAGTGGAGCCTCGACGCTGGACGGATCAAGCGGATCGAAGCCGGCGATCACCTGCAGGATGAGCGCGCAATCTCGGATGGTACGCGCCATCGGCCCGATGTGATCCAGGCTGTAGGCGAGCGGCACGCAGCCTTCTTTACTGACGCGACCGAACGTCGGTTTCAATCCGCTGATGCCGCAGTAGGCGGCTGGTCCGCGGATGGATCCACCAGTGTCGGTGCCGAGTCCGCCGAGGATGAGTCCGGCGGCAATCGCCGCGCCGGTGCCACTGCTGGATCCGCCGGGCGTGCGGGCCAGATCCCACGGATTTCTGGCGAAACGGAATCCGGTGTCGGGATCGGGCCAGCCGATGGCGAACTCGTGCAGCACCAGCTTGCCCAGCAGCACGGCGCCTGCCTCGCGCAGCTTGCGCACGACCGTCGCGTCAGCGCGGTTGCCCCAGCCCGGGTCCAGGACGCGACTGTTCGCCGTCGTCGGCGCATCGGAGGTGGCCAGAATGTCCTTGACGGCGAGTGGAATGCCTTGCAGCGGACCACGGTCAACGCCCCCGGCGAGCTCCTCGTCGGCCGTGCGCGCGGCCGAGAGGGCCGACTCCTCGGAGAAGGTCACGAATGCGCCGATGGTCTCCTGGCTTGTTTTCGCCCGCGCGAGAAGCTCATGCGTCAGCTCGAGGCTGGACGCGCGCCTGCCGCGTAGCAGCTCGCCGGCCTCGACGATATTGGCAGGCAGATCACCGCCCATCGCGCGACCGATCTTACCTCAGAGCACCGCGAGCGGGTTGACGGGTGAGCCAGTGCCGTTGGCAAGCTTGAGTGGCGCGATCACCGCCTGGAAATCCCAGCGCCCGAGCCGCGCACAGGTTTCGGCGAGCTCCTCGTAGTCGGGGTTGTCGAGGATCCACAGTCCGATGGCGCCCATCGCGACGCCATGCACCGGCAAGCCGATCGACGGATACTCGGCCGGCATGACGTCGTTGCCCGTGTCGGCTCCGACGACCGCCACATCTCGCTCGCGCAGCCATGGCAGGCACGCTGCTTGGAGTGCGCAGATGCCCTCGGCTGGCGGGCGCGGACCCCTCTCGGCGCGGCGCCGCGGGTGCCCGGTACGGACGAAGAGAATGTCGGCGGGCTGCACGCGCACACCCTGCGACCCTTCCGCGGCGTCGAGGTCCTCCGGAAAAACCGGCTCGGTGTGCTCCAGCCAGGGCACGTCGCGCAGACGCGGAATATCCAGCAGCACTCCGCGACTGACGATGCCACCACCAGCCACCTCGATGGAGCCGACGGTGGCGCCGCCGGCGGTGGTTACTGATTTCGCCGACTTGCCGTTGTAGATGGTCCAGGGCTGAGAAGGGTCGGCCCGCACCATACTGTGCGCGGGCGCATCCAGGTGTGTCATGGATACGCCGTGTGGAGCCAGCAGAAACGCATCCGCCGCGCTGCCGCGGCCGACGCTCTGGGACGGCTCGCCGTCCCCACTCTGGAGCATGAAGTGGCGTGCGGGGGCCTGGTTGTCAGCGGCGTACTCGTAACCGATGGTGCGAGCGCATGAGATCACGAGGCCTTCGCGCACCAGATTGGCGGCCTGGATCCGCTTCACGGGCGTGATCAGGTTGAGCGTGCCACGCTCATCGTCGGGCCCCCAACGGCCCCAGTTGCTCAGCGAGTGGTACCAGGCCAGGATCTCTGCTTCGGTTGGAATCGTACGAGCAGCCGTCACGGACGATCAGCTTACCGGCCGTGGCGGCTGTTTCGATATGAGGTTTGCGTCCCGCCGCAACGATGCCTCGTTTATTCGGTGGCCTCGAGCCTCTCGGCGTTCAGGATGCCGTCGGTGGAGGGAACCCCAACGACGGTCACACGTACGCCATCGGTCAGGGACGGCTGGCAGCCGGCGGGCATGCGCACCACGGCCATCGTCTTGTCAGGCGTGGCATTCATCGGTGTCATGCCGTGCGCCGCTTCCATGGGGATCGTCAGCAGCACCAGGTCGCCTTCAACGTGCATCACCATGCCTGTCACAGAAGACATGTTCTCCACCGGCCGAACCCCAGTCATGTCCTTCGGATTCACATTATTGGTCTGTTCGGGCAAACCATTCGGTGTCGGCTGGCCGAAGGCGTCCTGTGGCGTGTTGCCGCAGGCATCGGAGGCGGCCTGCGCACCCGCCGCGGGTGGCTCGTTCATCGAGGTTCCGTCTGGCGCGACGGGGTTCTGCTGAGCGAACGCCGCCGTGGGCGCCAACACGACGGCGACTACAAAGACGGACGGCCAAAGAAGTTTTGATCGCATCGTGGGCCTCCAGGACAAAGGTCACTGGTGGGCCAGCAGTTGGCGTGCCAGACGCGCCGGCGACAACGGGGTGGTGCGCACCTCGATGCCCAGCGGCAACAGTGCGTCGGCGACGGCATTGGCCACGGCCGCGTGCGCACCCACCGCGCCGCCTTCGCCGAGGCCCTTGACCCCCAGCGGGTTCAGCGGTGTCGGAATCTGGAGGTGCAGCATCTCGACCATCGGAACGTGTCGGGCCGCGGGCAGCGCGTAGTCCAGCAGACTGGACGCCAGGAGCTGACCGTCGGCGTCGTAGACGAGCTCTTCGAGGAGCGCGCCACCCAGACCCTGGGCCAGTCCGCCGACGATCTGGCCTTCGGCGATCGTCGGATTGATCAAGCGTCCGGCGTCGCTGACCACAACATACCGCTCGAGGCGCACGAGCCCGGTCTCGCGGTCGACGTCGACCACCACGGCGTGGACACCGTAGGCGAACGGCGGATTGTCGTCCTCGTAGTAAAACCGCGCTTCGAGTCCCGGCTCGATCTCGGGCGGACGTTGGCTGGCGCCCGGGCGACAGGCCTCGGCGAGCTCGGCAAGTGACAGCGAACGTCCCGCGACACCTCGAACCGACGCTGCACCGTCACGCCACTCGACGTCCTGGGGCCCGATTTCGAGCAAGGCCGCTGCCAGCCGGCTCGCGTAGGTGCCCACGCCGTGCGGGATACGCGCCGTGTCGCCGCAGCTCACGATCACGTCCTGCATCGGCACACCAAGCTCGTCGCCGACAATCTGGGCCAAGGCGGTGGCGAGCCCCTGACCGATATCGACCGCGCCGGTGACCAGCGTGACTCTGCCGTCGCTGCTCACGCGCACGTCGGCTCCCTCGAACGGACCGCTGCCGGTGATCTGGGCATACACGGCCAATCCGATGCCCGGCAGACGGCCCTGACGCCGAAGCACTGCCTGCTTTTCCTTCAGGCGCGGGTAGTCGAGCACCCGAAGTGCAGAGTCCAGCGCCAGCGTGAAATCCCCGCTGTCGAAGCGGACGGGTCCATCCACCGACCGCAGCCCGGTATCGATCGGCAGTGCGTCGGCCGGCAGCAGGTTGCGACGTCGAAAGTCGGCCGGATCGATGCCCAAACGGTGCGCAGCGATGTCGAAGAGGCGCTCGCGGGCGAACGTCGCCTCCGGCTGCCCCGCCCCGCGATAGGCCGAGGCAGGGCTCTTGTTAGTCAACACCGCGGCGGACTCGATGAGAACATCCTTGATGGCGTACGGACCGGGCACCGAAGCGGCGGCCAGCGATGGGTTGACGAATCCCAGGGCGCGCACGTAGGCGCCCATGTCGGTCAGGATCCGGTCGCGCAGCCCCAGGATGATGCCGTCGCGTTGGACCGCCAGCTCGAGCTCGTGGACCTGTTCACGCGCATGCACGACGCTGAGAAAGTGCTCGCGGCGATCCTCGATCCACTTGATGGGTCGACCGAGGCGCCGCGCGGCAAACGCCACGAGCAGATCTTCTGGATAGAACTCCTCCTTCACGCCGAAGCCGCCGCCGACATCCGGTGTCACGACGCGGATGAGGTCTTCCGAGATGCGCAACATCCGCGCCGCCAGCGTGCGAGTGGTGTGGGGCCACTGGCCGGACACCCACATGACAAGCTCGCCAGAAATTGGATCCAGGTGGGCGACGACGCCGCGCGCTTCGATCGGCACGCCGGTGTATCTTTGCATCGCGACTCGCTCGCGAATGACGAGGTGCGCGCGCTTGAAGGCGGCTTCCACGTCGCCGAGGCGTATGGTCCAGCCAGCGCAGATATTGTCCATGGCCTGCTCGTGGAGGCGCGGCGCGGTGGGGGCCAGAGCGGCCTCGACCGAGGCAACGACGTCGAGCGTGGCGAGGTCCACCTCGACCTGCTCCAGCGCGTCTTCGGCGATGGCCCGCGTTTCGGCGATGACGACCGCGACGCCTTCGCCGACGTAACGCACGCGATCCTTCGCGAGCGGAAATTGGGGGCATGATTTCAAGCTCTCGTGGCTGACGACTGTTGCAAATACTGGCGGCGAGGGGCCGAATGCGTTCACGTCGAAGGCATCCACCACGCCGGGCAGCCCGAGCGCGCGCTCCAGGCGGACGCGACCGACCAGCGCGTGCGCCACGGGACTCCGCCAAACGGCCATGTGGAGTTGTCCTGGCAAGCGCAGGTCGTCCACGAAGGCGCCGTGGCCGGTGAGCAGCCGCGGGTCGTGGTTTCGTCGGACGCGGGCGCCCAGCAGGCCAGGGCTCACGGCGTCCAGGCGTCGAGCGCCGTGAGCAGCCGCGCCCGCAGGTCAGGGTCGCAGAAGCTGGCCCCGATGGAGGTGCGCGCCACATCGCGCAGGACGGTGGAGTCCCAGCTGTAGGTCGTGGCGGTAGCGGCGTACTCGGAGACCAGTGAGTGGCGCATCAGTGCCGGATCATCGGTATTGATCGATACCGGTACGCCAGCGCGGCGCAAGCTGTCCAGCGGATGGCTGGAGCGGTCTGGATAGAGTCCCAGCTGCACGTTCGAGCCGGGACATACGTCGAGGGGTATCTGTCGCTCCGCAAGCTCGGCGACCAGGTCCGCCTCTTCGATGGCACGGATACCGTGGTCGATCCGCTCGGCGAACAACAGCTCCAGCGCGTCGCGCACGCCCTCGGCACCGCTGGACTCACCGGCATGCACCGTACGATGCAGGTTGGCGTCGGCAGCTTTGCGGAACGCGGCGGAGAAGCGCGGCCCGGTGCGTCCCGCGGCAGCTTCGTTGCCGTCGATCGAGAGCGCCACGATGCGCGGATGGCGGAATTCGAGCAGCCAGTCAACCAGCTCGATGGCTTCGCTCGCGGTTTGCTGACGCAGCAGACTGACGCACAACCCGACCGGCGGAAGACCGTCCTCTTCCGCCTCCCGGAACCCGACGTCCAGCGCCTCCACGAAGGCGTCCAGGCGGTGGCGCCAGGCGGGCCAGTGGGTGGGATTGAAGATCAGATCGGCGTAGCCGACTCCGGAGCGGGCTTCGCGTTCGGCAAAGGCGTAGGCTGCGCGGGCAACCTGCTCGGGCGTGCGCACCAGGCTGCAGGTCCAGTCCAGGAGCTCGAGGAACTGGGAGAGGTCCATCCCGGTGACGTCGGTTGGGCGCGTTGATTCGCCGGCTTCCTGGGCGAGCTGCTCGACGTCTGAGGGTTCGAAGCAGCCTTCCAGGTGGACGTGGACCTCGGCTTTGGGGAGGCGCGTGATCGTCTCCGCCGAAGGCCACCCCTCACCCCCGGCCCCTCTCCCACTGAGAGGGGAGGTCATGTACGCTCTTCTCGCCAATAAGGCAGGCCCAGCGCACGTGGGATGCCCAGGCGGCGCTGCAGGCGCTCACCGCTCGAGAGCGACACCACGATCACGGTGAACAGGTACGGCAGCATGTTGAGAAAGAACGCGGGAACGGTACTGCCCAGACCCTGCGCGCGGAGCTGGAAGCCGTCGACGAAACCGAACAGGTAGGCGCCGGCCAGCACCCGCAACGGATCCCACGTGCCGAAGACCACCAGACCGACGGCGATCCAGCCGCGCCCGGCGGTCATGCCCTCCACCCAGGTCGGCGTATAGCCGAGCGACAGGTAGGCACCGCCGACGCCCGCCAACGCGCCGCCGACGAGCGTGTACGCGTAGCGACGCGATGCGACGCCGACGCCCATCGCATCCGCGGTCGCCGGACTTTCACCGATTGCTCGCAGGTTCAGGCCGGGCCGCGTGCGGTAGATGAAGTACCACAGCACCGGCACCAGGATGAAAGAGGCGTACACCACCGGGTCCTGGGTGAACACGATCTGGCCGAGCACCGGGATCTGCGACAGCCCCGGCAGCGGGATCCGGCTGAGAACGACGGGCGCTGTCGCGCCGACGAACGGCTTACCAATGAATGCCGTCAGTCCGGAGCCGAACAACGTGACGGCCAGCCCGCTGACGATCTGATTGGCGCGCAGCGTGATGGACAGGAACGCGTGCGCCAGCGCCAGAACCATCGCCGCGATCATGGCCGCAACGAAAGCCAGCAGGATGCTGCCGGTTTCGATGTCGACGATGTAGCCAAACAGGGCGCCCATCAGCATCATGCCCTCGACGCCCAGGTTCTGCACGCCGGAGCGCTCGGTCAGCGCTTCGCCCAGGGCCGGCAGCAGGATCGACGTGCCGGACGCGATCGCCGCCAGGCAGATGGCGATGAGCAGCTCGCCAGTCACGTGGTGCCGACGCGCACGCGATAGCGCGTGAATAGATCGCCCACGCCCAGGACGAAGAACAGGATCATGCCCTGCAAGACGGCCCCCAATGCCTGCGGAATGCCTACCTGCGAGACGGCGTAGCCCCCGTTGACCAGTGCTCCGAACAGCACGCTGACAACCAGCACCGCGAGCGGGTGCAAGCGGGCCAACCAGGCGATGATGATCGCCGTGTAGCCGTAGCTGTTCGAGAGCTGGCCGTTGAGCAGGTGGATGATGCCGGATACCTGGACCATGCCGGCGACGCCCGCCAGGCCACCGCTCACCAGCATCGCCGAAAGCATGGTGCGGCGGACGTCGATGCCGGCGTAGCGTGCCGCTTCGGCGTTCTCCCCCACCACGCGCAGCTCGTACCCCCATCGTGTGCGAGCCAGGACCAGCACCAGGATGGCCGCCGCGATGATCGGCACCAGGAGCCCGGCGTGCAGCTGACCGTCACCTATGCGCGCAAAGCTGGCGTTATCGGGAAACCGAGGACTGAACGGGAAATTGTGTCCCTGTGGATCCTTCCACGGCCCGTACACCAGATAATTCACCCACAGGATGGCGACATAGTTGAGCATGAGCGTGGTGATGATCTCGTTCACGCCGTGCCACGCTCGCAGCCAGGCTGGGACCAGCGCCCACGCGGCACCGACCGCGAACCCGGCAACGAGCATGCTGGGCAGCAGAATGACTGACGGCCAGCCGGCTGGTCCACCTACCAGCTCGACTGCCGTTGCGCCGAACGCACCCATATAGAATTGTCCTTCGCCGCCGATGTTCCATAGCTGGACCCGGAAGGCGACAGCGGTCCCCAGCGCGATGGTTGCCAGTGGAATCGCGGCGGCGAGCGTCTGAGAGATGGGATACGAGCCGCCGAAGGAGCCGTCAAGGATGGCGGTGAAGGCGTTGACAGCGCTGTAGCCGGAAGCCTGGACCAGGAAGCCGCCGGCGAATGCACCGAGCACCACCGCCAGCGACAGGATCAGCACCCGCTGCGGCAACGGCAGTCCGCTCCGACGCTCGAGGCGGAGTGAGATGGCCATCGTCAGCTCACGGCGACCTTCTTGTGCCCACCGGCCATCATCAGACCGATCGTCTCGCGGTCGGCCGCGTGCGCGGGCATGGTGCCCACGATCTCACCTTCGTACATAACGGCGATGCGATCGCCGAGCTGCATCACTTCATCCAGGTCTTCGGAGATCAGCAGCACTGCCGCCCCGTCGTCGCGCGCGGCGACCAGCCACTCCTGGACCTGAAGCGTCGCGGCGACGTCCAGGCCGCGCGTCGGATGGACCGCCACGATCGCACGCGGGTTGAGCGCCATTTCACGCGCCAGCAGGAAGCGCTGCAACTGGCCGCCGCTCAGCAGGCGCGTGGGCGAGTCCGGTCGTGCACCGCGGATGCTGAAGCGCTCGAGCAGCATCTGGGTGAACCGCACGACGCGCTGCAGATTGAGAAACGGGCCCCAGGCGAGTGGCGGCTGGTCGTACGACTTCAACACTGCGTTGTCGGCGAGCGGCAGATTGCCGACCAGTCCTTCACCCAGGCGGTCCTCGGGGATGTGCGCGACGCCGAGGCGCGTCATCCTCCGCGCCCCAACGCCAGTCACGTCTTTGCCGTCAAGCGTGATGCTTCCGCGTGTGGGCAGCCGCAAGCCGGCCACCACCTGGGCGAGCTCGTGCTGGCCGTTGCCAGCCACTCCGGCGATCCCCAGGATCTCTCCCTTGTGAACCTCCAGGCACACCCTCCGCAGGGCTGGCAGTCCGCGTGCGTCGACCCCGTCAACTTCCTTCAGCACGAGTCTTGGCTCGTCTCCGGGCGGAGCGCCATGCGCCACGCGGCTGGAGGGCAGGTCGTCGCCGACCATCAGCCGCGCCAGATCGCGAGTGGAAAGAGACTCGATCGGTTGGCCGGAGGCGACTACCGCACCACCACGCAACACCGTGACGCGGTCCGCGACGCTGCGCACCTCCTCCAGCTTGTGGCTGATCAGGATGACGGTGCGGCCTTCGGCGGCGATCTGGCGGAGGGTGCGCATCAGGTCCTCCGACTCCTGGGGGGTGAGGACCGCGGTCGGCTCGTCGAGAATCAGGATGGTTGCGCCACGCTGGAGGGTCTTGAGAATCTCGACGCGCTGCTGCTCGCCGACTGACAGTTGCCAGACCGGCCGCTGAGGGTCCACCTGCAGGTGGTAGCGCTGACTCAGCTCGCGCACTTCACGAACGAGGCTGCGGGCGCTCAGTCTGAACGGTGCCCGGGGCAGGCCCAGAAGGAGGTTTTCGGCTACGGTCTGGCTCGCCACAAGGCGATAGTGCTGGTAGACCATCCCAACGCCATGTTCGATGGCGTCTTTCGGCGAGTGAAACGTGACTGGCTGGCCGTCCACGTGTATCTGGCCCGCATCCGGCCGGTAGAGACCTGCCAGAATGCTCATCAGCGTGGTCTTGCCCGCCCCGTTCTCGCCGAGCAGGGCGTGCACTTCGCCCCACCGCGCCGAGAACTCCACCCCGCGGTTGGCCACCACGCCCGGAAAGGCCTTGTCGATCCCCACCATCGCGACGGCGATATCGGCCATACGATGGTGGGGAGGATAACTTACGGTCTGGGCTAGCTCTGGGGGATGTCGCCCACGATGTTGCTGAGCGCCCAGTTCATCTGGTTGGACTGGACGTAGGCGTCGTCTTTAGTCTGGCTGCCCTCGGGCGGGGGACCCTCGTAGAAGTCGCCGAGCGTCTTGCCTTCGGGGGCTTTGACGTTACCGTGGTTGTCCATCAACGGGCCGCGCCAGATGTTGAGCTTGCCGGCTCTGATCTGGTCCTGGGCGTCCATGGCTATTTTGGCCACGTCGGGCGGCACCAGGTTGCTTGGCGTGGTCGCTTCGACCAGGCCATCCTTTGAGTGGTAGTACAGCTGGACCGGCTTCCAGGTCCCCGCCTGGAGCGCCTTGACGCTGCTGATGTAATGCGGACCCCACAGGAACCGGTCCGATTGCAGAATCGCCTGCGGGGCATATGACGCCTGGTCATAATCGACGCCGACGCCAAACTTGCCCCGCGCGGCGGCCGCCTGCGCCAGCGACGGGGAGTCGGTGGTGCCAGTCAGAACGTCCGCGTTCAGGTCGAGCACCGACTCGGCGCCTGACTTCTCCTTCGGCGGGTCGAACCACGTGTTGATCCACACCATGTGGATCTTGGCGTCGGGATTGGTCTGCTGCACGCCCGCGGCAAATGCATTCAGGAAGCGGACCACCTCGGGAATCGGGAAAGAGCCGACGAACCCGAGCGTGTTCGTCTTTGTCACCTTGCCAGCAATCATGCCCGAGACGTAGCGCGGCTCCTCTTCGGCCGCGTAATACGTGGACAGGTTCGGCGCAGACTTGAAGCCGGAGCAATGGTCGAACTTCACGTCCGGGAACGACTTGGCGGCCTCGAGCATGTAGTCCATGAAGCCGAAGCTGGTGCCGTAGATGATGTCGTAGCCCTTGCGCGCATAGTCCTCGAAGACGCGCTGCGAGTCAGCGGTTTCGGGCACGTTCTCGGTAAACGCCGTCTCGACACTCGAGCCCAGCGCCTGCTCGAGGGCTTTGCGACCGTCGTCGTGGGCGTTGGTCCAGCCGTGGTCGTTGATCGGTCCCGTGTAGACGAATGCGGCGCGTATCTTCTTTCCGCCAGCGGCGACGGCCGGCGCGGTGGTCGGCGCAGCGGCTGGCTTGGCAGGCGCGGCGGGGGCGGTGGCGGGCTGCGCGGGCGCGGCTGTCGGTGGCGCCGGCGGGGCGGCCGGCGCACTGCAAGCGGCCAGCAGGCCCCCCGCGGCGCCGCCCGCGAACAGCAAACCACCCAGTCTGAGAAGCCTTCTGCGGCTGACGTAGGAGGGGGCGAGCTGGTTCATGGGCCATCCTTGTCCGTGATTTCGCGAACGGTACTACAGATTTACGCGGCGCGGTCGATCCTCAATGTGGTGACTCCGGATAACGGCCTGACGGCCGATCAGCTCGCGATTCTGCAGTCGATCTCGGCCGACGTGGCCGCGGCGGTGGATCCAATCGCACTTGCCAGGCATGTGGTCGGCGAGCTTCACGCGCGCTTCGGCTACGAGCTGCCCAGCGTCTACCTGCTGCAGACCGATGGCTCGATGCGCCTCGCGGCCCAGATCGGCTATGCGCGGCCATACGAGACGATTCCTGTCGGCCGAGGCGTTATCGGTCGTGTGGTGCACGAGCAGACGCCACTCCTGGTGCGTGACGTCACCGCCGAGCCAGCCTTCCGCTTCGCCGATCCCGAGGTCGCTGGCGAGGCATGCGTCCCGATCCTGGGCGACGGCCAGGTGCTCGGCGTCGTCAACGTCGAGACCCGTAGGGCCGGCCTGCTCACCGAGCGTGACGTCGCGTTGCTCGAGCTGCTGGCACGCATGATGGCCGTGTCACTGCGCAACGCTGAGAGCCAACGCTCGCTCAAGACCCTGCTCGGCAACCTGCCGGGCATGGCCTATCGCTGCCGCAACGACGCCGACTGGACCAGCGAGTTCGTCAGCGAGGGCTGCCTGGAACTGACCGGGTATGCGGCCAGCGCGTTTCTGGACCACCAGGTCGCATTTGGCGACCTGATCCATCCCGACGACCGGGCGCGCTTGTGGGATGACACGCAGGCGGCGCTGTCCGCGCGGCGGAGCTTTCAGCAGGCCTACCGCATCATCACCGCCAGCGGCGCCGAAAAGTGGGTGTGGGAGCAGGGTTGCGGTGTCTGGGGAGCGGACGGCGAGCTGGTGGCCCTCGAGGGCTTTGTCGCCGATATCACTGCGCGTGTGCGCGCCGACGAAGCGCTCGAGGCCCGTGCCACGCAGTACCGCCAGATGTTCGAGCGAAACCGGGCGATCCAGCTGCTCATTGACACCGACAGCGGGGCGATTGTCGAGGCGAATCAGGCGGCGTGCGACTTCTACGGCTATTCGATCGAACAGATGCGGGCCAGGACGATCGCCGACATCAACCAGCTGTCGGGAACGGAGCTGCAGGCTGAGATGTCGCGTGCCGCGACGCAGGAGCGCACGTATTTCGTGTTCCAACACCGGCTGGCGTCAGGCGCGGTGCGTGACGTCGAGGTTCACTCGGGTCCAGTCAACATCGGCGGTCGCCAGCTGCTGTACTCGATCGTCCACGACATTACCGAGCGCAAGCGGACCGAAGAAGCGCTGGCGCATCAGGCGCTGCACGACGGTCTGACCGGCCTGCCCAATCGTCTGCTGCTGCAGGACCGCCTGACCCAGGCCATCCGCATGGCGGAGCGCGACGGTCGGCCGTTCGCGCTGTGTGTGATCGACCTGGATCGCTTCAAGGACGTCAACGACACACTCGGCCACCTTGCCGGGGATCAGCTTCTGCAGGAAGTTGCATTCAGACTGCGCCAGGCGCTGCGCGCCTCCGATACCGTGGCGCGGTTGGGCGGCGACGAGTTCGCGCTGGTGTTGCTGGACGCAGACGCGAGCGCGGCGATGCTTGCCGCCCAGAAGGTGGTCGAATGCCTGGGCGCATCGCTCGAGCTGGAGGGTCACGAGGTTGCCGTCGGCGCGAGTCTCGGTATCGCGGTGTACCCCGAGAACGGCGGAGACGCGGACACGCTGCTGCGGCGGGCCGACGTCGCCATGTACGTTGCCAAGCAAACGCGCGGCGGCTATGCGCTCTATACGCCCGACCAGGACCAGTCCAGCAGTGAGCGGCTCACGCTGGTGGGCGCGCTGCGTCGCGCCATCGCCGATGACGAGCTGACGCTCTTCTACCAGCCCAAGGTTGACTGCCGAACCGGAGCTGTCGCCGGAGTCGAAGCGCTGGTGCGCTGGCGGCACCCGCAGCAGGGGCTCATTCCGCCGGACCGCTTCATCCCGCTCGCGGAACAGACCGGATTGATCCGACCGCTGACACGCTGGGTGCTTAACTCGGCGATCGGCCAGGCGCGCGCCTGGCACGACGAGGGATTGCTGCTGTCGGTGGCGGTGAACCTGTCGGCGCACGATTTGCAGGATGTCGAGCTTCCAGGCTGGCTGGCCGCGCTTCTGGCGCAGTGGGGTGTGGGACCCGAGTGGCTGAAGCTGGAGCTGACCGAGAGCGCGCTGATGTCTGACCCCGCGCAGGCGCTGGATGTACTGACCGAGCTGTGCGACCTGGGCGTACGTATCGCCATCGACGATTTCGGGACTGGCTACTCGTCGCTGGGCTACCTCAAGCGACTGCCGGCGCACGAGATCAAGATCGACAGGTCATTCGTAGCGGACATGGCCGCGGAGGAACGCGATCGGGCGATCGTGCGCTCCACCATCGATCTGGGCCACAACCTCGGCCTGGCGGCGGTGGCCGAGGGCGTCGAGGACCAGCGGACGCTGGACCTACTGGGCGGTCTGGGCTGCGACCTGGCACAGGGTTTCTACCTGAGCCGTCCGCTCCCCGCCAGCCAGATCGCCGAGTGGTGTCGAGGCCGCGCGGACGCGGACTTGTTAGCGGCGTGAATGAATCGCCTCTCCCAGAGGGAGAGGGGGTCAGTCGCCAGATCACGCCAGTGGCCGTAGACTGGCGGTGCCATGAGCTCGACCCTGGAGCGAGCCTGAAAAACAAAGGGGAGCGATAGCGGTGCACGACGACATGCGCATGGTGATCGCGGGTGGGCTGGGCCTCATCCTCTTCCTGCTGGTGTTCGCGTTCGGGCAACTGCAAGAGATCTTCCGCGCTACCGGTGGCGGCTACGGGCCGTGATGCAGGAAGATCGGCTCGACGAGCACGTCGTCATCCTCGGCGCGCTGCTGTTCTTCCTGGTGATGGCGGTCTTCGCTGCGCTGGGCTTCCAGCCCTGACCACACTGTTACGCCTTGCCGCATCTGTCCCCAGAATGCGACCATAGGCGCCGGCAGAAGCGTTCCCGTGCATCTCGTTGGGAGCAGGGATTGGCACATTCCGCGTGGCGCTCCCGTTCGCCTGGCGTGGGGGTGGCATTTTGCTCGCCCGCGGCTGGACAGTATCCGCACCCGCCTGGTGCTCCTGGCGTTGGTCTCGACCGCGCCATTGTTGGCGCTGGGCGCGATCAACGCTTCTCAGGACGTCGGCGCCGCGCGCCAGGATGCTCAGGCTGAAGCGCTGCGGGTCGCGCAGCTCCAGGCCAACCTGATCGACGAGCACATTCTCGCGGTCGATACGCTGCTGGCGGCCGTCAGCAGTACTGTCTCAATTGAGCCCGATGGGGTAGCCAATACGGCGTTGTTGCGGCGGATACTCTCCCAACTGCCCCCGGCGTACACGGAGCTGTATCTCAGCACCCCACGTGGGGACGAGGGGCCAGGCACACCGCTCGAGCTCGAGAGCGTGCCGATCTCGCCGAGGTCTGGGGTGGTGCTCGGCCGCTACATCCGCGGCCAGGACGGCCAGGTGATCGCGATGCTGAACGCGGCGACGCGCCTGGACCGCTTGCCGCGCCTCGAGTTGCGCGACCTGCCTGCCGCCTCGGTGGTCATGGTCCTGGACAAACACGGGATGGTGCTGGCCCACTCGCCCGACTACGACAACTGGGTCGGGCGCGACCTGAGCGACCAGCCGTACGTGCAGGAGGCGCTTACGCGAGGCCAGGGAAGCGCCGAGCTCGTAAGCGCCGACGGCGTTACCCGCCTTTCGGCCTACGTCACCGCGACACGTGCACCGTGGCTGGTCTTCGTTGGGATGCCGAGTGAGATCGTGCTCGGCTCCTCGCGTGTGGCTCTGCTGCGCAATCTGTGGTTCGGCGTGCTTGCCCTGGGAGCCGCCGTGCTGTTGGCGTGGCTGATTGCCGGGCGCATCAGCGCGCCGCTACGAGCGACAGCGGGTCGACCACCCAGACGTGTTCACCCGAGATGCGCAGTGCCTCGCGGCTGGTGACCAGCACGCGCATACGTGGGCAGTTCAGCACGAAGTTGAATGCGAGATTGGCGCACGCGGCGACGAGACCGCCGCACCCGTCGAGCACCACCAGCATGGCTGAGTGTTCGAGGCCACGAATGAGCGCCTGCAGGACCTGGTCAGACGGCTCCAGGTCGCCCAGGAAGAGGAACGGCGTCGGGTGGCGTACGAGATCCACGATGGCCTGGCCCAGGTGGCGGCGAGCGCCCATCAGCACCTGCAGACGTTCGCCGACTATCACGCGCCCGAATCGCCGAGTGGTCGCGATGCACTGCAGCGCACGGTGGAGCTGGTGCAGCGGACCGTACGCGAGGCGCGACGGCTGATCGCTGGTTTGCGACCGACAGTGCTCGACGACTTCGGACTGGCGCAAGCGCTGCGCCTGGAGCTCGAGGCGCTTCGCGGCGAAGGCTGGCAGGTTACCTACGACGAGGACATCGGCGACACGCGGCTGCCTTCGCAGATCGAGACCGCGCTGTTTCGCGTCGCTCAGGAAGCGTTGACGAACATCCGCAAGCACGCCGGACGGGCGCTCGTGGCGGTCACCCTGGAGCATCAGGGCGATTCGGTGCGGCTGGAGGTACGCGACTGGGGTCGCGGCTTTGCCGCCAACCCGCAAGAGCGTCCCCGCCCAGGCGAGCGCGTGGGCCTGCTGAGCATGCAGGAGCGTGTCGCGCTTCTGCGTGGCCGCTGCGTCGTGATGAGCCAACCGGGCGAGGGCACACAGGTCATCGCCGAAGTGCCGCTCGCGTAGGCGGCAGGAGTGGGGGAGGGGCATGCAGCACGAGACGTCTGAAAGCGCGCCGCCAGGGTCCCGCCCGGGTCGGGTGATCATCGCCGATGATCACGAGCTGGCGCGGCTTGGACTCAGGACGATGCTCGAGCCCGAGCCTGACCTCGAAGTGGTCGGCGAGGCCGCCACCGGGCGCGAAGCCGTCGAGCTGTCGCGCCGGTTGGAGCCGGACCTGGTGCTCATGGACATCCGCATGCCCGACGTCGATGGCCTCGTGGCAACGCGGGCGATCAAAGAAGAGCTGCCACGCGTCAGCATCCTGATCGTGACCCTTTCCGAAGATCCGGATTACCTGCTCGAGGCGCTGCGGGTTGGCGCGGCTGGCTACGTCCTCAAAGACGCAAGTCGACGCGAGGTGGTGGCAGCGGTTCGCCAGGTGCTGAGCGGCGAATCGCCGCTCGATCCCAAGCTCGCCGCGCAGCTGATCCGTCGGCTTGCGCACCAGACACCGCCCAAGGATCAGCCGGCGAAGCACGGCGACGAGCTGACTCAGCGCGAGCTGGACGTGCTGCGCCTGGTCGCCGAGGGCAAGACCAACGCGGAGATCGCTCAGAGCCTGTTCGTCAGCGTCGGCACAGTCAAAGTGCACGTGGAGCGCATCATCAACAAGCTCGGCGTCTCGGATCGGACGCAGGCCGCGGTTCGCGGGGTCGAGCTCGGCTACCTTACGCCGCCCTTTCAGGCACGGACCTGATGCGCCGATACACCGCCTGGCGGCCGCTGCCGAGGTCCTCGAACCAGCGCACGGCCAGGCCATCAGTGCACAGCCGCTCGAGTACCGTTTCGAGCGTGCGCAGGTCGACGTTCTGATGGGCGAGGGGCTCGCGATCACGAATGGCTCGCGGCGGCAGGGCTTCGGTTTCTGAGAGCGCGGCCAGCACGTCAGGCTGAAGCTCGTACGGCAGCCGCTGGCCAGACAGCCAGACGACGACGAGGACGCCCGCGACCACGAACAGGATCGGCACATAGCGCACCCACATCAGGAACGCATCATCGGACATGCCGGTCATCTGCAGTCCCGCCCTACAGGAATACTAATCGCTCGCAGAGCCGCCATACCCAGGTGGCCTATGCCGATTGGCCAGCCAAGATTTGGCCAGCCGGCATACGCATCCGGCCGCCGCGGCGAACCAACATGTGGACATACGCCAGATCGGGCGCGGGCAATGCCGTGCGCATCGGCGCGGCAATAGGGTCAGCAGTTGGAACCGGGAGGTAGAAGATGTACCGCACCGCGGATGGGGAACAGGTCTTCGTGGTCGACGGCCACGTGCACTTCTGGGACGGCAGTCCCGCCAACCAGAAGAACCGCTACGCAGAGGGCTGGGTTGAGTGCAGCTGATGAAGGACCTGTTCGAGGACGGCTACGTCGACGTGGCCATTTTCCAGCCGACCTACCTGCGCGACTTCTTCGTCAATGGCTGGAACACCACCGAGCAGGACGCGGTCCTCAAAGAGAAGTACCCCGACAAGTTCATCCTCAACGGCGCCTTTGACCCTCGCGATGGCGACGCGGGCATCCGCCAGCTCGAGGAGGACGTCAAGCGCTACGGCATCAAAGGCGTCAAGCTCTATACCGCCGAGTGGAAAGGCAATTCCAAGGGCTACAAGCTGAACGACCCGGCGACCTATCGCTACCTCGACAAGTGCGTCGAGCTGGGCATCACCAACATCCACATCCACAAGGGCCCGACGATCTGGCCATTCAACAGAGACGCGTTCGACGTGGCGGACATCGACGAGCCAGCCACGCTGTATCGCGACGCGGGCCTGCGCTTCATCATCGAGCACTGCGGCCTGCCGCGTGTGGAGGACTTCTGCTGGATCGCCGCTCAGGAGCCCAACGTTTACGGTGGCCTGGCGGTCGTCATGCCGTTTATTCACGCCAGCCCGCACTATTTTGCCGAGGTCATGGCCGAGCTGATGTGGTGGCTCGGACCGGATCGCCTGATCTGGTCGTCGGACTATGCGCTATGGAGTCCGAAGTGGATCGTCGACAAGTTCATGGCGTTCGACTTCCCCGAGGACATCAAGCAGTCGCGCGGCCTCAGCATGAGCCTCGACGACAAGCGCAAGATCCTGGGCCTGAACGCCGCCAAGCTGTATGACCTGCCAGTCCCATCAGGGGCGGGCTTCCAGGTAGCGGTACCAGCATGATCGTTGCGGCCGAGTCCGCTTCGACTTTGACGTCTGCTTCGACTTCGAGTCCGGAACTGGAAGAGGCGGTGCTTGCGGCCCTGCGCAGGGTGAGCGATCCCGAGCTCGACGAGTCGGTCGTCGAGCTCGGCTTCGTCGACAGCGTGCATGTCGATCGAGGGCGTGTGGACATCGTCCTGCGCCTGCCGACGTTCTGGTGCGCTCCGAATTTCGCCTATCTGATGGCCTACGACGCCCGCGAGGAGGCACTCCAAGTGCCGGGCGTCAATGAAGTGAACGTGGTCCTGAAGGACCACATGTGCAGCGACGAGATCAGCAGCGGGGTATCGGCCGGTGACGCGTTCAGCGCGGTGTTCCCGGGCCAGACCGACGGTGACGACCTGGGAGAGCTACGCGCCCTGTTCTGCGGCAAGGCCTTTGGCATGCGCCAGGAGCAGCTCGTGCGCTTCTTGCTCGACGCCGGATTGACAGCCAAGGAGGTGGTGGCGCTTCGCGCACAGGATATTCTCGATACCGGTGATGCGAACGGTCTGCGGCTAGAGCTGAACGGGGCTGCGCGGCTGCTGCGCGGAGGGGCACCGCTGGCGCGAGCCTACCTCCAACGGCGCCAGCGCGTGGGACTCGACGCCGACCCTGCCGCGCCGCTCGTGACGGACCTCGACGGCGCGTCGATCGAAGCTGGCAATCTCGAGGCGCACCTCCAGCGGACGCGACGTCAGCGCGTCAGCATGACGTTCAACGCGCTGATGTGCCGCGGCCTGCTCGAAACACGGTACGGCCTAGTTGACAACAGGAAGGAGGGTTGATGAAGGCGGTACGACTCTTCGAGATTGATAAACCACCGCGGTTGGTCGAGGTGCCCGAGCCAAAAATCGACAGCCCGACGGACGTGATCGTGCGTATCGCCGGGGCCGGCGTGTGTCGGACCGATCTCCACCTGGTGGAGGGGGTCTTCGAGGCGGTCAAGACGAAGCTGCCGTTCACGCTGGGTCACGAGAACGCCGGCTGGATCGAAGAGGTCGGCTCTGCCGTGCCGGACCTGGTCAAGGGCGACCCGGTGATCCTGCACCCCCAGGCGAGTTGCGGGCTGTGTCGCAACTGTCGGGCCGGCAATGACATGCACTGCACCGGAAGGGCGTTCTTTCCGGGTTTTGACGCGACGGACGGCGGCTACGCCGAATTTCTCAAAACGAGTGTGCGGTCGGTCATCAAGCTCGCGCCTGGGACCGATCCGGCTTCGCTTGCGCCATTTGCCGACGCGGGTATCACCGCCTACCATGCCGTCAAGAAGATTCTGCCCAGGATCGAGCCAGGTACGACGGTTGTCGTGCTCGGCGTCGGAGGACTCGGCCACTTCGGGGTGCAGATCCTGAAGGCGCTGAGCTGTGCACGCGTGATTGCCCTCGACACACGCGCCGAACGCCTCGACTTCGCACGCCGGCTCGGCGCCGATGAAGCGTTCCACTCGGCGATCGACGGCGGCGTGGAGGCCGTCCGTAATGCGACTGACGGAGCCGGCGCCGACATCGTGCTCGACTTCGTCGGCGAGCATGGCACACCCGACAACGCTATGAAGATGCTCCACCGTGGTGGCACGTACTCACAGATCGGCTACGGTGGCACGCTGAACGTGCGCACCGTCGACCTTCTGTTGGGTGAGTTCACCATCCTCGGCAATATCGTCGGCACCTACAACGATCTGGCCGAGCTGATGGAGCTGAATCGAGAGGGCAAGGTCAAGATCACTGCCCAGCAATTCCCACTTGAAGACGCGCCCGCCGTCCTGCGCATGCTCGACGAGGGCCGCATAGAGGGCCGCGCCGTGCTCCTGCCGCCCGGAGTACGCCAGGCGGGTGTTCAACCTGCCGCGGCTGGGGTCGCCGCACGCTAGGACACCGCGAAGCTTAGACACGAAGGGGGTCTAACGGAATGGCAACGACATCGGTTGCGGTACAACGAGCCGCCGAACGGCCGAGGTACGGCCCCACGGACTGGTGGGGCGGCTGGCGGACCTGCATCGTGGCCTGCGTGGGATTTTCGATCTTGTTCATCGCGCTGGGCCTGTACATGCATGCGTTCGCCTGGTCCGCGGGCATCAATGCAGCAAGTGCGGAGTTCGCGCTGTACTGGCGCAGCCTGCTGATCGTGCAGCTTCTGGGCGTTGGCATCGGGACGATTGGCTGGTGGGCCTGGCTTGTTCGCAGCGGGCGCACCATCGCACAGACGATCACCCACGAGGAAGAGGTCCGACGCATCGTCGTTTTCTGGGGCCTCATCGGAGCGACCAGCGTCGTCCTGTACTTCATGGCCAGCTTCTTCCCCAACTCTGACGGGGCCTGGCATCAGACCGCCGTCCGCGATACAGCTTTTACCCCACCGCACATCATCATGTTCTATTGCGCTTTCCCGCTGGGTATCACGATGACGGTGGGAACCTACCTGTACGGACGAACACGGCTTCCAAAGGTGTATGGGGCTTCGCTCGGCTTCCCGTGGTCCTTCTTCTTCTTGATCGCGGCCAGCGTCACCGAAATGATGCAGGTGGCGATGAATGAGTGGGGCCATAGCCTGTGGATTACCGAGGAGATCTTTGTGGCTCCGTTCCACTGGCCGTTCGTGACGTACGGCTGGCTTGCCTCAGGCATTTTCGCCCTGTGGGCCGAGACGGCCTTGCGTCTGTTGGGCATTGAGAAGGAAGCCGAGGAAGAAACGGCGAAGGTGGCTGTCCAGGCAGCCGATTAATTTCGCCGCGTTTCCAATCAGGCGACACAACCGCCTGCGGCGCTCGGACGCGGCGGGTCTGGTGGGGTACGCCCTGAATGGGGCAGAAAGGGGAATCTCGAATGGCTGCAACTGCCACCGCGGTGTCGGCGGCTGAGGCTGAGCGCGAACGTCTGCGGGCACTGCTTCACAAACAGTATCGGTGGCTCGATTACAAGTGGGATCTGGTCTTCTGGATCACGGCCGCGTTCGTCGTCGGGGCCGCCGCGGATATCACCAAGCTACTCTTCGCCGGAGACTGGGACTTCTGGACGGACTGGAAGGACCGCCAGTGGTGGCCCATCGTCTCGCCGTTCGCCTTCATCATCATTCCGTCGGCCTTGCAGTACATCCAGTGGCTCGCCTGGCGGTTTCCGACAGGCGCAACCTATACCGCGGTCGCCATGTTCCTGTGCTCATGGGTCGGACGCGTCTTCCAGTGGCAGGGTTTCGTCTCGTATCCGCTGGCGTTCGTCTGGCCGGCCACGATCATTCCCGCGGGCATCTTCCTGGACTGGGTGCTTCTGAAGACCAAGAGCTTCATACTCACCTCGATCCTGGGCGGCATGGTCTGGGCCTTCGTGTTCTGGTCCAGCAACTACATCACGCTTGCGCCCTACCTGCAGCCCACGCAGTTTATGGGTCACGTCATGTCGGTGGCGGACGTCCAGGGGATCCAGTACCTGAGGAGTCAGACCCCCGAGTATCTGCGCCTGGTCGAAAACGGGACATTGCGCAGCTTCCTGGATGAGACGCAGTACGTCTCGCTGGTGTTCGGTGCCACAGTTGCAATTGCCGGCTACTGGATTGGCCAGCTAATCGCTCGCTATCTCGCCATCTGGCCGATCGGCCGCTTCATCAAGCGCTATTAGAGGAGGAAGACTCATGCGACATTGTCTGCTGCTTGCGCTCCTCCTGGCCACGGCGGCGCTGCTCGGTACAGCCCTGGTCGCCTCCGCGCACGGCGAGGATTCCCAGGAAGGTTTCCTGCGCATGGAGACCGTTGCGTTCAGCAACGTGCAGTTCTCTACGGACACCGTCAAGCAAGGCGAGATGGTCACCATTACCGGTCAGGCCACGATCCTCGACACCTTCCCGAGGAACCTCGGCGATCCGGGCATGGGCTACATCAACATCACCGCCCCAGGGCCCGTCATGTTGATGAAAGACCGAGTGATCAATGGTGCCGAAGCGCCAGACGCGATCTTCGTCAAGAAAGGCAATACGTACGACTTCAAAATGACGCTGGCCGGGCGCCTGCCCGGCCGCTGGCACGTCCACCCGACATTTGCAGTCGAAGGGGCTGGGACGCTCATTGGCCCCGGCCAGTGGATCACTGTCCAGGATACGGGCGGTTTCGCCAACAACCTGAACCTGCTCAATGGCCAGACGGTGAACCTGGAGACCTTCGGTGTTGAGCAGCTCACCATCTTCCAGTGGCTGGGCTTCGCAATTGGGCTCTACTGGATGCTTTACTGGACGTGGCCCAGGATTGGCGGGGCCAATCACCGCACCGTTTCCAAGCTCCCAGTCACACTGAGTGTTCCGCTGAACACCGATGGACAGGACATTGGCCTGTCGGTTTCGTTCCCGATCAAGATCCCGCAGCAGGTACTCCGCTTCCAGCCGCCGGCGCTGGCTCAGCCACCACAGTTCTCGCAAACGGTGGCCAAGGGTGGCAGCTTCGACCCGCAGACCAGCACGTTGGTCATGGACGTGGATGTCACGAACACCGGCAAGTCGCCGATGAACGTGACGGGCTTCTCCACCTCCAGCCTCACCTTCGTCAGCGATGGGACAGCCGGCACTGGCAGCCAGCACACGATGAGCGTCGAACCGCAGGGCCAAATTGCACCTGGCGAGACGAAGACGCTCAAGCTGACGCTGCGCGATCCGGCATGGCGCGACGCTCGAATCATCGACGTCAACCGACCGCGAATCGAGGTGGCAGGGCAACTCGTGTTCCAGGACTCCAGCGGGACCAAGAACCAGGACACGATCCTGTCAAGCATCAATCCGAAACTCGTTTAGCGAGGCGAGCGCGACGCATAATGGCCGGTAGATGACGCACGTACTCTTGTTCGCGGCCCATCAGGGCGAGGAGTTCGTGATCATTCTGCCGGCCATGATGCTGGCGGGGGCGTTCTTCATCATGCGCTGGGCGAATAAGCCGACGACGCACGAAGAGGCTGACCGCAGGGCGGCGAACGAAGAGGCGGCGTCGGACGAGGAGCTGATCGAGGCCGCCAGAAAAGCGGCCAATGGGAGATCACTCGCGGCGGTGGGCCAGGTGGCGGTCGAACCACCACACGAAGATCACCCCGGCGATGACCCAGGCCACTACGATCGGCACGGTGGTGGTGTCGCCGAGCGGCTGACCAAATAGCAGGATCAGCAGAGCAAAGGCGAAGACACCACCGAGAAACAGCAGTTTCTCGAGGCGATCGAGACCATGCGTCGGTGGCGCTGGAGTTGGAGAGCCCATTCCCCCGTAGCCTTAGGGTATGGCCGTAACGCACCTGGAGGCTACCCGCCGTAGCCCGTTCCCGTACGACTACGAGCGCATCGATGGCAAGCTGCACTTCTCGGTAGACCCGACGCACCCCGCGAACAGGCGCATCGTCGACCTGGACAGAGCGGCCCGCGACCAGAACGGCCAGGTGCGCTTCTGGGCCGACTTCGTGCTCCTGCAGCCGCTCGATCCAGGCCGCGCCAATCGACGGCTGCTGTACTTCGTGGTCAATCGCGGCCTGCGTGTCGGCGTGCCGTTCAATCGGTATACGCCGCGGTTGCCGACCCTGCCGCCTACCGATGACATCGACGTCGGCGACGGATTTCTGATGAAGCGGGGCTGGACCGTGGCGATGTGCGGCTGGCAGTGGGATGTCCAGCGCCAGCCCGGCCTGATGGGTCTCGAAGCGCCTCAGGCGATCGGCCCGAACGGCAGACCAATCCAGGGGAGAGTAGTGGTCGCCTTTCAGCCCAACGAGAACCACTCGCATCACTTGTTGTTGCACTGGCCGCTTCACCCGCCGCCTGGCCGTCAGCCATACGCCCACCAGCCGTACCCCGCCGCCGATGTGAACGAGGCGGCTGCGCGGCTGACCGTCCGCGATTCACGCCTCGGGGCGGCCACGACGATTCCCCGCGAGCGCTGGCGCTTTGCGCGGGACGAAGGTG
>VBGG01000424.1 GCA_005883405.1 Chloroflexota bacterium | reverse complement strand
AGACCCAGGTGCATCCGTCGAGCCGGCCCATCGAGGACGTGCCCGACATCCTGGCGTTCCTCCGCCGCACGGGCGAGGCCGGCGTCGGTCAGCCCGTACATGCGATCGGGCTGGTCGCTCGGAGCGCCGACCTCGCGCCGAACGAGTTCGTACTCCTGCGCTACTCGATCGTGCACTGTGTGGCCGACGCCCGCCCGATCGCGCTGCTGGTGGTCTCGTCCCAGCAGGCCGAGTGGAACGCCGATCAATGGGTTGAAATCGAGGGTAGCCTGGGTAGTCGCGAGCGGACGGGCGACCGGCTGGTCAGCATCATCGCCGACCGGATTGTTCCCACCGAGGAGCAGAACAATCCGTACCTGCAGGCCATCTGAGCTCAGATTTCCAGCACCGGCGGCACGTTACCTGGCCGGTCTTCATCTGCGCTCAGGGCACCGAGCCACGCGGAACGACCCACTGCGTCGGCTGCTTGGTAATCGCCGTGATCAGATCAAAGTTGGAAGCGTAGTGAAGAACGACCAACTCGGAGCGCTCGGCCGCCGCCGCGAGCAGCAGGTCCGGTAAGCGTGCTGAGCGATGCTGCCCGCGTCGACACAGTTGTTGAAGTACGTCGATTGAGCGTGCGAAGTCGACTTCGAGGATGGCTACCGACGGGAATCCAGCCAGTCGTCGACGAGTCTTCACGAAGTCCGCGTAACTTCGTGCGCTGTACAGGACCTCGAGTGCCAGAACACCACTGGAAGCAACACGACCTGACGCCAACATCGGAGCCAGAATAGCCGCGACGGCAGCGTGTTTCAGCCGAGCCAGGGCACTCTTGTCGACCAGGTGCGTGACACCCGTCAGCGCCACGCTTGATTCATCACCGCGTCATTGTCCAGGTCGAGGCCGTCCATGTCGGTGAGCTGCTCGATGAACTCGAGGCGCAGCTTGCGTGCGACGGCCTCTTCGAGCGCGCGCTGCACGGTGGCTTTGAGGCCATGCGTTCCCAGTGCCTCCGCGGCCTGAGCTACAAGCTTTTCATCCAGCTCGATGGTTGTCTTGTGCACCTTGTAAGTATATAGGTCGACGCCGAGAAAGTATATACTGTGAAGCGCCAATCAACGGGTTTGAAATCGAGGGTAGCCTGGGCAGCCGTCTGAGCTTCGCTAGCGCAGATCGATCACCTGGCGCCAGGCGCCGATGGTCATCGCCGCCCCGACCACGACGATCACGCTTGCCACACCGACCTGCAGCCAGGTCAGCCACCGTTCGTGTGTCCACACCAGTACCTCCTGCCCCAGACGGCCCACGACTGCGCCGACAAGCACCAGCACTGATGCGAAGCCGAGGCTGAACACGAGCACCGTGAGCAAGCCCAGTACGAGCTTGCCACTTCCGATCGCCGCCAGCAGTACCGCCAGAGCAGCCGGGTCAGGCAGCAGGCCGCCGGCGATGCCGAGCCCGAGGAGCAGACCCCAATTCGGCCGCTCGCCCATAATCCGCTCGAGCTGGTCATCGTGCGGCCGCCCCCAGCCGTGAGCGTGTTGGTGTTCGTGCTCGGCGTCGTGCGTCAGCGCGCCGCGTAGCCCCGACAGCGTGTGCCGTTGGCCGTGCAGCATCCATAATCCTACGCCCAGCATGAGCAGGGCCATGGCCAACGAAACGTAACTTTCGGAACGCTGACTCAGCGCGGTCGAGCCGAGCGTTGCAAGGATTGCGAAGAGGGTGATGCCGCTGGTGTGGGCCAGCGTGACGAAGATTCCCAGCGCGATCGCATCGACCGGTCGGCCACGCGTACCGACCAGGTAAGCGGCCGAAACGGTTTTGCCATGGCCGGGCGTCGCCGCGTGGATCGCGCCCAACCAGAAGCTGGATGCCAGGTACACGAGACCTTCCAGCATGGGGCCCTCCAGCTGGCTATCTTACGTCCGGTGAACCACGCCTGAAAGGCTATTGTCCGCAGCGAACGTTCGGCTGGCGCCGATGCCCCGATCGGCCTGCGGCACCGCCAGTTGTCCAGGCCAAGACGTGATGAGAGCGCATACATCGCGATTCGCCAGGGCCTGTACTTCCTCGCCACTGGCGTGTGGCCGCTGGTCAGTCTCCGCACCTTCGAAGGAGTCACCAGGCCGAAAGTGGACAATTGGCTGGTGAAGAGCGTCAGCGTCCTGGTTTCTGCCATCGGTGTGACGCTGCTGCGAGCCGGTCGAAGCCGCGCAGCCACATCCGATCTGGCACTGCTGAGCGATCCAGCATCGCAAGCCAATCGTCGAAGAACGCCAGGTGGAACTTGCCGGCTTCGCTTAGACGCGCACCCAGCCATAGCGGGTGTTGCTCGGCTGCCCGCCCGCGGCCCGATAGCGTGCTCTCATCTGCGCCAGG
>VBGG01000422.1 GCA_005883405.1 Chloroflexota bacterium | reverse complement strand
GAGTCATGTTCGTGATTACCTCCGGAGAGATGTGTCACGACTCAGGATCGTCGCCAGCGGGGTGACCCGGCAATCACAATTCGGGTGATTTAGGACTTCGCGCGAGTCCGCCCCAATCGTCATCAGAAGTCATGTCAAGGGCCGGACTGGGGATGGCGAGCGCTGCCGCGCAAGGCAGATGGGGCAAGAAGTCCGAACTCGCGAGCACGGTCGACTGCCTCAGTGCGGCGATGTACGTCCAGCTTGGCAAAAACATGTCGCATATGCGTCTTGACGGTGTTTGCCGACAGGTACGTCTGGTCAGCGATTTCCCGCACTGAGAGGTTGGTCGGGAGATACCGCAGGATGCGGCGCTCGCCTTCGCTCAATGGCTCGGAAAGCGCTTCTAGTTCTCTCGCAGCCGGTTGTAGGCGCCGCCCCTGGAAATTCAAGATCTTAGATATCAGCAGCGCATGTGACGTCCGCCTTCGCGCGTGCCGCCTCAACAGCTCCGGTGCAGGGTAAAGAAGGAAGGGCAATAGCGCGGTGTTTGGCTCGGCCACATCGAGGCTCAGCTCGAGGGCACGATGCGCGCCTTCGACGTCCTCCTGTGCATCTCGCGCGATAGCGTCCAGGAGCAGGGCGCTAATGTTCCACATTGCCCACGTCATTGGCGCCGACCCATCGAGGATTGGCTCCACCTCCGCTTGCGCGCTTTCTGGGTGGTTCCGCGCCAGATCCAGTGCTGCCGCAACGATGCGGATGTCTCCAGTGCCGCGAACAGCGTCGTCCAGTTCGCCAAGGCCCTTCTCAACCTCCTTGGTTTTGCCCATTGTCAGCCACGCGTTCAGCACAAGCGCTCGACCATGCGCCGACACCGTGTGCTCCGTAACAACCGACTGCGAGTGTCGTTCCATCGCGCGGAAGGCGGCCAGAGCCGCATCGTTGCGTCCTCTGAGAGTCTCGACGAAGCCATAGGTGAGTTGCTCAACCAACGCAGTCGTCGTTTCCCGATCGCGCTCGTGGACCCGTTGCGCTCGCTCCAGCCATCGCTCCGCTTCATCGACCTCGCCCTGCCAGATCAGGGTGTAAGCCATGCCGATGTACGCCATCGGCATCACGGACGCTTCGGTCCAGCCGTGCCCCTCAGCGAGGTTGATCGCCCGCCTAAAGCGCTCCTGGGCGAGGGGTAAGGCGTGCAGAGCGGCGAGCAGTCCCCAGTGCCCGAGAGCGATGATTTCGAGGTACGGGGTGTCGATACGCTTCGCGAGCACCACGGCCTGGTCGAGGTGCCCGTCCGCCTCCTGTTCGTGACTCGACCAGAGCTCTGCGACACCCACACTGAGAAGGGTTATCACGCGTATGCCTTGGCCGAGAAACGTCGGCGGATCGGGACCAATCAGGTCGAGGAGTCTGCGTGACTCTTCGATGACGGCAGGGTAGTTGCCGCGCTTCCGAGCGAGAACCATCTGCGTCATGGACAGGTACGCCCCGACCTTGGTCCGCCGATCATCCGGCACCGCAGCCAGAGCTTGAACGGCAAGGTTCAACTGCGCAGCGGCCTCGTTCAGCAGACCTTGATCGAAGTCGTCGACTGCCCTCATGGCGGCGAGCTCGGCTGCCGCGCCGGGAACCGAGGCCCGAAAGCGGGACAGGAGTTGGTGGGCGGCTGCGGCCCGTCCGGAGAAATAGAGCTCCAACCACTCGTTGAAGAGCGCCATTGCCGCCGTGTCCCATTCTTCGGCGGCCTGGGCGTGGTGGATCCCTTCGAGCGGATGTCCATGATTCGCAAACCAGCCGGCGGCAGCCGCGTGCAGCCCCAGCATCTCTCCTGGATCAGTTCGGCGAAGCTCGAGCTCGAGCAGGTCGGCAAACAGACGGTGGCAACGAAACCACGTCCGCTGCGAGTCGATTGCCGTAACAAAGGCGTTTGCGTCCTCGAGCTCGTGCAGGATGCGCTCACCTCCGGAGCCGCCAGTCAAGAGGTCGGCGAGCGCCCCGTTGACCCGCTCGAGGATCGACGTCCGTAACAGCAGGCGCCGCACGTCATCGGACTGATGGTCGAGGACCTCGGCCAGAAGGTATTCGCTGACCGTGCGTTCGGTGCCGGAGAACTCGGCTGCGAACCGTGCTGGATCCCGGTGGTCGCGTAGCGACAGCGCTGCCAGTCGAAGACCCGCCGCCCAGCCTTCCGTTCGGCTCACCAGCTGGTCCAGCGCCGGATCAGACAGCTCCACGCCCGCTCTCTGAAACAGCATTCGCGCCTCGATTGGCGTAAAACGCAAATCCGCGGCGCGGATCTCGGTCAGGTCGCCCGCCAGGCGGATCCGGTGCAGACCGATCCGCAGGTCATGGCGCGTGAGGAGCACCAGGCGCACCGTCCCCGGGGCACGAAGAATGAAGAGCTCGAGTTGTCGGAAGGCCTCGTCGGAAGCCAGCTCATGGAGATCGTCGATCACAAGCCACACCTGCTCCTCGAGCTGGCCGAGGTCGCCAACCAGGCGCTCCACGACGGTCCAGCCACTGAGGTCCGGTGCCCCGGTCAACGTCCCCACGACTTGGGATCCAGGCCCCGTGCTGCGCAGAGCGTCCGAGACTGAAATCCAGAATTGTTGCGCGTGCCGCCGCTCGCCAACGACCGACACCCACGCGGCGCTGTCTGCGATTCCCGACTCGCGAA
>VBGG01000423.1 GCA_005883405.1 Chloroflexota bacterium | reverse complement strand
AGCAGCTCGCGGACTTGCGTCTTGAGCTCGCCGCCTCGTGCCGCTCGGTGCACAACCAGTGGCTCGGAGACGATGTCGAACACGGTCATGCGTGGATCCAATGATGAGTACGGATCCTGAAAGATGACCTGCAGCTCTTTGCGGTAAGGCTTGAGCGCCCGTCGCGAGAGGCTGGTCAGATCGACCATCTCTCCGTTATGGCGGAACAGCACCTGGCCGCTGGTGGGCTGGCCGGCGCGCAGAATCAGTCGGCCGGTGGTGGTCTTGCCCGAGCCGGATTCGCCCACCAGTCCGAGTGTTTCACCCTCGCCAATCGCAAAACTCACGCCGTCAACGGCCTTGACGTGGCCCACCACACGCCGCAGCAGACCGCGCTGGATGGGAAAGTACTTCTTGAGCTCACGTACCTCGAGCAGGACCGGCCGCTGGGGATTCTCGGCCGCGGACTCCGGGCCGACGGACTGATCTCGAACGGGGGGCTCAGCGACCATGGCGGCTACTGGTATAGCGTGCACCGCACCCAGTGGCGCGGCCGCGCTTCGGTCAGCGGCACCGAGTCGGGTCCCTGACAGGTGGGCTTTTTCGGTGCCGGACAGCGAGGGTAGAAGCTGCAGCCCGGCGGAATGCTGAACGGGTCGGGCACGCTGCCGGGGATCGCCACCAGACGTGCCTTCACGTCCTTGCCGAGTTGCGGCATGCTGCGCAGCAGGCCGACGGTGTACGGATGCATCGGCTCGTCGAAGATCGTCGCCGAGTCCGCCATCTCGACGACCTTGCCCATGTACATGACCGCGACCCGATGAGCCATCTCGGCGATCACCCCCAGGTTGTGCGTGATCATCAGGATGGCCATCCCGAATTGAGACTGCAGCTCCTTCAGCAGCTCCAGGATCTGCGCCTGGACCGTGACATCCAGGGCGGTGGTGGGCTCGTCGGCGATCAGCAGTCTCGGGTTGCACATGAGCGCCATGGCGATCATGGCCCGCTGGCGCATCCCTCCCGAAAACTGGTGCGGGTACTCGTCCAGGCGTTGGCGTGGATTGGCGATGCCGACACGACTCAGCATCTCTTCAGCACGCTGGTAGGCATCCCGCCTCGTGGCGCCCTGATGGATCTGAGCGACTTCGGCGAGCTGCGCTCCGATCGTGTGGACCGGCGACAGCGACGTCATCGGCTCCTGAAAGATCATGGCGATCTCGTCACCGCGGATGTCACGGATGAGTGGCCCTCGCGGATCGACCTGCGCCAGATCAACCTGGTCGCCGGCTCTGCGTCGAAAGCGAATCGCGCCTTCGGTGATGCGACTGGATTTCAGCGGCAAGAGCCGGAGGATCGAGTGAGCGGTGACGCTTTTGCCGCAGCCGGATTCGCCGACCAGGCCGAGGGTCTCGCCTGGTTGGATGTGGAGCGTGACGCCGTCGACGGCGCGCACGACGCCGTCATGTGTGAAGAAGTGGGTGCGCAGCTCATCGATCTGCAGGAGGGCGCCGGAACTGACGGTATCCTCGGCAGACCTTGGCGAAGCGACGACCTCCATCAGACTACCGAATACGGATCGGTCGCATCGCGCAGGCCGTCCCCGAGGAAGTTGAAGGCGAGTACCGCGATCACGATGGCGCCCACCGGAGCCAGGAGCCAGGGCGCGTGAGCGAGGGTCTGGATGTTTGACGCGTCCCGCAGGAGTGTGCCCCAGCTCACCAGTGGCGGACGGATGCCGATGCCCAGGAACGTCAGCGCCGTTTCCGCCAGGATCATGCCGGGGATTGCCAGCGTCGAGATGACGATGATATGGCCGGCCACGCTGGGAATCAGATGGCGGACGATAATCCGCGCGTCGGACGCGCCGGCCAGCTGTGAGGCGAGGACGAACTCCTCTTCGCGCAGCGCCAGCACCTTGCCGCGGAGCTGCCGCGCGAGCCACGTCCAGCCGCGCGAGCGCCATTCACAATGGGATGGACGGGAACGAGCGGATGACCTCGATCGCCCGCTGGATGATGTTGTCGATCGCGCCACCGTAGTAGCCGCTGGCCACACCCAGAAGCGAACCGATCAGCATGCTGAGGAACACGCCCAACAATGCGATTGTCAAGGAGATCTGACTGCCGATGAGGATGCGGGAAAACTGGTCCCGCCCCTGGCGATCGGTCCCGAGCAGGAACACACCGATATCGGCGCGATCGACCCCGAAGAGGTGCACATCGGTCGGGATCAGGCCCAGAACGTGGTACGGGGCGCCCTTCGCGAAGAACTGGACCGGGAACTTCTGGCTCGGGTCGGCCACATACGTGCGAAGCAGCGTTTCAGGGTCCGTTTTGGGCGTCAAACCCAGGATGTGTGGATAGACCTTCCCTTCGTCGACCCAGTAGATGGGTTGCGGCGTGGTGTAGATGGCCGAGTCGAACCGCTGGTCGGCGTCATATGGGGCGATGAAGTTGGCGAAGACCGCCATCACGTAGAGCAAACCAACCACTCCGCCACCAACCAGCGCAGCCCGGTTGCGAACAAATCGGAGCCAGATCAGCGCGATCTGATTGCGACCATAACGCGCCTCATCCGCGGCGCTGAGCGGCTCCTGCTCAAGCCCGGTCGGCGAGGTCCACGATTCTGGCAGGACCGTGCTCATGACTGCCTCTCCATCAGTCGTACCGAATGCGCGGGTCGGCCCAGGCGAGCAGGATGTCGGCCAGCAGGTTGCCCAGCAGCAGCAGCAACGCCAGCATGAGCAAGAACGTCCCTGCCAGGTACGTGTCCTGGTTTTGCAGCGCATGCAGGAACAGTGGCCCGGTGGTTGGCAGCGACAGCACGACGCCCACGATGGTGGCCCCTGAGATCAGGTTCGGGAGCTGCATACCCATGACGCTGATCAGCGGATTGATCGCCACACGCACCGCGTAGCGATTCACCACTCTTCGCTCGGTGAGACCTTTGGCGCGCGCGGTGGTGACGAACTGCTGACCCAGGATCTCGAGCAAATTGCCGCGCATGATGCGGATGAGCTGGGCCGTACCCGCCACCCCGAGAATGACGACGGCTGGAACCAGGTGGCTGATGAAGTCCCACACTTTGGTGAGTGTCCACGGCGCTTGTTCGAGGTCGGACGACACGATGCCGCTTGCAGACGCGCTGAACGCGGTGGTGGCCACGAACAGGTACACCAGCCCGAGCATGAAATCCGGAATGCTCAGACCCAGAAAGCCGAGTGTGGTCAAGCCCACGTCGCCGGGCGAATACTGGTGGGTCGCCGAGTAGATACCAATCGGAATAGCCACCAGCCAGCTGAACGCCAACGCAAGCAGTGAGAGGAGCAGGGTGAAGGCGATGCGGCTGCCGATGAGATCGGCGACGGGTTGCTTCCATTCGAAGGAATAGCCGAAGTCCCCGTGCAAGCAGCCCACGATCCAGGTGACGTACCGCAGGTACAGGGGCTGGTCGAGTCCGTACTGATGGCGGATCGTCTGGATGAAGGCTTCGTCACCGGTGCCGCCCGACGCCGCGGCTTGCGCGGCGAGGGCAGTCGCGTAGTCACCCTGCGGCAGCTGGATGATGATGAACGTCAGGACGCTGACGAGAAACAGCGTCGGGATCATGCCCAACAATCGGCGCGTGATGTACGCGGCCATCGGAGCCCGCTCAGCTCTTCAGGTAGAACTGCGCCGGGTCCAGATTGCCCGGGCTCATGAAGATCCAGTCGGTGACGGCCTGATCGGGCACATTGCTCATGTTGTTCTTGATCACGGGGATGGACGGGAGTGCGCCGACGGTCTCGATCGTCCACAGGTTCTCGTGGGCCAGCTTCACGATCTGCTTGCCCAGCTCGATCTGCTTGCTGGCGTCGATGGTCGCCTTGAACTGGCCGAACAACTCCTGCGCCTGGGCCAGCGGGCCCTCGGGCTTCTCGCCTTTTTGACCTCCAGTGCTGAACCAGATGCCATACGCGGGGGCCATCCAGGAGCGCTCGTCGTACGGGAACAGGTAGATCGGGTCGACGAACGGCTCGAGCCCGCGGTCGGTCCCCCACTGGGCGATCTGCACCTGGTTGCCGGTGGCGCGGGTCCAGAACACCGAACGCTCCGATGACTTGCCGACCGTCTTGGCGCCCACGCTCACCCAGCCCTTGCGCACCAGCTCGATGGCGTCGAAACCAGAGCCGGAGGTCTCGATGGTCTCGACCGTCAGCTCGAGCGGCT
>VBGG01000074.1 GCA_005883405.1 Chloroflexota bacterium | reverse complement strand
GTTCATCCAGCACCAGGATCTGCGGATCGAGTAACAGGCTCATCGCGATCAGGACGCGCTGGCGCATCCCGCCACTGAGCTCGTGTGGGAACGCGTGCAACACCCGCCGCGGCTCCAGTTGGACCATGCCGAGCAGGCGCTCGCATCGCTCGCGTATCTTGTCGCGCGAATCGGATCGGTGCGCCCGAACCGTATCCAGCATCTGATCCCAGACGCGCGCGACGGGGTTGAATGCGTTCTGGGCAGCCTGGAAGACCATCGCGCACTCCTGCCAGCGGAAGCGGCGCATCTCTTCGTTGGAGAAGCCGAGCACATCCACAACGCGTCCGTCTCGGCGTCGGTACAGGATCTGGCCAGCGCGAGTGCGGCCGGACTTCGGCAACAGTCGCAGCAGGCCGAGGCCGAGCGTCGTCTTGCCCGAGCCACTCTCGCCGATCAACGCGATGCTCTCATCCGCCTGGAGCTCGAAGGGCGCCTGCTGCACAGTGACCACTTCGGCGCCGGCGAGATCGGCCACGTGGTGTTTACCAACGATGGTCGACCGTGCCGTTGCGGCAATCGCGGCTGCCTGGAGACAGTCGCCAGCGCGGGCGCGATTTTGCGCGCGGTTCGCGCCGCGGCTGGTGCGGACCCCCGCTCAGTGCTGCATGACGTTGCCCGGTGCGATCAACCCCTCGACATGGACGCCGTAGCGGCTGCGTACGCGGAGGGTGATTCAGCCGTGCGTGAGGTTGTTCACGAGGCGGGCCGCGGTCTCGGCATGGCCATCGCGAGCCTGGTCGGCACGCTCAACGTACAGGAGATCGTCATCGCCGGTGGCGTGACGCGCCTCGGCGAGCCACTGCTCGACATCACGCGACAAGAGGTCCTCGCGCGTTGTCTGGAGGCGCTCGCTCGCAAGACGCGCGTCGAGTTCTCGGCCATCGGCGCCGACATCACCGCGCTCGGCGCCGCCGCCGTGCTGCTCCACCAGGAGCTTGCGATCTGGCCGCTAAAACCGCGGATGGCGTACGCCATGATCGGAGTAAATGACGCAGAGATCCTCAGGCAGATTGCGCCAGCGTGAGGCGGCGAGCGTACTCTTCAACGGAAACCCCCGCCTCCGGCACCGCCGTGAGATCCGCGTCATCCAGGAGCTTGCGCAGGTCCACTTCCATGCCGTCCGGCAATGGCAGGCCATTCGCGTCGAACAGCAGTCGGATGACTGGCCGGTTCGATGCGCCTGGCGTGCACGAAACGACCACTCCGTAGCTCCCTCGATATTTGCCACCACCAAAACGCACGTGGACCCCAACCGGGAATACCTCGACCATGGATCCGAAGGCTTCGACGGCCTCTCGATTGAGGTGCTCGCCGGCCAGGCCTCTGAGCTGCTTCAGCACGTCCGCCGCCGGTAGAGCGGCGCGTTGAAGTCGATCTGAGGACAACGCGGAGCACACGTCGGCTACTGCCGCGAGCTCCGCCAGCAGGATGATGCGGCTCGGGTTAAAGCGTTCGCGTGGGGTACGAAACAGGCGATTCGTCCCCGTCAGCCCATTGGGGTATCCACGTCCACTCTGGTGTTCGTGATGCTGCAGAGCAACGTGCGCCGGCCGCGGACTGCTGATCGGCATCTGCCGCGCGACCTGGAAGCCGAGCACGGTGTGGCGCATGACCTGCTTGAACTCCGCTTGCGTCAGCTTGCCCGGCTTACTCAACACCTGATCGTCGACGTACATCTTGCCGATGTCGTGGATCAGGCAGCCGAGCGCCAGGTCCTTCAAGTATTCACCGTCCAGGGCCAGCTTTCGCCCCAGCATGACCCCGTAGAACGCGACGTCAACCGAATGTTCGAAGGTGTAATTGTCGTGACTCTTGAGCGCGGCGACGCCTTCGAAAATCTGTGCGTCGAAGACTTCGGCCAGCAACTGCTCCGCGTCTGCCTCGAGTCGCTTGATCTGACGCTCCACGACGCCGGCCATCCCGCTAGCGACGGGCAGGATTTCGGTGAGCACGTGCGCACCTTCTTCGGCCGCCTGGTCACGCTGAGGCCGCGTCGCCTCGACCATGGCCTTGAACACCGCATCCAGGTTGCGCAGGGTTGCCGATCGCAGGCGCTGCGAAATCAATCCGTGCGGGGCCACATCGTCGGCGATGCCGTCCATGACGTAGATGAAGCGATAGCCGCGCTGCCGAATCGACCCGATGAATGCCTCGTCGAGCTCGGTGCCACTCGTCAGAAGCACGTCGCCGCGCTGGTTGTACAGGCTTCGCCCAATCTGCATCCCGGGCGTCAGCAGTTCGACGGGTACTCGGTGCACAGTGATTGCTTCAGGATGAAGCTGGCCGCGTTTGGCCGCCCGCGTGTGTCATGCCGCCACCGATCCCGCGTCGGCCTCTCCTCGCCCGCGTGCATCGAGAAAAGTCGGGGTCACGGCTGGTTCACACGGCAGCGCCACAAACAGCATGGTTCGCGCGCCTGGCGTGCTTTCCGCCCAGATCTGCCCGCGATGCTGCGCGACGATACTGCGACAGATCGCGAGTCCGAGTCCTGTTCCGCCCTTTTCACCCGAGTCGAGATGGTGCACCTGCGCGAATCTGTCGAAGATTGTTTCAAGTTTATCCGCTGGGATGCCGCGACCCTCGTCGCGCACGCGGAAGACCAGCTCGTTGGCCGACTGCTCGCCGTCGAGCCTGATCGTGCACCCGACCGGCGAAAACTTGATTGCATTGGACAGCAGATTGACAAGCACCTGGAGCAAGCGGTCAGGATCGCCGCGCAGCTGCGCACCGATCGGCACGACCTCGAGGACGATGCCGGTCTCTTCAGCCAACGAATGCATCGCGTCGGCTGCCTGGGCCATCAACGCGTCAGCATCGCAAAGATCGTCACGAACACGATCGTGGCCCGAGTTCAATCGTTCGAGGTCCAGGGTGTCATTGACCAGGCGAATGAGCCGATTCGTGTTCGTGAGGGCGAGCTCGAGTACGCGCTGGCTCGTCTCGGGTTGTTCAGCTAGCTTGCCTGCCGCCAGCAGGCCGAGCGCCGCGCGAATCGACGTCAGAGGTGTGCGCAGCTCGTGGCTGACGACCCCGATCAGCTCGTCCCTGGCGCGCTCGGCTGCCTGACGTTCGGTGATATCTCGAAACGTCACGACTACCCCGACGGTCTGCCCGGACTCGTTGCTCATGCGATCGGTCCGGTACTCGATCGGGAAGCTGGCGCCGTCTTCGCGCCAGCACCACTGCTCACCGCCTGCGAGCGTGCTCGCGGCCAGGAAAGGCAGATAGGTGCGAATCGGCTGGCCCACCAGGTCTTCGGCGCCCCCACCGCACAGCATCGCGGCGGCCGCCGGATTGGCAAAAGTGATGCGCCTGTCGAGATCGAAAGTGATGATGCCGTCGCCCGCAGCGTTGAGAATCTGCGAGGCGTGCGTCATGGGACTGCGCAGCATGCGCCGCGCGCGTCATGCGCACAAGGCTTTCTAATCGTTTCGTGACCTTTGGCTGTTGAGGCGGGGACTTCTGCTTTTAGCTAGTTGCCGCGCTGTTCGGGGGGACGGAGCTGCCACGAAAACGTGGGCCAGCCATGTCTGCGAACGTCACGGGCGACGAGTGCGCCGAAGATACCGAAGGCGACCAGCGGGAACAAGACGTGGAAGAAGTGGTGCGCCACGTCCGCGTTCAGCTGGTCGAGCAGGAAATGGCCGGCTTCGCCAAGAGCGGCAAGAGCGATCAGGATCAGCACCACGTGTAGGGAGCGGTCGGTTGCGAGCTGTCGCAGCATCTGCTGATTCCTTCTGGCTACGCCGGCCATGTACGACGACTAACCCTGGCCGTAGGCCCGCTGAGCCGCGAAGCCGGCGAACAGCGCCGCCGCCGCGGTCAGAATGTGCACGATGTTGTAAGAAGCCGGCAGGGCGCCAGGGAAGCCAAGCAGTTGACCCGTCAACGGTTCAACAAACAACCCGAGCAGCGCGACCAGTACGAAGACCACGCCGACGCTGCGAGCCACGGTCTTGGCCATCTTCTCGCCGGCGAAGAAGGAGCCCAACGCCGCCAGGCCAACGATCCAGTGGATGAGATTCTGGACGAGTTGGGCCTGGAGAATCGTGACGCCTCCAAGCTGCAGTCCGTTGCTCCCAAACGCGACCTCCAGCGCGGCCACGCCGAGGTAGGCGATTCCAAAAACGAGGGCATACATCTGCACGATTCCGTACGTGCTGCTGACCCGAGCGGTGGTAGCCATCTGCATTACTCCACTTGTGCTGTGTTCCGACCGACGGCCAACCCGTCGGTCACCACTCACTACGCCCGGACAGCGAGCCCGGATCACCGTCGCCGCATGATTTCCTGCACGGACCAGCCGTTGCCGTCGGGATCGCTGAAGAATACGAAGCGGCCCCAGGGGAAGTCCTGGACCTCGCTCACCTCCACGCCGCGGCGGGCGAGCTCCGCGCGCGCCTGTTGAATGTCGGTGACAACCAGCTGCAGGCCAGCGTATGAGCCGGGCGCCTGCGGCGTGATGCCCTTGCCGATGGCGATCGAGCAGGCCGAGCCCGGCGGCGTCAATTGCACGAACCGAATCTCGTCGCTGACGACGTGGTCATGGTCGGCGTGGAAGCCAGCCCGGTCGGTGTAAAAAGCCTTGGCGCGGTCAACATCGGAGACGGGCACCGCGATGAGCTCGAGCTTGAAATCCATGCGTCGAAGATACACTGGCTTCAGGCCACTTTCTGTCCTCAATGCGGCCAGTCTTGGCACCGCCGGAGAGGCCGTGTTACAAGGTCGAGAAGGGTATGCCCACCGACGCGCCGATCATCGATTGCGACATTCACAACGTGGTGCCATCTATCGACGCGCTGCTGCCATTCCTGTCCGAGCACTGGCGCGAGTACATCCGCCAGTCCGCGTTCAAAGGCGCGCCTGACAACGCCTACCCGCCACAGATGCCGACAACCGCGCGGCCGGACGCGCGCTCGGCGTCAGGCGCACCTGGTTCGAGCCTCGACGTGCTGCGGGCGCAGGTGCTGGACGCATGGCCGATCGAAATCGGCATCCTGAACTGCGCCTACGCGATCGACAGCATCCACAATCCGGATGCGGCGGCGGCCATGGCGGCCGCGGTGAACGACTGGCAGGTCGCGGAGTGGCTCGATAAGGAGCCCCGTCTGCGCGCGTCGGTGGTGGTGCCCAGCCATTTTCCCGATCTGGCCGCTCGCGAGATCGAGCGAGTTGGCGGTCAGCCAGGCTTCGTGCAGGTGGCGCTGCCCGTGCGTGCCGAGGCGCCGTACGGGAATCGCCGCTTCCTGCCGATTTTCGAAGCCGCGGTGCGCCACGACCTGGCGATTGGTATTCAGTTCGGCGGTGCGCCGGGCAATCCACCCACCGGCACCGGCTGGCCCTCGTACTACATCGAGGATTACGTCGGCATGGCCCAGATCTTCCAGACCCAGGTTCTGAGCATGATCGTCGAGGGTCTGTTCGATCGGTTTTCAGGCCTGCGGGTGGTGCTGATCGAGGGCGGTTGGACCTGGTTGCCGTCGCTCATGTGGCGCATCGACAAGGACTGGAAGGGCTTGCGCCGCGAAGTGCCGTGGAACACGCGCTTACCATCCGAGTACATCAAGCAGCACATGCGCCTGACAATCCAGCCCATGGACGTGCCACCTGACGCGCGCCACACCCTCCAGGTCATCGACCAGCTCGGCTCGGACGAGCTGCTGTTGTTCGCAACCGACTATCCCCATTGGCATTTCGACACGCCGGAGGAGGCACTGCCGGTGCCATTGCCGCCTCACCGCAAGCGCAAGATCATGGCTGACAACGCCCGCGCTTTCTACCGGCTGTAAAAAGCATCGGAGGCACGTTGCATGGTCGTCACCCTCCCACGTAGCGAAGACATCAACTGGACCGCGCGCGCCGTCATCGACGGTGACATTCATCCTGCCCTGGCATCCCCAAAGTCGCTCGATCCGTACCTGTCGCAACACTGGCGCGCCCATCGCCAGCAGCTCAGCGGATTCAGCTACTCCGGTGCGACTTACCCGCGCGCGAATCCGAACGCGGCGCGCGTCGACTCCTGGCCGCCCAACGGTCAGCCGCCGGGTTCCGACCTGAACTTCATGCGCGAGCAGCTCCTGGATGAGTGGGACATCGAAGTGGGTGTCCTCCAACCGCTGCTCGGCGCCGGCGCGCAGCGCAACCTGGAGTACGGCGCGGCCATGTCACACGCCATCAACGACTGGCTGCTGGCCGAGTGGCTCGAGCCGGAGCCGCGCCTGCGCGCCAGCCTGGTCATCCCGTATGAGGATGCTGACCTGTCCGCCGCCGAGATCGACCGCGTCGGCGATCAGCCGGGTTTCGTGCAGATCATGCTGGTCATCCGCACCAGCGAGCCGCTCGGCCGCCGCAAGTACTGGAAGATCTACGAGGCCGCCGTTCGCCACGACCTGCCCATAGGCATCCATTTTGGTGGTGCCGGTGGTGGACCGATCACCGGCACCGGCTGGCCGTCGTTCTACATCGAGGACCACGCCGGCATGTCGACGGTGTTCCAGTCGCAAGTCGTCAGCCTGATCTGTGAGGGCGTATTCGAGCAGTTTCCCACCCTCAAGGTCATTCTGGTGGAGGGCGGCTTCGCCTGGCTCGGACCACTCGCCTGGCGACTGGACGCCGCCTGGCGCAAGCTGAGGAGCGAGGTGCCACACGTCAAGCGGCTGCCATCGGAGTACATAGGCGAGCACTTCTGGCTGACCACCCAGCCGATGGAGGAGCCAGACCGGCCGGAGTACTTCGTGCAGATGCTGGAGCACTTCCCGCCGCTAGCCGATCGGCTGATGTTCGCCACCGATTATCCGCACTGGGACTTCGACGCACCGGACAGCGCGCTGCCCCGGGTCCGCCTGCCACAGGGTACGCATCAAAAGATCATGGCCGAGAACGCGCGCGCGCTTTACCGACTCTAAAACGTTTCCTGGTGTTCTTGCGTGAATGTCATCCTGAGCTTGCGAAGGATCCGCAACTCCGACGGTCGTTCCTCCCTCAGGATGACAGGCAGCTCTTAATGGGAGGCGCATAGCGAAGTGCCCGGCTACGTCGTCGCCACGGTCGACGAGATACCGCCCGGTGAGCGCAAGATCGTCGAGATCGCGGGCCGCCCGATCGGCGTGTTCAACGTCGGGGGCGATTTTTTCGCCCTCCTGAATCGGTGCCCGCACCAGGGCGGGCCGCTCTGTCTGGGCCGCCTGTCCGGCTTCTTGCGCTCCGCGGCGCCGGGGGAATACGCCTACAGCCGTCCGGGTGAGATCCTGCGTTGTCCATGGCACGGCTGGGAGTTCGACGTGCGCACCGGCCAGTCGTGGTTCGACCCCGGCCAGGTCCGCGTGCGTCGATACGACGTGGTCGTCGAGCCCGGCGCCGCTCTCGAGACGGTCGAGCCGGCGATGGCCGGCCTGGAGAAGGGGCCGTACGTGGCTGAAACATTTCCCGTGTCTGTCGAGCAGCGCTACGTGATCGTCACCGTCGGCGCCTGATCTGGTGGTCGTGTGCCGCGGGTAGCCATTGACCCCGCAATCGACATCGTCGCGCTACGCTCGACCCGGGCGGTGATAGCGGCGCTGTCCGAAATTCTGATCGAGACCGTCGCCAACGGTGGCTCGGTCAGCTTCATGCATCCGTTGGCGCCGGAGGTCGCGGCGGCCTTCTGGACGAGATCGCTCGCTGCGGCCGACGCTGGCGAGCGCGTGGTGCTGGGCGCGATGGAGGATGGCCAGCTCGTGGCACCGAACCAGCCGCACCGCGGCGAGATCGCCAAAATGATGACCCGCGTCAGCCGCCGCGGCCGCGGCATCGCCCGCGCGCTGATGCTCGAGGCAGAGCGCATCGCCGTCGAACGCGGCCGCACGCTGCTCACGCTCGACACCGGCACCGACGACGGCGCCGGGGCGCTGTACGAGAGGCTCGGCTTCGTCCGCGCAGGCGTGATTCCCGACTACGCCCTGAAGCCCCACGGCGGCCTTCAGGGCACCACCCTCTACTGGAAGCGGCTGAGCCCGCCTTGAGAAAGATTTTCGGAAGACGCACGATCCGACGCGAAAGGAACTGTATGGAATCCGCCTGGTGTCCGTTGCGTCCTGGGCGCGGCGAGGGCGCTAGAAACGAATAGAGGTGAGCGGCGGCTTACCTCGAAACGTCCAGAGAAAGGCGGTACAGACCAGTGCCGATGCCAGAGCAGGAACGCGGTAGGCCTGAGTTGATTGTCGAGGATCTCGAAGCGCAGGCGATCATGGAGTTGCCCGAACGTACGGTGCTTTCCATCGTCCAACCTGGCGTCTTGCACGGAGCGCTACCGGTGCCGATCGGCCGCACCGCGGACCTTGTGGTGCCCGTTGCATGAAGTAAGCGGACACAGGGGGCAGAACAGTCGGCCGCCCGGTGACGACCCGCCGCTGCCGCCGAGGCATACTGTCCCATGGAGCCAGAGCCTGATCAACCCGCCTACGAGGTCTCCCTGCATCGAGGGCGGCGGAGTTTGAAGGTGCGCGAGCGGTTTTCGTCACTGGAAGCCGCCCGCGCGTATATACGCGAGCAGTGGGCGAGCCGCTCGCTCGGGCTCTGGTGGGAGGCCGAGGAGCCCGCTGGGTCGACTGGCGAGGTGATGATCCTGGCGGGTGAGGAGTCGTACTGGATCCGCCCAGTCCGCCAGCGCCCGGAGTACGAGGCGGCTCAGCTCAGGTCAGCTCTTGATGCACCGAGCGCGGGCGCACGACGACTCACGCGCATCAGCTTCGACAGGTGGGTGAGCTACGCGTTCGACCATCCAGTACCCCGGGCGACCGCCGAGGCCTGGTCCGGACAGCTTGGGACCTACACCTGGAGCCCGTACGACGACCCATCGGCAACAGTCGCTTACCTCACACGGCTGTTCGAGGATGCGGCTCGGGTTCTCCAGCAGTTCTCGGATGCCCAGATTGCCCAGGGCTTGATGTTCCTCATCAACAACAGCCTCTCCGATCACATGTTCCCGCTCATGGACCCGGGCGTCCCGTGGCCTGCGCGCCGAAGGTGCATCTGCGCGATGTACGCGGTGTTCGAGCAGGTGCTTGCGCCGCGCTGCTCGCCGCGTTTGCTGCATGCCCTCACGGAGGCTGACCCGAGCGTCAACCCACTGAACGGGGTGTGTTACATGTGGTGGGATGTGTGCCCGCTGCGAGGCAACCCGGGCCCGTCGCCAAGCGAGGACTTTGTCCTGGACACCGAGCAGGTGGTCGATGAGGGACCCACCGTAGACCCATTCGCCGAAGAGCTGGAGAACGAGATCCTGGAGGTCCAGCGGCGGACGCTCGGACTGGAGTCCATCGCCTGCATGGAGGGCGCGCTGCACGGTCTGGGCCATCGCGCGTACCGGCACCCGGACCAGGTCGGGGCGATTATCGATGAGTTCCTGAGTCGACGCTACCCGGGCTGGCCTGAGGGAGCGCTCGATGAGATGCTGAGAGGCTATGCGCTCGCTGCCAGGCAAGGCCACGTGCAGTAACGCGTGGCCGCGGCTTGGCGCCGACGGGAATGCCGGCCAGGCATTGAGACGGTGAGCACCAATCCGAAATGATGTGACGCCGTGGGCGCGCCGTACATCAACCGCGGGAGCACCATTATCCTCATCATCCTGTCACTCACAGCGTTGCTCACGGTGGCGAGCGGCTACATTCAGCCACCCCAACCGGACGATGCCAGAGAGCATATTTTCCAACTGGCAATTGCCGCGCTGGCGCCCGTGATGCTCGTCTTCCTGGCCACGGCGGATTGGACGCAGCCTCTGCTGAGCGCGCGACCGCTGGCATTTCCAGCCGCCGCTGCCGTTGCCGCGTTCGCAGCCCTGTATGTCCTCGAACATTACCGTTAGAGCGTGGCCGCGCCGCCTGTCCTGTCGAGGGCGCGTTCGCGGGCGAGAGCCTGTGCGTACCATGGCACGTGTCACGGAGGCCGAATCGAGAGGTATGACGGTTGAAACTGCCTTGTCGGGGCGAATCGCACCCGAGCCTGATGAATGCGTCGAGATGTATCGACAGATGATGCTGATTCGCCACTTCGAGGAGCTGGCGCTGAAGCTCCGCCAGGAAGGCCTGATCCACGGCGTCGTCCATTCCTACAGCGGTCAGGAGGCCATCGCCGTCGGCGTGTGTGCAAACTTGCGGACCACCGATCGCATCGTGAGCAACCACCGCGGGCACGGCCACTGTATCGCCAAAGGTGCAGACATCAAGCGGATGATGGCCGAGCTCTTCGGACGCCGCGACGGCTACTGCAAGGGCAAGGGCGGCTCGATGCACATCGCCGACTTCGACGTCGGGATGCTTGGCGCCAACGGCATCGTCGCTGGCGGACTACCCATCGCAGCCGGAGCCGCCGTCGCCGCCCAGCTTGAAGGCAGCGACGCCGTCGCGGTGGGCTTCTTCGGCGACGGCGCAACCGGTGAGGGGCCATTCCACGAGTCGCTGAACATCTCGGCGCTGATGAAGCTGCCGGTGATCTGGGTATGTGAGAACAACCAGTACGCAGGCGACACGCCGATAGAACAAGGCCTGGCGGCGCGCAACGTCGCCGATCTTGCCGCGGGCTACGACATACCCGGCAAGGCCGTCGACGGCAATGATGTGTTGGCGGTGTACGCGGCGACGCGTGAGGCTGTGCGGCGCGCCAGGGAAGGCGCCGGCCCCAGCTTGCTCGAATGCAAGACCTGGCGGCGACACGTCCACGCCCAGCGTGACGTCCCACCGCCCGATCGTCGTCCACCTGACCTCATGGCGTACTGGGAAGCACGCGATCCGATTCCGGCCTTCGAAATATACCTCCAGCAGTGCGGATTCCTGAATGCCGATCAGATGGCCGATGTCCGCCTGTCAATTGACCGGGATCTGGACGAGGCGGTGGCGTTTGCAGATGCGAGCCCCTACCCAGCTCCGGAGGATGCCCTGGAGGATGTCTTTGCACCGTAACGATGCTCGATCGGAAGGAAGCAACGCATGACCACACTCAGCTATGCAGCTGCACTCGAATCGGCAATGTCCGAGGAGATGCGGCGTGACTCGCGTGTCTACACCATGGCGACCTCTCCATCGCCCGCGCTGCTGGCCGAGCACGGCCCGATGCGCGTCAAGCGGATGCCAATCTCCGAGGCGACCATGACCGGTATCGCCGTAGGCTCCGCCGGTTGCGGCTACCGTCCGGTTGTCCACTGGGGCTCGGTGACCTTCGCCTTCATGGCCTTCGACCAGGTGGTCAACCAGGCGTGCAAGATCCGCTACATGTTTGGCGGCCAGCGCGACTTTCCGATCGTGTTTCGCGCCAGGTATGGCAATGGCACGCGCTCGGCAGCCCAGCACTCGCAAACGGGTTACGCGCTGTACGCGCACCTGGCTGGCCTCAAAGTCGTGCTGCCATCGGGCGCGGCCGACGCAAAGGGTCTGCTGAAGAGCGCGATTCGTGACAACAACCCGGTCGTCTGCTTCGAAGCTGGTCGCGGCGAAGCGCTCGAAGAGGAGGTTGCGGAGGACGACGCGCTTGTGCCAATCGGCGTCGCGTCGGTCAAACGCCCGGGGACGGACGTCACGATCGTGGCGCTCGGCTACATGGTCTATCCGGCCCTCGCCGCGGCGGACGAGTTGGCGGCTGAAGGAACATCCGTCGAAGTCATTGATCCGCGCACGCTCGTTCCGCTCGATGTCGATACGATCCGCAAGTCGATTCACAAGACGGGACGCCTGATCGTGGTCGACGAATCGGCGCCGATCTGCTCGATGGCCTCCGAGATCATGGCGGTCGTTGCCGAGGACTGGGACACTTGTCGGAAGCTGCGGGCGCCGGTGCGCCGCGTATGCATGCCCGCGGTGCCGGTTCCGTTCAGTCCGCCACTCGAGGATTTCGTCCTGCCGGACCAGGCGCGGATCGCTGGCACGGTCCGCGAGCTGCTCGGGTACAGCTGACCGGGTCGTCGTTCCATGCCCGGCTTCTCGCTGTCGGCAAACCACGTCGGTCTCACCGTGAGCGACCTGGGGCGCTCTATCGCGTTTTACCGGGACCTCCTCGGCTTCAACGTCGCGTACGAGCGCGGCGAGGTGACCGCCGAGTACATGCCCCGCCTGGTCGGCATTCCGGGTGCGCGCCTGATGATAGCCGGCCTCGATATTCCTGGACTCCACCTCGATCTCATCGAGTACATCGCGCCGAAGGGTGCCGCTTCGGCCGGCCCGACATCGGACGTTGGCAACGTCCATCTCGGCTTTACGGTCGACGACCTGTGGAGCGCCTACCGCCATCTCTCGGCGGCAGGCGTGCACTTCAAATCGGAACCTGTCAGCCCGACCACCGGCCCGAACAAAGGAGGCTGGGCCATCTATTTTGTCGATCCCGATGGCGTCACGCTCGAGATGATCCAGCGATCAGCGGCCGCCGCTTAGACCCCGGTCAGATTCGTTTGCGGAAGTACACCACGCGCTCCTGCTCTTCGAAGCCGAGCGCCTGGTGCGCCTGGTGCCCCAGGGTGTTGTCGAGCAGTGCATCGCTGCCGAGCTCGGCAAAGCCGCGGCCGCGCGCCCAGTTCTCGACGGCCGCTACCAGCGCGCGACCCATTCCCGAGCGCCGCGTGTCCTCGTCAACCCACCAGCCTTCCAGGAACGCACACGGAGACTCGTCCACCCCGTTGGCGAACGGCCGCACGCTCGCCTCGGCGAAACCGCACAGCCGTTTACTGTCGCCCTCACGCTCCGCAACGAACGCCACCTGGTCCGGGTCGGCCAACAGCGCGTCCAGCTCGTCGGCGAGCTCGGCGGGGTCCGCGTCCGGCCACAGCGCTGCGCGCATCCGAGCATGCTCGGTTCGATCACTGGTCTGAGCGGGGCGTACCTTCATCATCTGATTGAGTGTGGCTCAGCCGCGGCCGGACTGGCTTGAAGTACATCTTGGCGTGCCGCCTGCGCGATCAGCGCGGTTGCGTTTGCCTCCAACAGGAATCCCTGGGCAATCGCAGTGGCAGCCGCACGTTGAACCGCATCCACGTATCCGGCATGGTCCTTGTACCGCTCCTCGAGTGACAGCCGTGGATCCCCGTTTGCATCTCGCTCCGCTTTGGTCTTCGCGAACGGGATCATGCCACCAATGTAGTCGCAGATCTGGCCGCCGTGGAACGGCCGGTACTGAGCCAATGGCGGGCTGGTGCGGTCGTCAGTGATGTTCCAGCCCAGGTACGTGCCCAGAGGCGCATCCCTCAGAACCAATGGAACGCCACCTATCTCGTTTCCGTCGGCATCAACCCGTGGGACAAGCATCTTGATGACGTGCTTGATCGGTGGCGGCAACAGGGTCGGCACACCGGTTGCATCATTCGGGTCGAAACTGGAACCCCAATCATAGTCGAGGACCGGGTTAATAAAGCCGGGCTCCGGGACTGTTGTCCGCCAACCAGATCCTGCGTCTGCAACCGGAATCGTTGGGAAACCCATGGCGGCCTTGACTGCGTCCACCAGGTTGCCATCGCGCAGCGTCGGATAACGGCTGGGCGGCGGCGGGACATCGTTCATCACCCAGTTGCGGAAATGAACGAGAAGCGCGCTGACCGTGTCGGCGTGCGGCAATGGGTTGGCGCTCAGAATTCCAGTGCCATAGTTATTGCCAGGGCAACTGGGTGGCGGCAACAGACTGCCAGGTAGACTCGCGCTGAACATGGCGACAGTCGTGCCGCCGTGCGTCGTGCTGGGAATGTAGTACCGGCGGACATTGTCGGGCAGCGGAATGTCGGTGGCCGCGCTCGTGCCGACCCATTCTGGTGTCAACTTGAGCGCCCAGACTTCAGCCGAACCGAAATGTTCAATCACTTTGGGGCAGGTTCCCGATTGCCGGCAGCGGGTCAATATGCCGTTGGTAGGTAATCCTCGCACCTCGTCAGGGAAGTCCTCCCACCACTGCGGCCCCTCGCTGCCAGGTTGATACAGCTCCAGCACGCCGTCGGGTTGAGCCCAGCGGAAGTTCAAAGCGACGCGGCGTCCAGCAATGATCGGCCAGAGGCCGTCGTGTACCTGGCGTCTGTCCTCGTCCTGGTTGAATCCGAGGTGCAGCCAACCTCTGAGAAAATTGCCGGACTGGGATGAACCACGCGCGATCGACCATTTGACGACGCCGGCGAGCGGGTTCGGATTACCCAGATCGTCCTGGGTGGCGTTTTTGAAGAACGACCCAACATCACGCCAGGCAGCGAAGCCGACGCCGAGGACGTACGGATCTCTGGCGGTGTAGACGACCTGATACAGCTTGGTTGGATCGAACCCGTCCTTCAGGCAGATTTGAACCGGGATGCTCGTCAGCGGCAGTGGCGCATCGAACGTGCCGCCACCGCAGAATTTCCAATCGCTGCTGGCGATTGGCGTTTCTCCGATCGCGACCCCTTCCATCGTTTCGCCGTCGCGCGCGACCAGCGTCGCCTGTGTCGTATCCAGGCTGGCAGGAAGGTACGGCACTGGATTCGTTTGCACGATCAGCGGCTGAGCATCCAGACCGCCGCGGTTGACGATGCGACCAAGGACGAGTCCCGTAACGGGCGTCCCGTCTGGATTCCTGGCGACCGGAACCTGCAGCCAATGCCGATCGCCGACCATCTGGACGGGGCGCACGGTCGTGCCGTTGGCTGCGTTGATACCGGAATTGTCGCCCTGCCAGGCGCTGGCCAATCCAATATCGCCAAAACTTCGCTCCTGCGCGCCAATCAACAGTGGAGTCCCGCGGTTCGGAACGTCATGCCACATCAACCCGCTCGCTTTGGACAGGTCGGTGGGCATGGTCAAGACGTACGAGGCGACGTACCGAACCTTGCCGTCCGGGTCTTTGCCCAGATCGATGTCCTGGATGATGGCGTTCAATGGGTCGCTCGGGTCTAGCTCACCGAAAGCCCGGCCGGAGATCTGGCGATAGCCTGGAACCTCCACCGAAGGCGTGCCAATGACAAGCGGCTGCGAGTCGTCGACGACGATCTCTGTCACTCGTGCGTATGCGGCCGTCGGCGCGATCAGCAAAGCGGCGCAGAAGGCTGCGCTGGTCGCGAGCCGGCTGGCGGCCAGCAACCTGGACGGGAGGCAGTGGAGGAACCCTCGAGCGGTCATCCAATCTGAGGTCTGCATCGGTGAGACCCTCCTGGCGCACCAAACATACGGCGACTTCCGTGGGAGCGCAACATGCCGAAGCGCAGTTCATGCAACGGCAGCGGCAGCGCAACTGATATCGTCCTGTTTGCAAGATGATTGACGCCAGCACCAGCACCGAGATGCGGCACGAGATTGGGGCGCATCGAAAGCGGGTCGAAGACCCGCGTTTACTGCGTGGCGAAGGACGGTATGTCGAGGATCTGCCCTTGTCGAACGTGGCCGAGGTGGCATTCCTGCGAAGTGCGTACGCCCACGCCAGGCTCGTACACGTGGACGTCGAGGCTGCGCGACGGGCGCCAGGTGTGCTGGCGGTCTGGACCGGCGAACAGGTCAGGGACGTGCCGCGCATCCCGAGTCGTGCGCGTGGCGTCACCCAGCATCACCTTTCGCCGCTGCCGCCGCTAGCGGACGGCGTGGTGACGATGACCGGCTACCCACTGGCCGCGGTGGTTGCCACCGATCGACGGCTTGCGCGTGATGCGGTCGATCTGATCGACGTGGAGTACGAACCCCTGCCCGCAATTGCGAGCGCGGAGCGTGCGCTCGATCCCGACGCGCCTCTCGTCTACCCCGAGTTCGGTACGAACTTGGCCTACACGGTCACCAAACAAGGCGGAGACCTGGCCGCTGCATTCGCTCGCTCAGAGCGTAGCCTGCAGCTTCGTCTGGCGCACAGTCGCCTGGCACAGGTGCCGATGGAACCCCGCGGGATCGCTGCGCACTATGAGCCTCACTCAGATCTGCTGACGGTCTGGCGATCGACGCAGTCGCCATTCCTGACGCGCAACGCCCTGAGCACAGCACTCCGCAGATCGGAGGACAGCATCCGCGTCATCGCGCCAGATGTCGGCGGCGCCTTCGGCTCCAAGAGCGGCATGTATCCCGACGAGCTGACAGCCGTCCTGCTGGCCATGGTGCTCGACCGGCCCGTGCGCTGGATTTCGACCAGAAGCGAGGACCTGGTCTGCAGCTTGCAGGGTCGTGACCAGGTGAACCTGGTCGACGCAGCGTTTGACGACGACGGCCTGATCACCGGATTGCAGGTCCGCTGCATCCACAATCTGGGCGGTATCCAGTTGCACCCGATCGCAACTCCTCCGATGCGAGTCACCGACTATGCCACCGGCGCGTACCATATCGATGCCTATCGCGCCGAAGGCTTCGGTGTCTACACCACCACCAGTCCAACCGGGCCCTACCGCGGAGCAGGCAGACCCGAGGCCGCGTTCGTTGCCGAGCGGACCGTCGAGGAAGTGGGCCGAGCGCTGGGTCTGGACCCGGTCGAGGTTCGCAGGCGGAACTTCATCCGGCCGTACCAGTTCCCCTACACAAACGGGGCCGGCACGGTTTACGACAGTGGCGACTACGAGCGCGTCCTGAATCGCGCCCTGAAGCTGGTTGACTACACGGGTCTGCGCGAGAAGCAGCGACACATGCGCGCCGAGGCACACCGCGAGGGTCGCCCGTTGCCACTGTTCGGCATCGGCGTGGCCAGCACGGTCGAAGTCAGCGGACAGGGCCAGGAATTCGGGAGCATCGAGGTCGACTCAAGCGGGGGGATCACGGCTCGCACGGGCTCGTCGTCGCACGGCCAGGGACACGAGACCAGCTTCGCCCAGGTCGTGGCGGACACGCTCGGCGTGCCGTTCGAGTCAGTGCGCCTCCTGCACGGCGACACGCGGGAGACGCCGACTGGTGGAGGCACCGGTGGTAGTCGCAGCCTGGTGGTAGGCGGCAGCGCGCTCGCCACCTCGGCGGAAGAGATCAAGAAGCAGGCGATCCAGATCGCGTCAGGTCTGCTCGAGGTCTCGGCTGACGATCTGGCATACGCCAACGGTAGCGTCCATGTCGTGGGCGTTCCGGACCGACGCCTGTCGCTTGGAGAGATCGCCCGGGCTAACGCGGATGGTTTGCGGCACGCGGACAGCTTTGTTTCTCCCGGCGATGCCGTGCCGTTCGGAGCGACGGTAGCGGTGGTGAATATCGACCGCGACACCGGGCGGGTCCGGCTCGAGCGGCTGGTCGCCGTCGACGACTGTGGGACCGTCGTGAACCCGCTCATCGTCGATGGCCAGGTATCGGGCGGGCTCGCGCAGGGTGTGGCCGAAGCGCTGTACGAGCGCGTCATCTTCGACGACGACGGACAGCTGATCACCGGCAGCCTGCTGGAGTATCCAGTACCGACCGCTGAGATGCTGCCTGACTGGGAGCTGGACCTGGTGGAAACGCCGTCGCCGAATAACCCGCTCGGTGCAAAAGGTATTGGTGAGTCCGGTTGCGTGTCTGGGCCTCCGGCGGTGGTCAACGCGGTGCTGGATGCGCTGGCGCCGCTCGGGTTTGATCCTCTCAAAATGCCCCTGGATATGCCGCTGACGTCAGAGAAAGTCTGGCGCGTAATCCGCGCGTTGGAAGCGGCAGCCGGGCCCTGACGCCGAGATGGGCGTGTAGATATAGCGCCCCGCCAGCATCCCCTCCAGCGCCGTGCTGTCATGCAGCGCAGCCAGCACTGGAGGTGGCCAGAGCGCGTGCAGTCCATCGTTCATCCTTGCCGCTACTTCCAGTGAGTAGCCGAGGACGACCAGACCGAAATCGCCGTGGCAAATTCGGGCAATCAAATGCGCGGGATCCCAGCGACCCGTATCCAGCCGCACGCTGTAGATGAACGGCTCGAACAGCACCGGCCGACCGCCCAGCACGACAACGTCCATCGGTTCAGCCAGGACGGCGCCCGGCTCATGGTGAACGCGATCAACCAGCGCGTCGAACTCGGGATCGGGTGCCGTTACGAGCAGAGCCTGCAGGTCTGAACGCACAGCTCGTACCGACGCCAGCAGGGCGGCCGGTCCACCCAGTTGCGTAGCAACCACCAGGATCAGTCCCGCCGCTAGAGCCTTGCGCGGAGCCATGACCAGACAAGCCGCGCCCTGGCCGGCCAGGATTGCTGTCGCCGCCGCGAACTCGATCCAGTAGTTGTAATTTGCGCCAATGTTGCCGATGAACAGCACCCACAGACTGGATGCCGCCCAATACAGCACCACCAGCCGCGACTGGCTGTTCCACCACTGCTGCGCGAGTCCAAGGTAGGCGCCAGCCAGAAGCAGCGGAAGCCACTGAGTGAGAACGAACACCGACACCAGCCTGGCGGCCACAACAAGGTAGACCGGGTTCAGGTTCGCTTCGACGGTGTTCTGCACAAAAGCTCCAGTCGTCGCTTGGAGTAGTGCGCACGGGACGGCAAAGATGAGCGCCGCCGACACGATGAACGCCGTGAAGGTCCGTTTCTCGTTACCCAAGAAAAGCCACAGCCCACCGGCAAGGAGCGCGGCGAAGAACGTCGGTTTGCACAGAAGCGCCAGCCCGGCAAGAAATCCCGCGACAACCGCTGCTCGTATGTTGTTGCGCCAGGTGAGGACGGCGACGGCCGCCAGCGAAAGCGCGACGCCCAACAGGTCGACGCGGTACAGACCAAGCCAGGGGGTATCGTCGCGATCCCTCGGAAACGCGAGCGCCACGAAGAGCAGGCCGGCAAACATGCCTGCCCACTTCTCGCCAGCATTTCGACCGGCGATCACGCCCACCATAACTGCCGCTGCTATGCCGCACGCTAGTGAGAGGGCGCGTCCCGGACCGAAGCCTGGACCAACCAGGATCTGAAGCGTGGCTGCGACCCAGTAATACAGCGGCGTGTAAGCGGCGACGGTGAGTGGTGATCTGTCAAGTGGCTGATACAGCGGCTCACCCCACACAAGGCGCAGAGCCTGGCCGTAAACCACGGGTTCCGCATAGTCGACGGCGACACGCCGGACGACCGCGGCCGCGGCCGCTGCAACGGTCGCACAAGCGGCCGCGGCCGGCAGGCCTGCCAGCAGGACGCCTGTCGCGGGCTGCCAGCGCAAACTACGCTACCACCAGCGACGTTCGGCGAATCGCCGAGAGCTGAGAACGTTCGGATCGCTGATTGTCGCAATGCCTGCGCAATTGGACTCGCGTCGGCAAGGTGTTCCTTGACATCGGCTTTAAATGTAGAGCGGGTTTCAGCCTCGAATCGCGCGTGGCCGGCGGCGCAATTGCGGCCAGGAGGGTCCCCGTGGACGTACCAGGTGATTATCAATGCCCGCCCGAAGCCATTCGACGATCCACGCGTGCGACGTGCCGTTCACCTGGCGCTTCACCGGCTGCGGGAGGCTGAGCGCGCCTGGAACGAGCTTGCCCCAGCAGCCGCCGAAGCGTGAGCGCCGGCCGGGGTTCAACAGTGAGCAGTGACGTTGGTCCACAATTGACGGCATGAGCGCGATGCGAAAACGAAGGTTGGACCAACCGAAGACAGCTGGCGAGGCTTCGGCGCTTGACTTGACGCGTCTGGCGACGGTCGCCTATTCGTCCGAAGATCCGGCTCATCCCGTGGAGCACCTGGTTGACGGGAGCGCAGGTCCGGGTGGCTCGCGCTGGGCGGCGGCGCAGCCTGATACGGTTGAGCACATCGTGGTCGAGTTCGACCGGCCACAGTCCGTCACGCGCCTGGCCTACGAGGTGGAGGAGACGGAGCGCGAACGAACGCAGGAGGTCCACGTGGAGGTATCCAACGACGGCGGGAAGACGTACCGGCGGGTTCTGGTCCAGGAATACACCTTCAGCCCAGGCGGGGCCACGTTCCAGCGAGAGGACGTACGCCTCGAGGCACGCGACATCAGCCATCTGCGGCTCACCATCGTGCCGAACAAACACGGGTCTGGCGTGGCCACATTAACCTCGCTGAGGCTCTACAGCTGACTCACACGCCGGTCTCTCAGGTGAGCAGCTCAGCAGCGCTAAGGACGCTATGGACTATCTAGCTGCAGTGACGGGGGCGGCCCAGACCGGGCCGTGCGGAAATGCATGGGCCTCCAGTGACTCCGGCCGCATCTCGGCACTGTAGCCCGGCTCGCGCGGCGGCATGTACCGGCCGCCGCGCATGACCACGGGAGCGAGAAAATGCTCGTGCAAATGGTCGACATATTCGATCAGGCGGTCCTGGAGCGAGGCACTCACGCGCAGGTAGTCGACCATCGACAGGTGCTGAACGTACTCGCACAGCCCGACGCCGCCAGCGTGCGGGCAGACCGGCACCCCGAATTTGGCTGCCAGCAGCAGCACCGCGAGCACCTCGTTCACACCGCCCAAGCGCGCGGCGTCGACCTGGCAGATGCCGATCGCGTTGGCCTGCAAGAGCTGCTTGAACATCACCCGGTTCTGGCAGTGCTCGCCGGTAGCCACCTTGATCGGCGCGACCGCCCGCGCGATCGCGGCGTGTCCGAGCACATCGTCGGGACTGGTTGGCTCCTCGATCCACCACGGGTTGAAGCCAGCGAGCTCCTTCATCCAGGCGATCGCCTGGTCGACGTCCCAGACCTGGTTGGCGTCCATCATCAGCCCGCGGTCTGGCCCGATCTCCTCCCGGATGATCCGCGCGCGTCGGATGTCATCTTCGAGGTCGCCGCCCACCTTCTGCTTGAAGTGACTCCAGCCCTGGGCCACGCCCTCGCGGCAGAGCCGTCGCAGCTGCTCGTCGGAGTACCCCAGCCAGCCCGCCGCAGTGGTGTACGCGGGGTAGCCATTCTCGTGGAGGTAGGCCTCGCGCTGTCCCTTCGTCGGCTCGTTGCGGCGCACGATCTCCAGCGCTTCGTCTGGGGTGAGCGCGTCGGAGATGTAGCGGAACGGAACACAGCGGACGAATTGCTCTGGCGTCAGGTCCGCCAGCAGCTTCCACAGGGGCTTGCCCTCCGCCTTGGCCCACAGGTCCCAGAAGGCGTTGATCATCGCGGCGGTGGCCAGATGAATGACGCCCTTCTCCGGGCCCACCCAGCGCAGCTGGCTCTCGCCGGTCAGCGCATACCAGAGCGCGATCGGGTCAGCACTGAAGTCCTCCAGCGTCCGGCCGCGCACCAGCTGCGCGAGCGATTCGATGGCGGCAACGCACAACTCGTTGCCGCGGCCGATGGTGAAAGTAAAGCCGTGGCCCTCGAGACCGCGCGGGTGGTCCGTCTGCAGGATCACGTAGGCGGCCGAGTAGTCAGGCGCCGGGTTCATCGCGTCGGAACCGGCCAGGGTGCGCGAGGTCGGAAATCGGACGTCCCGCGCGGCTACGTTGGTAATTCTGGTCATGGAGCCGGGGGCCTGTTAACAGGATGGTACACGCGGTTTCGCACTCCTGAGCTATGGATAGCTCACCACGGTCACCGGGCTATCCGGATTGGTGATAACCGACGGCCCGCCTGCGTCGTTGACCACGTGCAGGATGCCGCCCTGGCCGTGCTGCGCGTCGAGGAAGATGGTCAACACATCGTGCATAGAGCCTGCCGGGAGGGTGACGGGAACCTCGAAGGCATGCGCGGCGAAGATGTCCAGACCCTGATTGAAGAAGCTGTAGCTGCCCATCCCGAAGCCGTTGAAGCTGCTGACACTGTTCGCAATCTTGAAC
>VBGG01000073.1 GCA_005883405.1 Chloroflexota bacterium | reverse complement strand
CCTCGACGAGATCCTGGCCCACAAGCGTCGCGAGGTTGAGCTTCGCCGTGCCCAGCGTCCGTTCGAGTCGTTCGAGGCTGCGCTCGCGTCGTCAGCATCGGAGCTTCGGCCACCTCTCCTCGCCCGAGACGGCGACCGTGCGGCGGTCGAAATGGCGCCTTCCTCATCTTTCTCGAAGAGTCGCACGGTATCGGCCATCCGCCCGTTCGCAGTGACGTTACGTCAACCTGGCGTGTCGATCGTCGCCGAGTTCAAGCGCAGATCGCCCTCCGGCGGCGAGCTCCGGCCAGGCGCCTCGGCGGGCGAGATGGCTCGCCTCTACTCCGCCTGCGGCGCGTCTGCGCTCTCGGTCCTGACCGACGAGGCCTACTTCGGCGGAACGGACGCAGACCTCGTCGAGGCCCGCCAGGCGAGCAGCCTGCCCGTTCTCCGCAAAGACTTCGTCGTCGACGCCTACCAGATCTACGAGGCCCGCGCCGTTGGCGCCGACGCCATCCTGCTGATCGTGCGCGCGCTCACCAACCAGGAGCTCCGCGACTTCCTCGACCTCACCCGCCACCTGGGCATGGATGCCCTCGTCGAGACCCACTCCGAAGACGAGGTCCGCCGCGCCCTGGACGCCGGCGCCATAGTCGTCGGCGTCAACAACCGCGACCTGGACACGCTCGTCACCGACGTGACACTCGCGCCACGCCTGCGGCCGCTGGTCCCGCCAGACTGCATCTTTGTGGCCGAGAGCGGTGTCTCTCAGCCCGAACAGATTGCCACCCTCTACGCAGCCGGAGCCGACGCCGTCCTGATCGGCGAATCCCTGCTGAGAGCCGCAGATCCTGGCGCGCTGTTGCGAAGCCTGGTCGCCGCGGGCGCGCCGCGAGGTGCACGCGTGTGACCCTGGTCAAGGTCTGCGGGATGCGCTCGCTGCCCGAAGCGCGCGTTGCACTCGAGGCGGGCGCGAACCTGCTCGGCTTCATCTTCTGGAAGCCCGGCAAGCGCTACATCACGCCACCCGACGCGGCGCGCATCATCAGCGCCCTGCGGGCCGAGTCCCGCGACTGGTCTGCCGTCGGCGTCTTCGTCGATCCCTTGCCTGCCGACGTATCAGAGGTTGCTGCTTTGTGTGACCTCGATTATGTCCAGCTATCCGGCGAAGAGCCCGCCGATGTGATTGCCGGCATGCCGCGCCCGACCTTCAAGGCGCTCCACGTCAAGGCTGGCCATGAGGCCACCGCCGCCGAAATCGTGGCCGCCGATTCGTTCGGCGCACACCGCTACCTGCTCGATACCCACGCCGAGGCGCTGCCTGGCGGCACCGGACGCGCCTTCGATTGGGAAGCGTTGCGTGGAGTCGGTCCGAGCTGCCTTGTCGCCGGCGGATTGAAGCCTGACAACGTTGTCAACGCGCTGTCCGCACTGGAGCCGCTGGGCGTCGACGTGAGTAGCGGCGTCGAGTTCCCCGATGGCGGCAAGGATCCACGTCTCATCCGAGCTTTTCTGGAGGCAGTCCGCGGCTATGATCAACGCTCCAACTAGCCCCTCGGCGGCCGCTCGCGGCCGCTTCGGTCCGTACGGCGGACAGTACGTGCCCGAGACGAACATGCCTGCCCTCGAGGAGTTGGAGGCCGGCTTTCGTGCCGCCATGGCTGACGAGGCATTCCAGGCCGAGCTTCGCCGCCTGCTCAAGACGTACGTCGGGCGTCCCACGCCGCTCTTTGAGGCGGCGCGGTTCGCCGCGCGGATCGGCGCAGGTCCGGTCTGGCTCAAACGCGAAGACCTGGCGCACACGGGCGCACACAAGATCAACAACGCCGTCGGCCAGGGGCTGCTGGCACAACGCATGGGCAAGCGGCGCATCATCGCCGAGACGGGCGCGGGCCAACACGGGGTGGCCACAGCCACGGTGTGCGCCATGCTCGACCAGCACTGCGTCGTCTACATGGGCGAAGAGGACATGCAGCGTCAGGCGGTGAACGTCTACCGCATGCGCCTGCTCGGCGCCGAAGTGCGCCCCGTGACGGCCGGCACGCGCACGCTCAAGGACGCGATCAGCGAGGCCTTTCGCGATTGGGTGACGACGATCGATTCGAGCTACTACCTGATCGGCTCGGTGGTTGGACCGCATCCCTATCCCGAGATCGTGCGCACCTTCCAGGCGGTGATCAGTCAGGAAGCGCGCATGCAAGCCCTGGAGTCCATTGGTCGGTTACCCGACCGGGTGATTGCCTGCGTCGGCGGCGGGTCGAACGCGATGGGCTCGTTCGCCGCGTTTCTGGACGACGCTTCGGTGGAGTTGATCGGCGTCGAAGCCGGCGGCCGCGGCCCGACGCTTGGCGACAACGCCGCCACGCTCGAGACCGGGCGGCCCGGCATTTTGCACGGCGCGCACTCGTATGTGCTGCAGGATCAGCGCGGGCAGATCGCCAATACGCACAGCATCTCGGCCGGGCTCGACTACCCGGGCGTCGGTCCCGAGCATGCGTTCTTGAAGGATCGTGGCCGCGTCCGCTACGTGTCAGTTGGCGACGCCGAGGCACTCGACGCGTTCTTCCAGTTGACGCGCAGCGAGGGCATCATGCCCGCGCTGGAGCCGGCCCACGCGCTGGCCTGGGTCGCGGCCCATCCCCACCCTGGCATTACGCTGCTGACCCTGTCCGGCCGCGGCGACAAAGACATCCACACCGTCGCCACCGCCTCCGGTCATCAGGAGTACCTGGCGTGACGCGCTTTGCCAGCACGTTCGAGCGCCTCCAACGCGAGGGCGTGTGCGGACTGTTTCCGTACCTGATGGCCGGCTTTCCCGACGAGCCGACCAGTCGTGCGCTGGCCGAGGCAGCCCTGGCAGCTGGCGCCGACGGCTTCGAAATCGGCGTGCCGTTCTCGGATCCCCTGGCCGACGGCACAACGCTTCAGCGCGCGAACGCGCGCGCGCTAGCCGGTGGCGCAACGCTCGACACGGCGCTCGGCCTGGCGCGACTGATCCGCGAGCGCTCGCCCGACACGCCGGTCTCGCTCATGTCGTACTACAACCCGCTCCGCCAGCGCGGTGACCGACAGGTGGCGGCCGATTTCGCCGCGGCGGGCGTCGACGCCGTGATCGCCGCGGACCTGCCCGCCGAAGAGTCTGGCGAGCTGCGGCTCGCACTCGATGCCGAGGGCGTGGCGTTGATTCCGCTGGTGGCCCCAACCAGTCCGCCAGCGCGCATCCGCGCCATGACCGCGCTGCAGCCCGAGTGGATCTACTGCGTGGCGCTGGTGGGTGTCACGGGGGCGCGCCAGGATGTGTCGGACGCGCTCGGCGCGCTGCTCGACCACGTGCGAGCTGAGAGCTCCGCGCCGCTTGTCGTCGGCTTTGGCATCTCCCAACCAGACCACGTGCGACGTGTCGCTCGCATGGGCGCAGCCGGTGTCATCGTCGCCAGCGCGCTGGCCGACCTGATCGAACGCTCACCCGAACCCGTCCCTGCAGCCACTGCCTACTTGCGCGAGATGAAAGACGCCGCCACCGCTGTTCACCAGCCTTAAACGCTTTGGATACCCTCAAAGGGATCGAGATCATCGCCTTCGAAGGTGCAGCTCAATTGGAGGCGTGGCTTGCGAGCCATTACCAGCTGCAATCGGGCGTGTGGCTGAAGATCGCAAAGAAGGCCTCGGGCATTGCTTCGGTAACCAACGATGAAGCGAACGATATCGCCCTGTGCTATGGCTGGATTACAAGCCTGCGCCAGTCCTGCGACGAGGCGTATTACCTGCAAAAGCTGACACCTCGCAGGCACAAGAGCGCGTGGTCGAGCGTGAACGTCGCCCGAGTCGAAGCCCTCATCGCCGCCGGCCGGATGCAAGCACCCGGCCTGGCAGAAATCACCTCGGCGAAGGAGAGCGGCAGATGGCCGCGCTCGTAGTGGGGCTCGTGTGAGGCCGCCTGGGCCGCTGCACGGATTGTGTGCGAGCTTCCGGATGCGACGATGCGCCCGCTCCCTTCGAGACGGCGGCACCAGTCAGGATGGTTGCCCAGTGGTCCCGCGGCGCGGCTGTCCCCGTCCCTGCCTGACCGCATGCACGCCGCAGCCGAGCCGAGCACCACCCGTCGCGCTGCGGCCGGCGCCGGCGCGCGGCGGCGGCGGCGCCCGGCGCGGCGGCGCANNNTGAGCCCCTCCGTGCCCACATCCGCTCGCCAGGCCGCGAACGCGGCGACTCAGCTCGAGCTTCATCTCGAGACCTTCGACGGCCCCCTCGAGCTACTGGTGCTGCTGATCGAGCAGCGCCGGCTGCCCATCACAGAGGTCAGTCTGGCGCAGGTCGCCGATCAATACCTGGCGCACGTCCACGCGCAGCCGTCCCTGGACACCGAGCTGCTCGCTGACTTTCTGGTGATCGGCGGCAAGCTGCTGCTCCTGAAGTCGCGCGCCTTGCTGCTCACCGAAGAACCCGATCCTGAGGTGGAGCAGGTCGCCTCCGACCTGGCGGAACGTCTGGCCACGTACCGCGTCTTTCGCGCCGCCGCTCAGGCGCTGCGCGAGCTGGAGCAGCGCGGTGAACGCATGTACTCGACGCAGCGCGAGCCACTCATGAGCCTCGCGCCGGCGCCGCTGGCGCCCGTCGGCCCCGAGATGCTGCTCGGCGTCTGGCGCCGCTTCGCCGCCGAACCCCACCCGACGCAGATCGAGCTGCCAGGCATCCCTCGGGCGAGTGTCGACGAGCGACGCGCCCGCGTGCTCGACGCGCTCCGTTCCTCAGCTGGCCGGGTGTCGTTCCGACTGGTGGCGGGTGAAACCGTGGACGAAGTGATCGCCACGTTTCTTGCCATCCTCGAGCTCTTCCGCCGTGGTCAAATCCATGTCCAGCAGCCTTCACCGTTCGGCGACCTGCTGCTGCTCGCGCCCGGCTGAGCCTTGCGCCGCCAGATCGCGTCAGGCCTGAGCTCCGCTCCGCTGGCGACGCTCGCGCTGAGCCTGGCACCACCGATCGCTGAGCGCCCGCGTGCTAAGTCTTGCTCAGTATCCTGAGCAACTCGCCAGGTGTCGACGCCAAATGGACTCTGCCCGGGTGCGCCGCGCCAACCTCCTCGACAGAGACGCCGTCCAGCGTGCCGCGTCCGTCGAAACCGAATGGTCCGCTCGGCAACACGACGTCATCGGTGTCCGCCGGCAGGCTCTGCAGTGCCCGAATCAGGTCGTGCCCCGACAATAGGCCCGAAACGGTCACTTCGTCGCCGAAGAAGGTGTTGTCGACCACGCACACCACGGGCCGCCAACCCGCGTAACGCTGCCAGTCGCCTGCCATCTTCTGGAGCGCCGGCGCCGCGAGATGCCCCGTCACCCACGCCACGTTCCGTGGTGGCGGCCCGCTCGTACGGGCGCGACTGAGGAGCACGCGCCACGCATCCAGCATGCTGCGCAACTGGCCAACGCCGTTGGCAAGGACAGGAAACCCGTCGTAACCGTCCGCCGCCGGCAGCTCTTCACGACCGCCCAGTAAATACAGCTCGTCGCTTGCATACACGAAGCCGACCCCCAGCTTGGGCCGCAGCGACGCCTGCCAGCGCTCGCACTGCTCGGCCGCAATAGCGGCTTCTTCAGGAGACGGACGGCGGATGCTCCTCGTTCGTGAGTAGCGCGTCAGCCCCACCGGTACCACTGACAGGCTCCGCACGGCCGGGTGGAGCGCCGCCAGATCGCGGATGGTTTCGTCGAGGACAGTTCCGTCGTTGATGCCTGCGCACAAAACCACCTGCGCGTTGACCTGGGTACCCAGTCCTGCCAGCCGTTCCAGTTGCGGCAAAATGGCCGGCGCGTGGCGGTTGTTGAGCAGCCGTCGGCGCACAGCGGGATCGGCGGCGTGCACCGAGACGTTCAGCGGCGACAGGCGCTGATAGCCGATGCGCGCCCAGTCAGCTTCCGACAGGTTCGTCAGCGTGAGAAAGTTGCCCCACAAGAAGGAATAGCGGTAGTCGTAGTCGAAGACGTAGAGGGTTGGCCGCAACCCCTCGGGCAGGCCGCGAATGAAGCAGAACTCGCAGTGGTTGTTGCACTCGCGGATACCGCCCGGTATCGCCTCGGCGAGCGTCAACCCCGCGGCGTCCAGCGGGGCTTCAGGTATCAGTGTGGCGCGCGAGCCGTCCGCACGCTCGACGGCAACGCACCGTGCCTCCGGCAGCTCGAGCTGCAGGTCGATGACATCACGCGGCACCAGCCCGTCGATGGTCAGCAGGCGATCGCCGGCCTTTAGCCCCAGCTTCGCCGCCGCCGACCCGGGCAGCACCGACCGTACAACCAGCCCATCCGCCGCCACCGCGGATCGCACCGCCACCCCCCGCCCGCCTCCCTCCATCATAGCCAGGAGACCGTCACGGGAAGCGTCACGTCACGCGTCACCTCGGGCGTCACCTCAAGCGTCAAGGCGCGATCGATCCTTACTCGAGGCGTCACGTCGAATGTCACGGGAGCCGTCATACGCGGTTTTTGAGGCTCGAAGCGCCTCTGCTGCGGGCAAGATCGACGATCCGTTTGATGACGTCCTCGGGAGCGACGCCAGTCGTATCGACGACCACGGCGTCGAGGGCTCTGGCCATCGGGGCGGCGTCGCGCGAGGCGTCGAGCTGGTCGCGGCGCCGCATACCTTCAAGAACGCGTTCGAACGGCTCGCCCGTCTGGCGTGCACGCCGCCGCGCGCGCTCCTCGGGACTCGCGCTCAGCCAGATCTTGAGCGGTGCCTCGGGCACGATCACCGTGCCGATGTCGCGGCCGGCCATCACCAGCCCGGGCGGGTGGATCAGCGCGCGCTGCGCCGGCCGCAGCGCATCGCGCACCCGGGGGTGGGCCGAGACCTCAGAAACCGCGGCATCGACCGCCGGCTGCTGCAGCTGTTCGGTGAGATCGGCTTTGCCGCGAAACACGCGCCCCATCGGGTCCATGTCGATATCCAGATGATCCACCAGCTCTGCGAGTCGCTCGGCGTCGGACGTATCCACCTCCAGCTCGAGCGCGAGCCAGGTCAGCATCCGGTACAGAAGGCCGGTATCGAAATAGCGAAAGCCGAGCTCGCGCGCCGTGCCCAGGCCCACGCTGCTCTTGCCTGATGCCGCTGGGCCGTCGAGAGCGATGACGAATGGTTCCGTCGCCCGCTCGGCTGTTGCCTGGCCACCGGCACTACTCACGTGTGGAGGCCGCCAGCTCACGGGCGCGACTAAACGCATCAGCTCCAACGGCGGCGGCCAGACCACGCGCGCGACTCACGTCTCGAGTCCGACCGCCGCACGGAGCGCCTCCACCTCGCGCGGTCGCAGCGCGCGATGCTGACCAAGCTCGAGCTCACCCAGCACCAACGGACCGATGCGCACGCGCTGCAAACGCTCGACGGTAGAGCCGAGGGCGGCGAGCATCCGCCGCACCTGACGCTGACGACCCTCGACGAGCACGACGCGAAGCGAGCCACCTCTCGGGCTGGTCTTCAGCACGTTCGCGCGGACGGCGCGCGCCAGGCCATCGTCCAGCATCACGCCGTTGTGCAGTTGGTCGACCAGTCGCTGGTCGATCGGCTCAGGGCACGCCACGTGAACGTAATACTCCTTCTCGATGCCGAAGCGGGCATGCGTCAACCGAAACGTCAGCTCGCCGTCATCGGTCACCAGGACGAGGCCCTCAGAGTCGATGTCCAGGCGGCCGACCGGGTACAGCCGCCGACTCGCATGGATAAGATCAACGACCGTCGGACGGCCTTCGGGATCATGGGCCGTGCTGACCACGCCGATGGGTTTGTTCAGCGCGACGTAGTGGTGCGCGGCCTCGGCGCGGGCCAGCGGCTGACCGTCGACTTCGATGCGGTCGCGCGCGGGGTCGACTTGCGTGCCCTGCTCCACGACCAGCACCCCGTTGACCCGCACGCGGTGTTCGCGGATCATCCGCTCTGCCGCGCGGCGCGAGGCCACGCCCGCGTGGGCCAGGATCTTGTGCAACCGCTCCTTCACCCGTCGTAGGCGTCGCGGATGTGTTCGCAGCGGCGCACGTTGCCATCCAGGTCGATGTCGACCGCGACCACGTCGAGGCGCCAGTGACGCTCGAGCATGTCGTTTTCCGCAGCGAACGTCTGCAGGCCGAGGGCCATGCGGCGCAACTTCCAACGGGTGACCGCCTCTTCGGGCGTCTCGAGGTCCAGTTCCGTCCGCGTCTTTACTTCGACTGCAACGAGGTCATCATCGTGTTCTACGATCAGATCGATCTCGCCCGGCTGGAAGCGGTAGTTGCGCGCGAGGACAGTCGCACCTGAGCGCACCAGGTGTGTCTCGGCGACGAGTTCGCCAAAGTGGCCGAGGCTGATGTTGTGCCCGGTCATGCCAGTGCAGGGATGCTCTCCTCGGCCCGGTCGATCCGGGCGTTATCGTCCATCTCAGCGGTCTCGTTCATCTGGCCGGTTTCGTCCATCTGGGCGATCAGGTCGTCGAGCGTGGTGGGTTGGAGGATGAAAGTGCGGACGGGTGCGTAGGCGGTGCGATGGAACGGAGTGAGGCCGTGCTCGCGCAGGCCCTGCAGGTGTCGGCGGGTGGCGTAGCCCACGTTGCGATCCCATCCGTAGCCCGGGTAGCGCCTGGCCAACTTGTACATGAGCCGGTCGCGCGTCACCTTGGCCACGATCGAGGCACTCGCGATGGCGTACGACAGGGCATCGCCGTCGACGATGGCCGTGTGCGGGCCGAGATCGATTTCTCGGATTTCGCGGCCATCGATCAGGGCGTGGTCGTACGGCAGCACACGCCGCAGCGCCCGCCACATCGCCAGGTGCGAGGCGCGCAGGATGTTCAATTCGTTGATCTCGGTCACCGAGGCTGCGCCCACCCCGACCGCCGCTGCGCGGACCAGGATCTGGTCGTACAGGCGTTCGCGCTGCTGCAGCGACAGCGTTTTCGAATCGCGCACGCCCGGGATCTTGCGACAGTACGGCTTGACCACCAGCGCCGCGGCCACCACCGGGCCGGCCAGGCAAGCCATCCCCACCTCGTCCACACCTGCCACGCGCCGCGCTCCGGATCGCCAGAGCGCCCACTCGCGGGCAAGCGTGGGCACGATCATGCGCTGGAGCGTACCTCCCGCTGTGGGCCCGAGCGACGGCTGCCACGCTCTTTGATGCGCGCCGCTTTGCCTGTCAGGCCGCGCAGGTAGTACAGCTTCGCGCGGCGGACCAGACCGCGCCGGGTCACTTCGACCTTCTCGACACGCGGCGACTGGAACATGAAGGTGCGTTCGACGCCGACACCATGCGTCACGCGACGCACGCGGAAGGAGCCGTCGTACATGTTGGGCTTCTTGACCTCGAGCACCGCCCCTTCAAACATCTGGGGCCGCTCGCGATTACCCTCGACCACCCGCACGTGGACGCGCACCGTATCACCCGGGCGGATCGCCGGCAGGTCGGCGCGTCGTTGCAGCTGCAGCAGATCAGCAAGTTCAGGCATGGCTCGACAAGTACCCGCGAGTATACCTGACGGATTCCTGCGCTCAGCGCGCTGACGATGCCGACGACCTTGAACATGCCACCACCGTACGTGGCAGGGCGTCACGCCAGGCGTCACGTGAGCGTCATGCGGGTGTCACAATCTGGGTCTTTCGCGGCTGCCCGGCCGCAGCAGCCAGCGCCGCCTGCCACGGCCGTCACGGGAAGCGTCACAGGGGCGTCATGCGAGCGTCACGCCGACCCTGGAGTGGCCACGCGGCCGCTTTCGCCCGCGTTCCTGGTGCATTCCGTCCGCGTTCCTGGTGCATTCCGTACGGCCGCTTCGCCCGCGTGCAACGTGCATTCCGTACGGCCGCTTTCGCCCGCGTTCCAGGTGCATTCCGTGCAGCCGCTTCGCCCGCGTGCAACGTGCATTCCGTACGGCCGCTTTCGCCCGCGTTCCAGGTGCATTCCGTGCGGCCCCTTCGCCCGCGTTCCTGGTGCGCGATGTCGCGGGTCACCTCAGGAGGATTCACTCCTCAACAGTTCGGCGAGCGAGCGGCAGCCAGCGGGCGTCGGTTGACGGACAGCCGCCGTCCGGCGTCGCGCGGGCGCACATTGCCGCGGTTGCCTGCGTGGCAGCTATTCTTCGCCGCGGTGCGTCTGCAAGAGGCGCTCGAACTAACCGCCACCGCCACGCTGCGGCGGATCGCCGGCCAGCACGGTCTGCCTTACGCAGACTCGACCACGCGGTCCGAGCTGATCGAGCGCATCGGGGAGCGTTTGCTCGACGCGGCGTACCTGGACGAGCAGGTGCGCGGCCTCGGCGATGGCGAACGCGGCGTGCTCCTGGCGGTACGCGCCCGCGCCGGCGAGCTGCGACGCCCGCAGATCGACCGCGCCCAGCCCGGCGCGGCGGAGACACTGTCCGAGCGCGGGCTGCTCTTTCGGGTCTTTGCCACGGCGGGTCTCTTGCGTGGCGAGGTCTTCACGGCTCCCGACGAGCTGCTCGATCTCCTGCCGGCCCCACCGCCCGCCGAGCCGCCGCCGGCCACTGAGTCGCCACCACCAGCCGAGCGTCGCACGAGCGATCCCGTGTTCAGCCTGTTCGCGCTCGTGAGTGCGCTCACTCGCCGCGGCGGACATCTGGAGCGTGAGGTGCGCGGCTGGTTGGTGCATGGGGCGGACGGCGACCCAGCGGTCAGCCCGAGCTTGTCTCGCCTGCTGGACCGACCCGGCGAGCTGGCCCAGCGTCTCTGGCGAGCCTATCTCACCGACCGCGGCTGGTCCGAGCTGGCGCAGGCGGGTATTTCGGGTCACGACGATCTTGCCGACCTGGTCCAGCTGCGCCAGGCCGTGCTGGATGCGTTTGAGCGGCTGCCCGAGAACACGTGGATCAGACTGGACGCCTTCATGGAGTGGGTCGAGCAGACTCGCCCCGCGCTGGTCCGCGAGCAGCTCAACGCGCGCGGGCTGGTCGAGCTGCAGTCGGTGCCCTGGGAGGGCTTGGAATCGCCGCTGTTGCGCTACTGCCTGCTCGGTCCGCTGTACTGGCTCGGCGCCGTAGCCGTCAGCGCTGACGCCCGCCAGTTCGCTCGCCGCCCGGAGCGCGCGAAGGCGACGGCCGTTGAAGCCTGCACATGGCAGCAAGCTCCATCCGACCGACCCGATCCGTTGCACAGCTCAACTCGGATGCTGCCGAAGCAAATGGGGATACTGCCGGAGCCGGCGGGGATGCTGCAGGAGTCCGTGGGGGTGCTGCTCGCGCCGGCGCGGGCGCGGCTCGGCAGCTTGCTGCAGGCGGAGCGCTACCTGGTGCTGAAGGAGCGCGGTCGCCTCTCGCGCTACGAGCTCGTCCAGTCGAACGTAGCTGGCGCGTTGAGCAGCGGCGGGTCGATCGGCGAGTGTCGCCAGCTGCTGACACGCCTGACCCAAACCGAGCTGCCCGAGGCGATCACCGAACGGCTCGCGGCGTGGGAGCGCCGTTTCGGCGCGTTGGTCGTCAGGCCGGCGGTGTTGATCGAGGCGCGCTCACAAGGCGAGCTCGACGACGCGCTCGCGGGCGCGCAGCTGCGGCCATTCCTGCGTGTTCGACTCGGACCGACGGTGGCCGAGGTCGCAGCCGCCGACGCGCTCGAGCTGGCGGCTCGGCTGCACGAGGCCGGCCATTTGCCGCGGGTCGACGCGGCGCTGCGGTTGGTGTCGGAGCCGCGGCGCGCCTATCCAGGCCTGGTCGACGAGCAGGTGCTCGAGTTCCTGCTGGTCAGCCTGCTGGCATTCAGGCAGGCGCGACCCGAGCAGCTGGCCCAGCTCGAGGGCTCGCTGTCGCTGCTCGATCGCCTGGAGCGGCAGTTTCCACGCGAGCGTCTTGCCGAGCTGCACGCGGCCGCCGATCACCTGGCGGGCGAGCTCGCCACGGCCGCCGCCACCGCGCCTGGCCCGCGTCGCCGCGCGAAACGCGCCCGCCGCCGCCGAACCTGACGCTCGTGTGACGGAGCGACAAGCCGCCGCGAGAGGCCATCAGAACCAGCGAGAAGACCGGCTCAGAAGCAGCGGGAAGCACCGAACGGGAAAGGAGCGGGAAGTTAGCGGCCGATGAACAGCGGCGCCATGACCAGGGTGATGGTGCTGAGCAGTTTGATGAGCACGTGCAGCGACGGGCCGGCGGTGTCTTTGAAGGGATCGCCCACCGTGTCGCCGACGACCGCGGCGGCGTACGCCTCAGTGCCCTTGCCGAGCACCATCCCGCCGTCACCCTTGAGCTGGCCGAGCTCGATGAACTTCTTGGCGTTATCCCACGTGCCACCCGAGTTGTTGAGCACGGTGGCCATCAGGACGCCGCCCATCGTGCCCACCATCAGCAGCGCGGCTGCCGCTTCGGCCTTCAGCACCAGGCCGGCCACGATCGGAAACAGCACCGCCAGCAGGCCCGGCAGGACCATCTCCCTCAGCCCAGCCCGCGCGGTGATGTCGACCGCCCGCGCGTAGTCGGGCCGTTCGGTGCCCTCCATGATGCCCGGATGCTCGCGGAACTGCCGACGGACCTCCTCGATGATCGTGCCGGCCGCCTTGCCGACGGCGCGGATCGCGAGCGAGCTGAAGAAGAAGATCAACATCAGTCCGAGGAAGCCGCCCAGGAACACCTGGACCTTGGACAGATCCACCGGGAAGCCGGTCACCCCTGTACGCACCTTGATCTCGTCGATGTACGCCGAGAACAGCAGGAAGGCCGCGAGCGCCGCCGAACCAACCGCGTAGCCCTTGGTCAGTGCCTTGGTGGTGTTGCCGACGCCGTCCAGAACGTCGGTGATGTGGCGCACCTCGTCCGGCGCGCGCGCGAACTGGGCGATGCCACCCGCGTTATCGGTGATCGGCCCGAAGGTATCCATCGACAGGATGTAGGCCACCGTCGTGAGCATGCCCATGGTGGCCACCGCCGTGCCGAACAAGCCCGGGTTGACGTTGCCGGTGGCCAGCGCCGGGGTGAGCGACGCGGCCTGGGTGCCGAAGAAATACGACGCCCCGAGGGCAATGGAGATGATGATCGCCGTGATGCCGGTGCTCTCGAAGCCAACCGCGACGCCGGAGATGATGTTGGTCGCGGGTCCCGTGCGCGAGGCTCGCGCCAGCTCCTGAACGGGTCGCCAGCTGCCTGCGGTGTAGTACTGGGTGATGTAGACGAACGCGACGCTCGTCAGCAGGCCGGTTAGCCCGGCCAACGCGAACCAGTAGTTCCGATCGAGCATCACCCATACTGTGCCGAAGATGCCAATGGCGGCGACCACCGTCATCGCCCAGTAGCCCTGGTCGAGCTTGCGCTGCGGATCGGACACGTCGCCGATTGCCACCGCCAGGATGCCGACCATTGACGCGATGATGCCGACGGAGCGCACCACCAGCGGGAAGAACACCCACGACGTGTTACCCGTGACCACGTACAGCGCGACCCCCAGGATCATCGCACCGATGTTCTCGGCGGCGGTCGACTCGAACCGGTCAGCGCCGCGGCCGGCGCAGTCGCCCACGTTGTCGCCGACGAGGTCGGCTATGACCGCCGCGTTGCGCGGGTCGTCTTCGGGGATGCCTGCTTCGATTTTGCCCACCAGGTCAGCGCCAACATCGGCCGCCTTGGTGTAGATGCCCCCGCCCAGTTGAGCGAACAGCGCCACGAACGAGGCGCCGAAGCCAAAGCCGACGATCTCGAACGGCACGCTAGCCACGCCGTCGGTCAGGCGCTGCGCGGCGGTGGCGCCAGCCGCCGCGGCGTTGAAGCCGCCGAACAGGGTGTACATGCCGAGCACGCCGAGCAGGCTCAGCGCCACGACCAGAAAGCCCGAGACGGCTCCACCACGCAGCGAGACGTTGATGGCATCCTTGACGCTGCGCTGGGCGGCAGCCGCGGTACGCAGATTGGCCTGGACGGCGATGTACATGCCAATGAAGCCAGCCAGGCCCGAGCAGAACGCGCCGACGAGGAAGGCGACCGCCGTGCGGATCCCGTGCGCGGGATCATTGGCGAGTCCGCCGATCA
>VBGG01000421.1:516-2415 GCA_005883405.1 Chloroflexota bacterium | reverse complement strand
AAGTAGTCCACTCCTAGCTCGGTGTATGGCTTACCAGTTCGCAGCACGTGATAGATGACGATCACCAGGCTGTGGGCGACCGCGACGGCCGCCTTCTTCGGTCCGCGTCGACGAGAAAGGCGCCGGAACTGGGCATGGAAGTAAGTGGCGCGGGTTCTGATGCTGGCCCAAGCAACCTCGCCCATCATCGCCCGCAGCCACACATTGCCATGGTTCATGGGTGCCTTCATTCGTTTTCCAGCGCTCTCCTTATTGCTCGGGCAGAGCCCAGCCCAAGACGCCAGGTGACCAGCGCTGGGGAAGCGGCTCATATCCGTGCCGATCTCAGCCAGGATGGCCGCGGCCGCGATCGGCTTGACCCCAGGAATGGTTTGCAGCAGCTGCAATGCGTCCTCGTACGGCGGCAAGCAACTTTCGATGGCGGCCTGCACCTCGGCGATCACCTGCCCTAAGAAATCGATATGGGCAAGGATGTGGTCGATCAGCACGAGGTGTTGCGGCTGGACCCGGCCGTCGAGTGCTTCGCGCAGCTGTGGTAGCTTTGCGCGGAGGCGACCCTGGGCGAGATCGGCCAATACTTCGGGATCCCGCTCGCCCTGCAGCAGAGCGGCTAGCATCGCCCGTCCACTCAGTCCCAGAACGTCCGTGGCGACGCCAGCCAGCTTGAGATTGGCGCCTTCGAGGGTCTTATGGAGTCGATTGGTCTCGTCAGCGCGCTCCTGGACGAGGGTCTTACGGTACCGCGCCAACTCGCGGATCGCGCGGATCGGCGCTGGCGGAATGAAGCTGGCACGCAGCAGCCCGTGCCGCAAAAGGTCGGCGAGCCATTCGGCATCCTTGACGTCGGTCTTCTTCCCAGGCACGGCCCGCATGTGCTGCGGGTTGACCAACAGGAGGGTGCGCTCGTCATCTTCCAGCACATTGAAGACGGGCCGCCAGTAGATCCCGGTCGACTCCATGGCCAGCTGAGTGACCTGCAGAGTGCTGAGCCAATCCGCCAACTTCAACAAGTCCGCCGTCACCGTCTTGAACGTGCGCACGTGCCGCTCCACGGAGCTGTCCGGCTGCGTGATAAGCACGCAGGCAACGACACTCTTCTTGTGCACGTCCAGACCGCAGCATCGCGCGTGGACAACGTCCATGCTTCTTCGTCCTTCTATCGATGCGGTCGCGGCGGAGCGCGAAGAGAACACAAAATTCCCCTGCGTGCTCATCCCAACCGGGACGGCGACACTCATAACCACTGGTCGCGCTCCCAGGTAGCTTCCGGTGCGGGCTTGTGGCACCAATTTTGGACACCCTGCTGCCCGCGACCACGAAGCGCAGGGTAACGCAAAGGTTTCATGCTCTTGCCCGTCCGCCAGGACACTGAGCTTCCGGTGAAGTGGCGTTGGACCTGACCTGGGGTGACCAAGCCATCCGGTCGGGGGTGCTCCCAGGGAAGGCGGACCTCACTGACGAGGGGGCGGGCCAGCCACAATTGCCAGCATGCGCCGGCAATCAGCCAGCTCCAACGGTCGGCGGCGTCCGCATGGCGCGGACGCACGGTGGTCCAACCGAGGGTCTGTTTGAAGAAGCGGAAGGCGTGTTCGACCGTAAAGCGCCGCAAATACCAGCGCCACAGCGTGCTCAGGTCAGCCGGCAGTGGACCGCCGATCCAGGCCAGCCACAACGGCCGTGGGGGCAGCTTTTTGTTGGGCAGGCGCTCGACCTGGACGCGGATCACGCTGAAGGGAGCCTGTGGCGCGCCACTCACGTGGAGCTCGGTCCAGACCTGTATCGTGACGGCGCCGTAGGCCGGGTGAGCGAGCTGCGTCGCCTGCTGCGGCTGGCCATAGGTGTCTTGGTCGGCCAACCGAAACGCCTCACCATGCAGACGAGGCCGACCACGGCCGGGAC
>VBGG01000421.1:0-497 GCA_005883405.1 Chloroflexota bacterium | reverse complement strand
GCCAGGCGGACCAACAGGTCAGCGTCCACTGTGGCCTGCGCCAGGGTCTCCAGGTCATAGCCACTATCCAGCGTCACGACTGGCCGCGGTGCACCCGCGCCTTGGGCTTGACGCACCGCGGCGATCTGCTCAAGCGCCACCTCGGTCGCCGACTTCGCGGTTGGTCCACGCCGTTGCACGTCCAGCGGCAGGACCCAACTGCCAGCCACATCCGGCGTGGCGACCAGCCATTGATACGACCAGGCAGGGATCACGCCGCTTTGGGGCCAGCCAGGCAGCGGGCGGTACTCCCAGGTGCGGTCGGCGCTGGCGCGTGCCGCCGGGCGCGGCCAGTTGGTGCCGTCGATCACCCACAGTGGACGGCCCTCGACCACAGCCGAGTCCACGAGCGTCCTAGTAAACAGGGTGCGCAGTCGCGTCACGTCAACCGAGCCATCCGCGAGCGCGTCGCACGTGCTCGACCACAGCCGTCGGAATGCGGCCGTTAAGCTGAGCCG
>VBGG01000420.1 GCA_005883405.1 Chloroflexota bacterium | reverse complement strand
TATATCGAAAAGATTGGCTATCGACCCGGCAAGTTGTTCGGCGCCGCCCTCGGGGTTGCAGAAACGCTTGGCGGCCTTTTCCTTGCCGTCGGCTTCCTCACGCCGTTGGCGGCGGCGGCGCTGATGTCCGCCATGGCTGGCGCGGCGCTCTCGTCGCATGTGAAGAATGGCTTCTGGAACACGAAGGGGGGCTACGAGTACACCCTCACGCTGGGCGGCGTGGCCGCGGGCATCGCCTTCACGGGAGCGGGCAGTTATAGCCTGGACCACCTCCTTGGATGGGACCTGGGCGGCATGTGGTGGGGTGAGCTTGCCGTTGCGCTGGCCCTCGCCGCCAGCATTGCGATCGAGACATACCGACACCAGCAACTTGCCCGACTCCAGGCAGTCCGCGAGCCGAGTTCTGCCGCGGATTGACGCGCCAACCCCGAGGTTCGCCACGCGGACAAGTCAGGCGCTAGCCGATGTCAGGCAAGTGGTGAGCCTGGCGAGCGCCTCGGCTGGCAATGGACGCCGCGCGTCGCGATTGGCAGAGAAGACTGTGCGAGCGGGCACCGTCGCTTCGTCCAGCACGAAGACACCGCCGAGGTGCACGTAGTGGGCGTAGAAGTCGCGTGCGTCTCTCAGGCCGCGGCGTGCAAAGAATGCGTCGTCCTTATGGTCGGTGTGCGCCTTGAGCAACCTCGCCGCTGTGGTGAGGCTCTCCTCCGTTATTGGTGGCCCGCGGGTGGTGATCACCAGCGCATTGGGCAGGTCACCCGGCAGTTGGCGCACTTTGGCGGTGATGACGCTGGCTAGCCTGCCCTGATCCGGGTCACCTGTCGCACGGAGTCGTGTGACTTCAAGGTTGAAGCGCTGGTTGGCCCGGTAGGTAACGGTCAGATCGGGGCCGAGGTGACGCGCTCCGTACGCCTCGAATGACAGGTCGAACCGACGATCGGCCAGGATCAAGTACGCAACGAGCAACTCTGCGCGCACATCCAGGCGGGCCTCCTCGTCCTCACAGGTGTTCAATTTTTTCCGAACCTTGTCCTGGTTGCTGGCGATGAATGTGGCGAAACGCGGAGACACCTCAATCCAGTGCGCGAGCTCGGACTGGAGTCCAGGTCGGCACCTCAGCGCCACATGACGCACCAGCTCATCCGTCTTCTTCGACCAGCGAGGTGGCCGGCGTATCGGTGTGGTCATGCCCATCCAGGAGTGTGCGATGAGCTTACTGCCGGGCGCGGCGGACTGAGGAGCATGGCCGCAGGCCTGACCGTGAGCTACCCCGACGCACACCATCTGCAGGCGCTGATCGTCGCGTTTCTCGGGGCCGACGGCCTGATGAGCGGGTACGAGAGCGCCGAGGGCGAGGCAATGTGGGCGGCAGTGCTGCGCGAGGCCCCGCGCATGAGACGCCATTCGACGCGTCGTGGTGGGCCGCCGTGCTGAAGCTGCAGCCGGGCTCTGCCGCGGGTGAAGCGAGGCCCGGTCAAGCCGCGGCGGTTGTTACGGCGATGAGCAGTGCTGCAACGGAGCGCCGTGTAGACTGGGGCGAGGCGCCAGATGTGCTCGGCTTTGTGGCCGCGCGCTCGAGTTGGACTGGCTGCGGCGGGGGGTTGTGCAGGACGGCTGGCGACTCGTCGTCGTGCTCGGTATGGGCGGCATCGGCAAAACGATGCTGGCTGCCCGCGCCGCGCAGGACGTGGCGCGACATTTCGAACGGGTGTACTTACGTCACGAATCGGCGCGACAACGCCTTCAAGGCCACCATCCAGCGGGACTATCCCAACATTCAGATCGATGCGCAGCAGGGCACGGCCGACCCCGCCCGCGCCGAAGACGCCGCACTCTCCATGCTGACGCGGACGCCCGATCTGGACGGCATCTACGTCCCGTGGGCTGAGCCAGCCGAGCATGTGCTGGCCGCGTTGCGTAACGCCGGTAACACGACCACCAGGATCGTGACCCTCGACCTGTCCGGGCCGCTTGCCCTGGATATGGTCAGGCGGCCTCGTTAGGCGACGGAATCCGGTTGGACGGCGCCCATGTCGAGGCGCCCTCCGCCGCAGGCGCGGATGTTGATAGGGATGTTCAGCGGCAGGAACTCGTCGGGGGCGATGACAGCCAGGCTGGCGGACACGGGGCAGGTCGTCTCGCCACCCACCGGCACCTGCTCCCAGTGGATGAGAAAGTGGGCGCTACCGTGCGCCGGCACCGCCACCGTCAGTGGGGGTGCAGAGATCACGGAGAACCCGCCGCCGCGGACGACGTTCGTCGGCAGCGCGTCGCCCGCCGCATCGAGTAGCTGCGCACCCGGGAAGCCAAATAACGTGCAGCTCACGTCGAGCTGATTCGTGAAGCGGAAGGTACCCACGACGTTGCCCGCTCCGGCATCGGAACCCACCACCGCGAGCGCCAGCCCGGCCGCGTGGCAGCGATCGCCGGCCGTTGGTGTCGGGATGATCGCCAGACCATAGAAGAAACGTTGCGCATCGAGGCGTGTCTCCACGCCAAACGGACCATCGACCCAGGACTGAGTGCCGTTGGTGAACGCCGTCAGATTGTCAGCCTTTCGCCACACCAGCAAACCGTTCGTCGTGGATTGCAGGGCGTCACCGTTTTCAGGATTGTGGCTCTCATCAGTGATGCATTCGCCCACGATGTTGGGAATGGCGGTATACAGCGCTGCGAAACCGAGCATAAAGCTGCACGTCGCGGGCTGAGCTGCCGCGCTCGCCACCGGGCTCACGAGCAAGACGACGGCCAGAACCAGGCGGACTGCCTGCCGCTCAACGCGGTGTGCACCAAGCTCCTGGCGGAGCTGGAGGAAGCGAAGAACGTCTTCACGACTGATCATCCCGAGCAGCTGCCCGTTCTCCACCACCGGAAGCTGGTGCAAGCCTTTCTGGGCCATGAGTCGGATGGCCGCGGCGAGGTCGTCTTCGGGTGAGATCGTCACAAGCGGAGCGCGAGTCATGATCTGCTCCACACTGGTCGACGGCCACGCTTCGCCCGGCAGCCTGCGAGCATCGGTCATGCTCACAATGCCGACAAGCTGACCGTCGCTCATGACCGGAACCGCGCGGTGACCCGCGTCCATCACGTCCTGGAACACGAAATCCCGCACGCTCATGTTTGTGGCGGCCTGACCCGGATTCGCATCCATCAGCCTCGAAACTGGCACCCCGCGCAGGCTCTCGTCGAGCGACTGGTCCCGCCGCGCGGACTCAGCCGCGCCGTTCAAGAACCAACCGATGAATGCCGTCCAGAGACCGCCAAATGCGTCACCGGTTAGCAGACGCAGCAAGCCCCACAGGATCAACAGCCAACCGAACGCCTGTCCTGAATAGGAGGCCAAGAGCGTTGCGCGTCGCAAGCTACCGGTCGCGCCCCACACCAGCGAACGGAAAACCCGACCTCCATCGAGTGGGAAACCGGGTATCAGGTTGAAGGCACCCAGCAGCAGGTTGACCAGCGCCAGGTAAGAAGCCACCGCGCCCGCCGGCCCTGGCTCCGGGAGAGCCTGCGCGATAACCCAGAATACACCAGCCAGCACAAGACTGGAGACTGGTCCGACAACCGATATCAGGAACTCGTCACTGGGTTTGGTTGGCTCCGTGGCGAGGTTCGATACACCCCCAAAGATAAACAGCGTGATGCTGTCGACCCGGATACTGCGCATGCGGGCCACCAGCGAGTGTGTCAGCTCGTGAGCGAGGACCGACGCAAACAAGAGCACCGCGGACAGGAGTCCGATCAGCCAGTACGTGGTCGCCCCGAGCCCCGGCACGTCGGTCGGGTAGTAGCCAGCGGCCAGTGACCAGGCGATGAGCGCGACGGCGAATAGCCAGGTGTAATGGATCGCAATGTCGATGCCGGCCACCTTGCCGATCGAAAATGAGCCCGGCATGTGTCGCGGCGCGATTGCCGCTGTGCGAGCTGTGTCTTGCTGTGTCATTGCACCACCCGTAACAGTGCTGAGTTAGCTGGTATGCCCAGCGACCCGCCCTGGGTGCTGGGCCACGACAACGGTCAAACCGGAGGTTACCGCGATCCACCGACCACACACGCAACCGCGCAGTACTGGCTCGCGCTGGCCAGTCGCTGCGCGTCGGACGACAGAGCGACATCGTTCACGCCACCCGCCGAGGAGCCTCACCAGCAGTCTCGCGCCAGCGATGGGTGTCCCGTTCACCAGCCCCCGATAGCTGTCCGTATTCAGATCACCGCCACCGAAGCCGCTGTCGAGGCATACTTGCTATACGTTCGTTCCTGCCCAGTGAACGAGGCCTGACGGCGGAGCATCTGAACCGGACGCGACCCGGACAACGCTATTGCTAGCCCTGGCCTGACCTCCACGATGGTCAAGCTCGGTCAGCATCCGACGGCGGCGGCGGAGCATGCGATCGTGTGCCTCGAGGGACGTGAAGGCGCCGTAGCGACGATCGATGGGTTTCGTCACGATCGAGCGCCAGGCCGCCGAGCGGCGCCTGGATGTCACTTACGGTAAGGGTGATCGTCGAGCTGCTGGCGGACGTGGTCGGCGTGGTTGCGAGAGTGGCAGGTCGCGTACGCCGAGCGGCCCCCGCGTCAACGCGTACAGGATGCAGGCACGAGTAAGGTCACCGGCCGCGCGGAACGCAGTGACCACGCCGTCGAGGTGCCCACCATTCTCCAGAATGTGCGTTTTTGTCTACGGGCTCCGTGCAGCGCAGTTACGAATATAGGGCGAGGCGATACTGATCGCTCACCAGCATTACGCACGGAGACCAGCCACCGCGAAACCCTCGTGCCGCAGGGCAGTTACACCCTCAAATTGAGCCCACCGAAGCCGATGCAGCACCACTTGCGGTGGCTCGGTTCCGATGGTGCCAGGCGGAGCAAAGCCATACTGGTCGCGACCCTGCAACCAGTTCAAGGTTTCATCTAATGACCTTGCCGTCCCGGACGTAGGACGAAAGCAGAAGGCGTGGAACAGGAAGGGCGAACGCACCGCAGCCTGAGCTCGGCAGGTAGTCTCTAGAACGAGGCGGCGTGCCGGCGTTCGAACACCGCCATCGTACAGCAAGGCAGAGAGTCCGCTCCGGGCGATTAACGTCCCAACCGGGTCAATTCCGCCTCGTGCTCCTGGACCCACCCCTGAGCGGCGCTGTCGCCCAAGGCGGTTTTGAACATCGCCTGAGTGGTGGCAGATTGGCCTGAGAGGCTCTGGCCGTCGCGAGCTACTCCTGCTCCGGTGGATGATGCAACGGCGGCGGGAGCTTGAGCGGCCGGAGGTTGCCTACCTGGGCCAAGCACGACGAATGTGCCCACCATACCGTTCATCTCGTCGTCACCCGCGTTGCTGATGAATCTGAACGTGCCAGCTTTCGTCGGCGTAAACGTGACGACGGATGTATGGCCTGAGTTGGCGTCGGTGTCCAGGATGTTGTCGGCCTCATAGCTGCCTAGCTGTCTCGGATCGTTGTCGGCCTTCTGGTACGTCACGTTCGAGATTGGAATCGAGTCCGGTTCGTCGCGACTGGAGAGGTTGTGATCTGCTTTGCCCGAGTTCTGAATGTTGAGCTGCACCGGTTGGCCGACGGTGAGCGTGATCGTCTTCGGATTGAACTGTAGTTCGGTGAGGACTACCGTCAATACCTGCGTCTGCTGCTGAGCGAGCGACGGCGAGACGCCCTGCATGCTCATGACCAGCAACGCCGCGGCTGATGCAAACGGTACCCAGCCCACGCCTCGACGCTTGTAGGAATCGTGTTTGAACATAGTCGCTACCTCTTCCTTGCAGGCTCGAGGGTCCTTTTTTTTGGAGGCCCTCTGCCAAGCTAGCCCTGCGTAGGCTGCAGCGCCATGACT
>VBGG01000419.1 GCA_005883405.1 Chloroflexota bacterium | reverse complement strand
TGACGTCGCGACCCGCGCCGTGCGGCTGGCCACGCTGACCGAAGCGCTGACAGTCGACGTGGTGGAGATCGACCAGGCGGTCGCCGAGATGTGGGCGCGGCTGCGCGTCATGCTCCGCAACGGCGGTTTCAGAATGCCGGTGAATGACTCCTGGATCGCGGCGACCGCCATGGCGCTCCAGGTGCCGGTGGTTACGCAGGACGATGACTATGTGGAGGTGAGCGGCCTGTCGGTGATCCGCGTCTGAGCCCTGCCTCGGCTTATGCCTGGCCGACCACGACGCGGATGCCTTGGCGGGTGCACGCGGCTTCGATCGCGTCGTGGATCCGCGGGAGCGCGAAGTGGTGGGTGATGAGCGGGGAGAGGTCCAGCGTGCCGAGAAGATCGACGGCGCGACGAAACTCGTTGGTCCGAATGTACGAGCCGCGAATCGTCAGCTCGCGTGAGAACAGCTCGTAAGCCGGCAACGACGGGCGTGCCGAGACCGGTGGAACGCTGACCTGGACCAGCGTACCGCCCTGGCGTGGCAGCTCGAACGCCTGCTCGATGGTCGCTTGGGTACCCACCGCCTCAAAGGCGCAATCGACCCCTCGGCCATCGGTCATCTCCCGCGCGACGCTCAGCAGGCTCTCCGCGGAGGGATCGATAGCGCGGCTGGCTCCCAGTTGCAGGGCCACCTGCCGGCGCCCGGCGTCGAGATCCGACACAACGATATGTGTGGCGCCCCGCAGGCGGGCGACGGCCAGCACCAACAGCCCCAGCGCACCCGCGCCGATGATCGCCACTGAATCGGCCGGCCGAATCTCGCCGCGCTCGACGGCGTGAATGGCACAGCTCAATGGCTCGGCCAGGACGCCCAGCGACGGGGGTACGCCAGGCGGGAGTTTGTAGACCACGCTGGCCGGCACGACGTTGTACTCGGAGAAGCCCGCGTTGACCGGGATGCGATGCGGACAATTGAACGGCCGCCCTTCACGGCAGTAGAAGCAGGTGTTGCAGGGCACGCTGGTGTCGAGTGCCACGGCGTCGCCAGGACTGACGTGGCTCACCGCCGAACCGACGGCCCGAACCACGCCGCTCACCTCGTGCCCGAGCACCCTTGGCGGGCGGTACAGGCTGATGCTGCCGTCGAGCAGGTGCAGGTCCGTGGCGCACACGCCGCAGCCGACCACGTCGACCATGACGTCCATCGGGCCCATAGCCGCCAACGGCTGCTGCTCGAGGCGCAGGTCGCCCATGCCATGCCAGACGGCGCTGAGCGTCGTCGTCGGGAGAGCGGTCCGAGGTTCTTCGAGCTGCACCGCGGCAGTCCAGTGTAGCGGGCGTATCCTGTTCGGCGACCGTGAAGAGCTTCGGGCTGACGCTGAATCTGCAGGACGACGCCGACAAGATCGCCGAGTATCGCCGCTTCCACCAGGCGGTCTGGCCGGAAGTGACCGAGCGACTACGGGCCTGCGGCGTTCAGGGCATGCAGATCTTTCTGCGCGGCACGCGCATGTTCATGTACCTGGTCACCGACGACGAGTTCGATCCGAAGCGTGACTTCGCGCGGATCAACGAGGACCCCACCTCAGCCCGCTGGAATGCGCTCATGGCCGACCTCCAGTCGCGCGCCCCCGAAGCCAGCCCCGACGAGTGGTGGGCAGCCATGGACCTGGTCTTCGACCTGGACTGGCCGCAGCACCGCTAGCGGACGATGACGCCTCTCCCTCTGGGAGAGGCCGCGCGCAGCGCGGGTGAGGGGTGCTTACGAGCATGAACGCTTACGCTCGTACGCACCCCTCACCCCCGCCCTCTCCCAAAGGTAGAGGGAGTTTCAGAGCCGGTAGATGCGGCGGGCGTTGTCGGCCCACAGCTTCTGGCGGGCAATGGGCGACAGCGTGGAGGTGAGCTGATCCAGCGTCTCCACCCAGCGTCGGTAGCTCGCGGCCAGCGTTACGACTGGCCAGTCGCCTCCGAACAACACGCGGTTTTCACCGAAGGCCGACAGCACGTGCGCCGCGAACGGCTTCAGGTCCTCCAGGGTCCAGTTGACATGGTCCGCCTCGGTCACCAGACCACTGATCTTGCACACTACGTTCGGAAACTCCGCCAGTTGAGAAATCTGCTGCCGCCACGGCTCCAGGACCAGGTCGACGACGGAAGGTTTCCCCAGGTGATCCAGCACGAACTGCGTCTCGGGACACGCGCGAACCATGTCGATCGTTCGCGCCAGCTGGTGGTGGCGGATGCAGATGTCGAATGACAGACCGTACTTCGGCAGCAGCCGCAACCCAGCAATCAGCTCCGGCGCGGTAAGAAAATCAAGCGAAGGCTCCGACTGCAACAGCCGCCGCACACCTTTGATACGCGGTCCCAGCTGCACCAGCGCGTCGAGGAACGTGCGCACGATCTCGCCGTCTTCCATCGGAGCCCAGGCCACGACTCCAGCCACAAGCGGCGCCTGCGAAACTGCCCACTGCGCCTCCAGTAACCCATACCCCGGCGTCACATCCACCTGGACGTACACCACCTGTTCCACCGCCAGTCCACGCGCGTGTTCGACAAATTCGGCGGCTCCGAACGGCTGACGGAGCGGCTCGAGGTCGTCGAGCCATGGCATGCGGAACCGAAGCGGATCCCACAGGTGGACGTGCGAGTCGACGATGGCTGGCTGCGGCGTCACGCGCGCCGCCAGCGGACGGTCTCGGGATCGACCGGCGGACCGACGTGCTCCTCCAGGCGCGACCACAGCTCATCCGGAAGCGAGAGCGAAGCGAGCTCCAGCGTCTGGGTCAGACGCTCCGGTCGGCTCATGCCCACGATGGTCGAGGTGATGCGCGGATCGCGCAGCGAGAACTGCAGCGCCGCAGCCGCGAGCGGTACGCCGTACTCCTGGCAGATGTCCGCGATGGCCTGGGCTCGGCGGACGAGCTCGGCTGGCGCCTCGGTGTACGCGTAGCGCGGGTATGTCCGGGGACCCTTGGCCAGCAGACCGCTGCCATATGGCGCCGCGTTCAGCACTCCCAGTCCACGCCGTTGCGCCATCTCGATCAGCGGCGCAGCCGATTGATTCAGCAGCGTATAGCGGTTGTGGGTGATGACGGCTTCGAATGCACCGGTTTCCACGAAGCGCATCAGGAGGTCAATCGGTCCACCAGCCACGCCCACGTGGTCGATGACACCCTCCGCCTTGAAGCGCTGCAACACGTCCACCGGTCCTCCACGCGCCATGGCGGCTTCGAACGTGGTGTGCTCCGGATCGTGCATGAAGACGATCTGCAGATGCTCCAGCCCGAGCAGGCGCAGGCTGCGCTCCACGGATCGCCGGAACTGCTCCCCGCTGAAGTCGCCGCTGCGCAGATCCCGATCGGCTTTGGTCGACAGCACGGCGCCGTCAGGTAGTCCGCCCATCTCGCGGATGACCAGACCAATACGACGCTCGCTTTCACCGTCGCCGTACGAGGCTGCCGTGTCCAGGAAGTTGAACGGACTGGCGAACGCGGTGCGAACGGTCTCGAGCGCGCGATCCTCGGGCACCGAGTAGGCGAAGGTGTCGACCATATCGCCGATCTCGGCGCAGCCGATGCACAGCGGAGTCACGCGCAGGCCGGTTGCGCCGAGCGACCGCCGCGGCAAGGGCGATGCGGGCACGACCGGTTGCTCTGACGGGCTGATAACGCTAACCTACCCAGCCGCTATGGCTGCGTCAAGCGACCTGGTGCGCATGGAAGGCATCCACAAATCCTTCCCGGGCGTGCACGCGCTCGACGACTGCCGCTTCGAGCTGCGGGCCGGCGAAGTCCACGCGTTGTGCGGTGAAAACGGCGCTGGCAAGTCGACCATGATGAAGGTGCTGGCGGGCATCTATCCCAAAGATGCCGGTCGCATCCTGTTCAAGGGCCAGGAAGTGGAGATCGCCACACCGCGCGCGGCTCGCGACCTGGGCATCAGCATCATCCACCAGGAGCTCAGCCTGATGCGCCACCTCACGGTGGCCCAGAACATCTTCATCGGTCGCGAGCCGCGCACAGGTCCGCTGCGCATGATCCTCGATGAGGACCGCATCAACCAGCAGACCCGCTCGCTCTTGGAGCGGCTGAATATTCGGCTGGACCCGCGTGCCCGCATCGGCGACCTGACGGTCGCCTCGCAGCAGATGGTGGAGATCGCGCGGGCGCTGTCGCTGAATACCGAAGTGCTGATCATGGACGAGCCGACGGCGGCGCTGACCGACACGGAGATCAATGCGCTGTTCGACATCATCCGCCAGCTCCGCTCGCACGGGGTAGGCGTTGTACACATCTCGCACCGGCTGGAGGAGCTCAAGCTGATTGCCGACCGCGTGACGGTGATGCGTGACGGTCGCTACGTCGCCACCGTTATCACGGATCAGGCGCCCATCGATCGGATCATCTCGCTGATGGTTGGCCGCACGATCTACGAAGCCACGCCCGAAGTACCCGAGCATCCGAGCCTGGACGTGGTTCTCGAAGCCCGCCACCTCAACCGCGGCCGACTGGTGAGGGATGTGAGCTTTCAGCTGCGGCGGGGAGAGATCCTGGGCTTCGCCGGACTGGTAGGCGCTGGTCGGACCGAGGTGGCGCGCGTGATCTTCGGCGCCGATCACCTGGACTCGGGCGAGATCTTTCTCAATCCACGGGATTGCCTACCTATCGGAAGATCGCAAGCGCTACGGCCTGGCGCTCGGTCTCGACGTCGAGACCAACACCGTGCTGGCGGCATTTGAGAAGTACCTGGGGCCACTGGGGTGGGTTCAGCCGGCGCGCACGCGCGCCACGGCCGAGGCGCAGGTGAGGGGCCTGGCCATCAAGACGCCCAGCCTCCAACAGAAGGTGAAAAACCTCTCAGGCGGCAACCAGCAGAAGGTCGTGCTTGCAAAATGGCTGACCGCCGACGCCAGCGTGTTCATCTTTGATGAGCCCACCCGAGGCATCGATGTGGGTGCCAAGAGCGAGATCTATCGCCTGCTGAACAACCTGGCGGCACAGGGCAAGTCGATCGTCATGATCTCGTCCGAGCTGCCGGAGGTGCTGCGCATGAGCCACCGCATTCTGGTGATGTGCGAGGGGCGGATCACTGGTGAGCTGCGGGCCGGAGAGGCGACCCAGGAAGCCGTCATGCAATACGCTACACAGCGGGTCGCGCAGCTATGACCAGTGCGGAGTCGGCCGTGGCGGTGGCGATCGCTCAGAGGCGTTCGCTGCTGCATTCGGACGCGATTCAGCGAGTGCTCGCTTTTGGCGCGCTGATCGTGTTGTTCGCCATCTTCTCAGTGGCGTCGCCGAACTTTCTGCAGTTCGACAATATCGTTGGCATCCTGCTGGCGACCTCGGTCAACGGGGTGCTGGCGCTAGGCGTGACATTCGTCATCATCACCGGCGGAATCGACCTGTCAGTTGGAACGGTGATGACGTTGTCGGCGGTCATGACCGCCGTTTTCATCAGCGTCTGGCATTTGCCGCTTCCGCTCGGAATTCTGGCTGGTCTGGCGACGGGTGGCCTGGCTGGTCTCGTCAATGGCTCGCTGGTTGCGCGCATGCGGATTCCACCGTTTATCGCCACGCTGGGCATGTTGAACATCGCCAAGGGTCTGGCGCTGGTGATCTCGGGATTGAAACCGATCTACTTCAACGACACGCCCGAGTTCAACCGCCTGGCAATGGGCTCCATCGCCGGCGGGCTGCTCGAGGTGCCCAACGCGGTGTTCGTGCTGTTCGGCGCGTCCATCGTCGCCAGCCTGATTCTGACGCGGACCGTACTGGGCAGGTACGCCTTTGCGCTGGGCAGCAACGAAGAGGCGACGCGCTTGTCGGGCGTCAACGTCGGCAGGTGGAAAGCCGCCATCTACGCGTTGGCCGGCATGTTCAGCGGCCTGGGCGGGGTGTTGATCGCCGCCCGCTTGAACTCGGCGCAACCTTCGCTCGGTCAGGGCTACGAGCTGGACGCGATCGCCGCGGCGGTCATCGGTGGCACGTCGTTGAGCGGTGGCGAAGGCAGCATCCTGGGCACCGTGATCGGCGCCTTCATCATCAGTACGCTGACCAACGGATTGCGGATCCTGTCCGTACCGCAGGAGTGGCAGACGGTGGTGACCGGTGGCATCGTGATCCTGGCGGTGTACCTGGATATCGTGCGCCGCGCGCGCTGAGCCCCCTTGACGGCCCGGAAGCGGGGGTCGTATGTTAGCGCTATCATTGTGCGTTCCGTGGGGACGGGGCGCTCCCACGAAGGGAGACGAGAACTGTCATGCCTTCACTCAGGGTGTTGTCCGCCGCTTCGAGCCTGTGTCTGGCCGTCGTCGTCGGTGCCTGCGCACCAGCTGCCGCGCCGGCACCGCCGGCCCAGGCGCCGGCCGCGCAGCAGCCAGCCGCCGCCGCGCCGGGGGCGCAGGTCAATGCCAACACGTACATCCCGGTGATCTCCAAGGGCTTCCAACATCAGTTCTGGCAAGCCGTCAAACTCGGCTCGGAGAACGCGGCCAAGGACCTGAATGTCAAGATCACCTTCGAGGGACCCGAGAACGAGTCCCAGGTGGACAAGCAGATCGAGATGCTCCAGGCGGCACTGGACAAGAAACCCAACGCCATCTGTCTGGCCGCGCTCGACAGCAAGGCCGTCGTACCGCTGCTCGAAAAAGCGCAGTCGGCCAAGATCCCGGTGGTCGGCTTCGACTCCGGCGTCGACAGCAACATTCCGGTGACGACAGCAGCGACCGACAACATCGCCGCGGCCGGCGCGGCGGCCGACAAGATGGCGCAGATGATCGGCGACGAGGGCGAGGTCGGTGTGATCGTTCACGACCAGACCAGTCGCACGGGCATCGATCGGCGCGATGGCTTCGTCAACCAGATGAAGACCAAGCACCCCAAGGTCAACATCGTCGACATCCAGTACGGCGGCGGCGACCAGCTCAAGTCGACCGACCTGGCCAAGGCCATGATGCAGGCCCATCCCAATCTGAAGGGCTTTTTCGGCGCCAACGAGGGCTCGATCATCGGCGTGCTCAACGCGGTGAAAGAGCTCAACAAATCGGGCAAGCTGGTGGTGATTGGCTACGACTCCGGCAAGCAGCAGACGGACGCGATCCGCGGTGGTGTCGAGGCGGGCGCGATCACGCAGGACCCGATCGGCATCGGTTACAAGTGCGTCGATTCGGCGGTGAAGGCCATCAAGGGCGAATCGCTGCCCAAGAACATCGATACCGGTTTCTACTGGTACGACAAGACCAACATCGACGATCCCAAGGTCAAGGCGGTGCTGTACGACTGACTCGTCGTCCCGTCGAGTCACCATCGGCGATGTCGCCCACCGCGCGGCGGTGTCGCCGATGACCGTCTCGCGGGTGGTGAATGGCTCGGTCAGCGTACGGCCCGCCACCCGCCGACGGGTCGAGCGGGCGATGCGCGACCTGGCGTATATCCCCAACCGTGCCGCCCGCAGCCTGGTGGTCAACAAGCTGGGCGTGCTGGCGCTGGTCATTCCGGATATCTCGAACCCGTTCTTCCCACTGTTGGCGCGGGGTGCCGAGGCGGCGGCACGCGCGGCCGGCTACACGGTGATTCTGGGGAATACGGACGAGGAGTTCGACAAGGAGGACGCCTATCTGCGCGCGGTGTGTGCGCTGCGTGTCGACGGCGTTCTCCTCGCGCCCTCGGGTCACCGTTCACGCGAGAGCCTGGACCTGCTGGCGCGCCAGCACATTCCCGTGGTGCTGATCGATCGTGACGTGGAGGGTGTGCCCAGGGACGTCGTGCGTGGCGAGTCGCGGCGGTCAGCGCGGCTACTGACCGATCACCTGATCCAGCACGGCCACCGGCGCATCGGCCTGATCACCGGTCCGGCGGATATCTCGACGGCACGCGAGCGCGAGCGGGGGTTCCGCGACGCTCTGCACGACCACGACCTGGAGGTTCCGCCTGGATTTGCACGGCGTGCGCCGTACACCCGTGAAGGTGGTCACCGCGCCGGGTGCGACTTGCTGTCCAGCCCGGACCGCCCAACGGCGGTCGTTACCGCTAACAATTTCCTCGGCTTCGGCTTGATCGACGCGGCCCGCGAGTTGGGTATCGGTGTGCCCGAGGACCTGGCGATCGTCACGTTCGACGACGTAGAGATCGTGACCGACGCGCCGTTCTTCACCTGCGCGGCGCAGCCGGCCGAAGCGATGGGTCGCACGGCGGTCGAACGGCTCATCGCCCGACTCGGCGGCGACGAGTCGCCGATGCGCGAGACGGTGCTCCACACGCAGGTGCTGATTCGTCGCTCGTGCGGCTGCGACGGCGCGCCGCCGTTACCCCTCTGATAGCAACGCCTGGACGCGAGCGGCGACGGCCTTCATGTCGGCCCGACCGCGCAGCCGGGGTGACAGCACGCCCATGACTTTGCCCTGATCGCGGGGGCCCTGCGCGCCTGTTTCGCGGATGGCGGCCTGGACGGCCTCCTCGACCGCCGCGGCGTCGAGCTGCTCGGGCAGGTAGCTCTCGTCGATGGCCAGCTCGGCCTCTTCCTGCTTGACCAGGTCAGGACGGTTACCTTTGAGAAAACCGTCGATGGACTGGCGGTGCTGCTTGACGCGCTGCAGCAGGATCGCCTGCTGTTCGTCATCGGACAGCACGGTCGTAGTCCGTACGCGCTCGACCTGCGCCTCCTGCTCGGGGGACAGCTCCGCGTTTTCGCCATGCAGGATGAGCCCCTGTTTGGACAGGGTGCGGGTGAGCTTGGCCTGCTGCTCGGCCTTGAGCATGGCGAGCACGCCACGGATCTCGTCCCGCCGCCGCGCGTCCCCCGCGCGCATAGCGTCCTTCAAGTCAGCATTCAACCGCTCGAGCAGCGACG
>VBGG01000417.1 GCA_005883405.1 Chloroflexota bacterium | reverse complement strand
CGGTCGAAGTCCAGCGTGGAATCAACTCCGGGTCGGTCAGTGCGCGCCAGACGGTCGCAACAGGGTAGGTGTAGTCGCGCACGATTTGGATCTTGCTCATCTGTGTTTCCTCATCGAACTGCGTATATGGAGTGCGGGCGATTGTCGTAATGGCAGCGCACGAGCGCAGGCGGTACCGTAGGCGACGACGCCGGTGACATGGTTGGACTCTGAAACTGGTGTGAAGGTCGGGTACGGGTTCCTGACCAATACTACAGTGACTATAGTTTTTTAGCAACAATATTTATACCGTGACTGGATATAATGGAAACCATGAGTCCTCGCACCGTGGATTGGCTGCCTGTGCCTCCTGACGCTGCGGCGCCCCGCAATAACGGGCTCCGAGAGCGCAAGAAGCGCCTGCTACGCCAGCAGTTGTCTGACACGGCCACCGAGCTGTTCGTGGAACGCGGGTTTGACGACGTCCGCATCACTGAGATCGCCGATGCATGCGGTGTGTCGGAGAAAACGGTCTACAACTACTTCCCAACCAAGGAATCGCTCATCCTCGATCGCTGGCAGAGCACGCCAACCGCGCTGCTGCGCGGCTTGGCCGATCCAGCAGTCACGCCGATCGAAGCGGCTTTGCGCGTCCTGGACAGCGAGTTGACCAGCTGGACGTCGTGGTTTGCCCGGCACCCCGACCCGAGCGAGGCCAGCGCCAGGGTGCGACGCTTCGCCGACCTGATCCAGGCGACGCCATCACTGCGCGCCTACGAGCGTGACATGACCGATCAACTCATCGCACAGGCGGCCCAGGTGCTCGCCGCGCGCGTAGGTATGGATCCCGAGGATCCGGAGCCGCAGATGGCGGCTGGCGCTCTCCTCGAACTCTGGCGTGTCCAGGGTCGCAGTCTGCGCCGCCACCTCGATGCGACATCGACATCCGCGCAGATCTACAAGCTCGTGTCGAGTGACGTGCAGCGCGCGGCGCGGCTACTCACGGATGGGTTGGCGTCCTTCGACACATTGAAGCGCCGAGCTCCAACGCGACACCGCTCTTTTCCGACCGCGCCGCACATTCCCAAGAGGAGCTCGCGCACCTGAGTATCCCACTGGGCGCTCAGCAAGCCGGGCTTCATCAGAAGCATGCCGGTCTGGCGGCCGGGTTGGCCGTGCGCATTCGAATTGTGCAGTCCGCCGCCACCAGCTCACTCCTGGCGCATCTGTCGCCCGCGGACCAACAGCGCCTCAGCCGGCTGTTAGGCAAAGGATTGTGTGGCGATGGCGGAGCCGTTCGGGCCCGGCAGGTGGCATTGAGCTGCCGCGCGGAACGCCGCCACCAGACGGCTGCGGTCACCGCGCCGCGTTGCCAGCACGACGTGGCTGCGCTCGACGCCTTCGAGCGCCACGGTGGTCAGATCCGGGCGGAGACTGTCTCCGCGCAAGCCAGCCGACACGACGGCCACAGCCTGGCCGCTGGCGATGAGTTCCGACTTATCCTCCAGCGCATCGACTAACGGCCCATCGGGAGCGGGCTTGCCGTCCGGCCGCGGATCCACCCGCCAGAACGCGCTCCAGGTCGGGTCGGGCTCGCGCGGAACGGGTTCCCCGGCGATGTCATCGAACGTGACGGACTGCCGACCGGCCAAGCGGTGGTCGCGGGAAACCAGGAGCACCCGCGGCTCATCGTAGAGGACCGTCACGTGTAGCCGGTCGGTGGGGAACGGCAGCCGCGCCCCCACGGCATCCACGCTACGGTCGAGCAGGGCCGGGCGCGGCTCGTTCCACGCCAGATGAAGCGTCCTCACGTCGGCGTCCGGGTTCCGCCGGCGGAGGTCTTGCACCGCCAATGTGACGATGATTCCGGTTGTGTACCCGATCGTGATCTGGCGGGGTAGGGCGACCGCCCGGGCGCGCGCCGCGGCTTCGTCGGCCGCGCGCAGCAGTTCTCGCGCAAGCGGGAGAAACACCTCGCCCGCGGCGCTGAGCTGGGTTCCCTGGGTGGTCCGATCGAACAGGCGGGCGCCGAGCTCCTGCTCCAGAGTGCGGATCTGCCGGCTCAGCGAGGGCTGGGGCACGTAGAGCGCCGTGGCGGCGCGCCCGAAATTCAGGTGGTCGGCAACGGCGACAAAGTAGCGGACCAGGCGCAGGTCGAGATCCACGGGCAGCGGTGCCGCTGGCACGTCCACATCCTACTGCGATGGCGTGATGCTCGAAACGTATTACGCATTGCGGAACAGGTCTTGGACGCGGCGTGCTTCGCAGTTGCACGCTGGTCTCAAGGAGCATCCCATGATCGTCATCACTACCCCCACCGGGAGCATTGGCCGTCGGACTCTCGAGCACGTCCTCGAGAGCGGCGAGCCGGTACGCGTGATCGCGCGCGACGCGTCGCGCCTGCCTGAGAACACGCGTGACCGTGTTGAGGTCGTCAAGGGCTCACATGGGGACCGCGACGTTGTCGACCAGGCATTCGCGGGTGCCGACGCGGTGTTCTGGCTGGTGCCGCCGAGTCCGCGCGCAACCAGCGCCGAGGCAGCCTACGCGGATTTCACGCGACCAGCAGCACACGCACTCAAGCGCCACGGCGTCAAACGAGTGGTAGGCATCTCGGCACTCGGCCGGGGCAGCGCGTGCGCTGCAAATGCGGGGCTGGTTACAGCCTCGCTGGCGATGGACGACCTGATCGGCGCCACGGGGGTGAGCTACCGCGCGCTGGCGATGCCGTCGTTCATGGACAACCTCCTCCGCCAGGTCGAGTCGATCAAGAACCAGGGCGTCTTCTCACTCCCGATTCGCGGGGACCAGAAGCTGCCGAGCGTTGCGACCCGCGACATCGCCGCCACCGCCGCCAGGCTGCTCCTCGACGCCTTATGGAGCGGCGTCGAAACCGTCCCGGTGCTCGGCCCCGATGACCTCTCGTACGAGGATATGGCGCGGGTGATGTCTGACGTGCTCGGCAAGCCGATGCGTTTTCAACCGATTCCTGGGGAGGCGTTCAAAGCCAGGCTGCTCGAGCGCGGCATGTCCGAGGCAATGGCCCAGGCGAACCTCGACATGTGGGTTGCCAAAAGCCAGGGGCTCGATAACGCCGTGCCGCGCACCCCGGAGGCAACCACGCCCACTACCTTCCGCCAGTGGTGCGAGGACGTGCTCAAGCCGCGGATCGTGGCGCGAGTCCCCGCCTGATCACCAAGAGAAGGGACCTCCAGATGCCAATGACAATCACTCCGCCTGTCGTCAATCTGACCGACGAGCAAATTGACAAAGTCCTCCAGGCGATCGTCGATTCGTTCGGCCAGCATCTTCGGTCGCCGGTGCTGCACTGGCCGTCTGAACTGGACCTGGACTATGAAGACGTCACGTTCCAGGCGGTGGATGGCGTGCCGCTCGAGGGCTGGTTCATTCCGGCCATGGGCTCCGGCAAGTTGGTGATCGCCAACCACCCGATGGGCTTCAGCCGGTCCGGCATCCCGACCCAACGGGAGCCG
>VBGG01000418.1 GCA_005883405.1 Chloroflexota bacterium | reverse complement strand
TGACGCCAACGTTGCTACCGCGACGGCAAGACCAGCGGGGTCGGCCACGGTTGCGGTGGCCAGGAGGCCTGGCTGCTGCGTCGGCGTCGGCGTATGCATGGTTCGCGCGGTCGAGGCGGCGGTGCGCGCCATGGATGGTGCGGCTGATTCCATGGGTGCGCGAGTCGCCGCGGGAGCGGCAGGTCCCGTCGGCGTTCGAGTCGGCCTGCGCGTGAGCGGCAGTGCGTCGCTTGGGCCCGGGCCTGGGCCTGGCGTGGCCGTCGGCGTGTGGGTCGGCCGGCGAGTGGGGCGCGGGCTATCAGTTGGCGGCGGGCCTGGCGTCGAACCCGTGGACGCCGAAGGCGGCCCCGGCGTGTAGGTGGTGCGCGGTGGACGGGGCGTCGAGGTCGGGCGGGGTGTGCGGGTCGGCCAGGGAGTCGCCGACGGGCGCGGGCTCGCCTCGGCTATGACCACGTCCGCCGACGCGGGGGTACCTGACAGCGAGCCCACTGTCGAGGTCGCGCGCGGTGGACGAGGCGTCGAGGTCGGGCGGGGTGTGCGGCACCTGGCGGCCCGGCCACCGGCCCCGTGGACGGCCCGGCCAACGGCGAGATCGATGGCATCAGCAACCCCGCCATCAACTGGTAGCCGACCAGGCCGAGAGCTGCCGCAGTCAGTCCCGCGCCGAACCAGCCGACGCGTTCGGGACTCAGCTGCTGCAGGAGCGCGGGTGCCATGGGTGGGACTCTGATAGCCCCAGACTACGCACGAGGCGTCACGCCGAGCGTCACGTGAAGCGTCACGTGAAGCGTCACGTCGAGCCTCGCGACAGGAGCCGAGCACACGTGGCTTTAGCAGCTGGATCGGCTGGCCTCAGAGGGCCACGCCCAGGACTGCATCACGCGGGCATGCGAGCGTCACGTGAGGAGCCGACAGCGTCACGTCGGCATCACGCGGGCATGCGAGCGTCACGTGAGGAGCCGACAGCGCCACGTCGGCATCACGCGGGCATGCGAGCGTCACGTGAGGAGCCTGCAGCGTCACGTCGGCCCCACGTCGGCGTCACGTGAGCGTCACACGGAGTATGTCCGCAAGCCGCGGCGCGCGTCTGGACGAACCTCCTGCACCCAGAGCATGGCCACCAACTCCGACCTGATCAGTGCCCTCGAGCGCGCGGCGGGCCACTCCCTCATGGGCAGCGTGAAAGGAGCGTGTCATGCTCATGCTCCACGGGCGTCGGTGTCATGCGAGCGTCACGTGGCGAGCCGAAAGCGTCACCTGGTGCCGAAAGCGTCACGTAAGCGTCATTTGAGCGTCACCCGACCGTCATGCGAGCGTCACATGCCGGGCGAATGGCATCTGCCGGGCCGGCGGGGTGTCACTTTTGCCAAGGAGAGCCTCGGCTCGCCACAATCATGGGCATGGGCAGAAAAGATAAGGGCCGCGAGATCTGCATCAATTGTGGCCAGACGTTTCACAAAAAATTGACGAGCAAAGAGTTGCGCTGCACGAAGTGCCGCAAGGCGGAGAAGAAAGCCGCCTAGCACACCGAGGGAGCGAGCAGGAGGCGACGTAAATCGCGGCGCGGAGCGAGCTCCCGCGCTGCTGCTCGGATGATGCGAAGTCCGAGCCTGCGCAGCCCGGCTGACCGGCGGACATCCCGCAACCAGGGCGCGCTGGACGTATTCCTGGCTGGCACATGCGTCCAATTCGTTGGGCTTGCCGCGTTCGTGTCACCTGAGCGGTCGTGCGGCGTCACGGCCGGGTGGTGCCTGAGAGTCACCTGGGCGTCACCCCGGACGTCCTTTGCGAGGCGAGTGACGCGGGCAGGACGGGCTAAACGGGCCAACGGTGTCACGCGAGCGTCATCTCGGCGTCACGTGAGCGTCACGTGAGCGTCCCGTCGCTGGCCTGACCGCCGAATGGGGGCGAAAGCTACAAGGCCAACGGCGTCACGTGACGTCACACGAGCGCCACCCAGCGCCAGAGGGATGCGACCCCAAGCCGCTTCGGGACAAGCCGCTTCGAGACGAGCCGCTTCGGGACAAGCAGCTTCGGGACAACCCGCTTCGACGCCTCGAGACGAGCCGCTTCGGGAAAAAGCCGCTTCGAGACAAGCCGCTTCGAGACGAGCCGCTTCGAGACAAGCCGCTTCGAGACAAGCCGCTTCGGGACAAGCCGCTTCGAGACAAGCCGCTTCGGGAAAAAGCCGCTTCGGGGAACAGCCGCTTCGGGGAAAAGCCGCACGCAAGCCGCGCGCAGGCCGCGCGGAGGGAAGTGGTAAAGGAATCGTGGTCTGCGCTGGCCAGTTGTGCGCTAATGGAATAAGTCGGTGTCGTTGAGAATCGCTGTCCTGAGCGCACACACGTGCCCGATCGCGCCGCTTGGCGGCTGGGAGACGGGCGGGATGAACGTCTATGTGCGCGAGCTGTCGCGTGCGCTCGGCGCGCGCGGCGTCAGCGTCGATATCTTCACCCGACGCCAGACGTCCGACGTAGCGGACGTGGTCGAGTACAGCCCGGGCGCACGGGTCGTCCACGTCGATGCCGGTCCACATCGCCACATCGATAAATACGACGTCCTGGACTACCTGCCCGATTTCGCCTGCGCGGTGCAGCGCTTTCGAGCCTTGACGGGCGCGAGCTACGACCTTATCCACAGTCACTACTGGTTGTCTGGCCGACTCGCGCTGCGGTTCGCCGACCGTTGGGGCGTACCGCTGGTCAGCACGTTTCACACGCTGGCGCAACTGAAGAACCGCGTCGCCGAGAGCGCCGCGGAGCGCGAACAGTCGGTGCGTTACGAGATCGAGCGGCGGACCATGGCCGGCTCGGATCGAATCGTCGCGCTCACCGCGGTAGATCGTCAGCAGATGGTGCGGCACTATGGCGCGCTAGCGCGCATGGCGGTGATCCCCGGCGGCGTAGATCTCGCGCGCTTTCGGCCCATCGAGCGCGCAGAAGCCCGGCGTGCGCTCGGTCTTGACGGCAGCTCAAAGATGCTGCTGTTCGTCGGCCGGATCCAGCGACTGAAAGGCCTGGAAGTGCTGCTGCGCGCCTTCGCGCGGATGAGCGACCCGGATACCAGGCTCGTGGTGGT
>VBGG01000071.1 GCA_005883405.1 Chloroflexota bacterium | reverse complement strand
AATACTCGCTCCAGTCCCGGCAGGCGAGCGCGCCGACCGCCGCCCAGGTGGCGCGGATGTTTCGCGCAGCGAACAGCTGCAGCAGGCGCGACACCACCGGTTCGACGTTCTCGAGGTGCTCCCGGTAGGCGTCAAAGTCGAGCCCCAGCCGGTGATGCAGACCCCAGCGGCGCTCGAAGTCCACCGACACGACGACCCGAGGGGACCGGTTCGAGTCGCAGTCCTGGGCCCGTCCCAGCTCTGAGCGTCGCGCTTGCACCGATGTCTGGAATCCGGTCGGACGCTGCACGTCACTTTCTCGCGACGATGAGGAACCCGCTCGGCGCCGTGCTGTGGCTGCCACGGACGGCGAAGCGGATGGGCGCGAGGGCCAGCAGGTTGGAGAACACGCGCAGCGGGAAGAGCAGGGGATGGGGCGAAAATGCCGTGGTCAGCAGATCGATCATGGTGTGGAACCGGTTCCCCTGTGCGCAGATGTGCACCGAGGAATATTTCCGGAACAGATCCCCGAGGGCACGCCTCGTGGGACGCCAGTAGTCCCCATGCTCCTGAAACACAAACGGCACCGTGATCACCGCTAGCCCCTCGGCGCTGAGAATGCGGTACAGCTCTGTTGCGAACGCCTCCGGCTGCTGAACATACTCCAGAACCTCGGTTGCGACAGTGCATTGGAAGCTCCCGTCGCGAAAGGGCAGCGCGATCCCGTCGGCGACGACATCCGTGCAGCCGGGCCGGCGCACGAGATCCGACCTGATGTAGGTCTCGCTCGCCAGAAACACATCGCGATAGGGATCTTCCCCGGCTCCGACCACGAGCACCGACCGGATGTCGCGCAGGTTGAGCGCGCGGAGCGAGCGCCGCACGAGCACGTTCCGCATCGTGGGAAAGAGCCGTCTGAGGCGGCTACGCAACAGATCCTCCGGCAGTCAGCGCGGCTCCGTCATTCCGTGGCGGGTTTCCGCGCGACCAGATACAGCAGGTCCCCCAGCCCTGCGGTGCTCAACGCTTTCGTGAGAACCGCGTGGGCGACGCGAGCGGCTGAAACCATGCCGTGACCATACTTGAATCGGTCGGTCACCACCTGGTCCGCGAGTTGTCGTTCCACTGACGCACCATCGGATCCTCGTCCCAGCAGATCCTGCCAAAACACGACGGGGCTGAATCGGTCCGTTCGCGTCGTCTCGGCGCGGAAGCCGTGGCGGCTCAGCAGACGGCGGAGCGTACTCTCTGTGAAATAGTTGACGTGGTCGATGCCCACATACCGGTTCCGCTTGCCGAGTACCTTTTGTGCAAGGGAAGCATGGTTCGGGACGCTGAGCGCAATTCGCCCCTGGGGAACCAACAGGCGATAGGCCTCGGAGAGAAATCGATTGGGGTCAACCAGATGTTCCAAGGTGGCCCAGAGCGTGAGAACGCTAAACGTTTCCGGCGGGTAGCACCGCTCCCACAGGTCTCCCACATCGAGCGGCAGGCCCAGCACCTCGCGACCGTAGTGTGTGGACTCCGATGAGATATCGATACCGCGCGCGTCGAACCCGGCGGCTCTGGCTGCGGCCACAAACGAGCCCGTCGCGCAGCCCACATCCAGGAGGGTGCCCTTGCTGCCGCGCAGGAGGTTCAGCTCGACGTCATGCCGAGTCGTATTGAAGTCGCTGGCGAGCTTGGACCGGTCAGTGAAGTATTCCGCCGCGTAGTAGTCGTACCTGCTGGCCAGCCACGCTGTCGTGGGGCGAGGGCTGATGAAGACGAACCCGCAATGCCGACATCGCACAAAGCTTGCTAGCTGCTTCACGAACAGCAGCCCCTGCTCGCTCGGAGGAGCCTCACATACGGGGCAGGGTGCCAGGTCCGGGCAGAAGACCGGCGGCGGCCCGGGGCTGTTCCACTGGCGCTGCGGGAGACGATGGCGGGTTGCCACGGTGCTATGATCCGTGCCACCCGGCGGCAGTGCTCGCCACAGCAGCGCATACGCCTTCATCGTGTGCGCCAGCAGGGCTCGGGATCCGCGGAGGGCGGCCCCCGCGACGCGAGTGAATGGTTCGACAAAGAATGTGCCTAACATGAGGAATGTCGCGGTCCAGCGATTGAAGTGCTTGTAACCGTACAGAACCCTGCTGGTCAGCGCATAGTACAACCTGGTCGCTTTGATCTGCTCCGACACGCCTCCGCCCTTGTGATACACCTGGCTGTCGGCGAGGAAGAAGCTGTCGAACCCAGCCTGTTTCGCGCGGAGGGAGAAATCGAGGTCTTCAAGGTAGACGAAGAAACGTTCATCGAATCCCCCCAACCGTCGGAACAGCTCTTGGCGCACAAGAAAAAACGCGCCCATGACGTGGTCGACGTTCCGACTGGTCTGATGATCCCAATCCGCCATGAAGTGGGGCAACCAGAGGGCTCGCGTGAGGCGTTCCAGGCCGATCATTCTTCTCACGATCATGCCGGGCGTCAGGAACCGCGCGCACGTTGGCGTTACCTGTCCTCGATCGTTCAGCAATTGAATGCCCACGATCCCGATCCGGTGGTTCTCGGGCCGTTCGAGGAACTGAACTGGTGTGACAAGGGAGTCACGCCTGAGGCGTGTATCCGGGTTCAGGAATAGGATGTATCGCGCGTCGGACGCTGCAGCAGCTTGGTTGCAGGCTGCCGCAAACCCGCGATTCTCGGCGTTGCGAATCACGGTAATGGGGAGTGCGGTGGTCTTGACCGCGTCCATCGAGGAATCGGAGGACGCGTTGTCGACGACGACGGTGCGTCGGAGCTCTACGCCGTTCCGGCTTGCGGCGCTGATGGATTCAAGACACTGACCGAGCTGGTGGGCGGCGTTCCAGTTGACGATGATAATGTCGATCGACCCAGCCATCAGCCTCCATGCGTGTCGCTGACCATCAACGACCTGTCAGCAGCCTGAGAATGCCCGTGCCCCGGCCGCCCGCAACGGTCCAACGCCACGTGAGAACGGCGAACAGGATCACCAAGATTGTCGTGAGGAATACCTTCTGCAACGGTGTTTGAACGAGGAACGCGGCTCCCATTACCGGCGTCAGGGCCGCGACAATCGTCATGTCGCGGAGCCAACCCGGCGCCGCGGGGCGAAGGTACCGCGCCGCGGACCAATAGAGGAGCGCCATGTCGAGCATGCTCCGCGCACACCATGCAATGGCGGCACCGTTGATTCCATAGCCTCGAATAAGCCATATCATGAGCACGAGGTAAACGGGGGCCTCCAGCAGGTGAATCTTCGCCGTCGTATCCGACCGGCCCACGCCCTGCAGGAGCGCGAATGGCAACGTAGCCAAACTGTTCGTCAACACCCCGAGGGCCAGCCAGCGCAGGACGTCCGCGCTCTGCACCGCGAACGTGCCCCCGAGCCAGGCTCTCAACAACTCCGGTGCGAACGTGATCACAACAACAACGAGGGGATACATGCTGAGAAGAATCGCCCGGCGTCCCGTTCGGAATAAGTCCGCCATTCGTCCCGGATGGACCTTTGAGGCCGTGGAGAACGCGGGGAACAAGACGGCGGTGATCGCTCCCGGAATGATCGAGAGTCTCGTCACGGCTTCGAAAGGCGTGGCGTAATAGGTAACCGCCGCAACGGTGATCAGAGCACCCACGAAGAAGCGATCGACGCTCACCATGAGGGGGCTGACCACGTTAGATACCGTCATCCATGCTCCAAAGCCAAGTAACGCCCGGGCGGCTCTGCGGTCGAGCGGAGTGGGGGCATGATGGCGATGCACGGACCGTTGGCACATCACCGCATATACGACGGCGCCGACGACCCGCACGACAATCAGAGCGAGGACGACAACCGCGAGGTTTGGCGTAAACCTGAGTACTACGAGGGGTATGATGAAAGTCAACAGGCCCGTGGGAATCTTCACGAGACTAGTGAGCCGAAACTGCTGTGCTGCCTCAAGCAGCCCGCGAAGCCCTGCCGTCAGAACCACGATGGGGATCGACAGCGCGAGAAGATAGAACGTCTGCATCGTCTCGGGTTCAAGGTCAGGAGGGAGCTTAATTGCCGTCCTGACCAACCAGGGCGCCGCAACGGCCAGAGCCACTGCGCCAATGCCCCCAAGCGCGAGCATGAGGTACCAGGCTGTCCAAAGAAGGCGGTCGATGTCAGCGCGTGCGGCGGTTGGCAGCAGCTCAGCAGCGAACTTGGTGATCGCTCGCCCCAGGCCAAGATCGAACAGACTAAAGTAGCCGATGACCACCCAAGCCAGTGTGAGCACACCGAACCGTTCGACGCCAAGGCCCCGAACGATGAACGGAATTGCCGCGACACCGGCAATCGCCGGGATCACCTGGGCGGCGAGGCTCCAGAGCGCGCTGGCGGCCAGAAGCCGGCCATTGAGGAAGCTTGGTCCGATGCGCGGGGGTGCGGTCATCTCGGAGCGTGCAGGGCGTGGTCCGCGGACCTGGGGCGCTCGTGCTCACGAGCGCAGAGCCATGCGTTGATCAGCGCGAGCGGAAGAAAGATCACCCACATGTAATCGTACTTTTCGAGGTAGGGATCCGCAGCGTTGGCGATGAGAAAGCAGATCGTGCCGACGAGCACCGAGAGCGTGTAGAGGGCCATTCTGGCGCCCTCGCGGATAATTCGCACGCCCATCGCGATGATCCAGGCCACACCGGCGGCGTAGACCAGGAATCCGACGAGGCCGGTATGGAACAGCAGCGCCACGTACGAGAGCTCATACGCCCACGGCATCTCCTCCGATCTCAGCCACCCTTCCGCGACCGCTCCGTGGCCCGCACCCAGGACCGGCGACTCAGCCCACCCGCCCAATAGGTTGAAGAACTGCTCCTTGCGTGGCACGGCCCGGGCGTACGACTCGAAGGCAAAGCCGCGCCTGAACATGTCCGCAACCGCGCCGAAGTCGAATCCAAACACGAAGTGCAGCACGAAGCCGAGACCAGTCAACGCGCATGCTCCGAACAGCAGGAAATGCAGCACCAGTTTCCGGCTGGCTCGTCGCTCTCGCTTCGGAAGCCAACGCCGCAGAAGCAGGGCGAAGCCCGGCGAGAGCCCCACCACGAGGAGTAAGGCCCTGCGCGCGCTCAAGGCTACGAGCGTGCATCCGATGATCAATGCCGCCCACAGCCACACTCTCGAGACCGGAGCTTCGGACTTCGGCCAGGTCATTAGGGCTGACACGGCGAAAGGGACCAGGAACAGGAGGGACGCCAGGGAATCGAGGTTGAATTCGACGAACCCGCGATAAAAGCCGATCCGCTGGCCCTGATCGAACGGGATATAGAGGACGTCGGGCAGCCATCCTACGACGTGCAGGATGTAGCTCGCGCCATACAGCCCGATGGCGATGGTCGCAGCGACCAGTAGTCGCATGATCCCGGTGAGTATGCCCAAACGGGCGACGCCCGCGATCAGCATCGTATAGACGAGGGGCCACAGCGCGTATACCCTCCCCACCTGCAAGGCACCCGGCGCCCCGTTTGCCGCACCGCGGAGCATGAAGGTCAGGCTGGTGGCGACCATGAACAGCGTCCAGTACACGATCGTTCCATGGAGAGGGAGCCCGCCGAGCACGAACGCCTGGACGACGATCCCCGCGAGCACCAGCGCGAGCAATACGGCCTTGACGGGTTGATACGCCGCAGGCAGGAACAGCATGAGAAAGAACAGCAAAAACCCGAGCCCAACCCCGATACGCAGCCGTCGCGGGAGAGGGGCGCCGAATGCGTCCCCGGGCATCACGCCCGGCGCCTGTTGCACCAGTCTAGGCTCGCGTCCGAGTGAACATCCGGCGCACGTCCCGCCGCACCCGCTGCAGCAAGCTCCGGAGCTCTCGGTAGTCGTCGTGTGGATCGCGACGTGCCCGATCGACGTACTCGGCCCCGAAGGCCCACAGGACCCCGATCGTACCAGCCAGTGCAACCGCCAGGACGATGAGGAGCACGTGTTTAGGCCAGGACCGTTCCTGCGGAGGGACGGCACGATCGATCACCGTGATGACGGGGGTGTCATTCACCTCTTCGATCCGCGCCGTTTCGTATTCCCGCTTCAGCGTTCCATAGATCTGTTGACCGATCTCCACCTGGCGCCGCAGGCGCGCCTCCTCGAACGTGAGTTCGGGTGACTGCTGCCAGCCGCGGTTTCGTTCGTAAAAGGTCTTGACCGCCTCCTCCCTGCTCCTCAACTCGCTGTCGGCGGCGACAACCCGAGCTTCGGTGAACTTACGGCGCTCGCGGGCTTGGGACTGGCGCTTCTTGGTGTTGAAGTCATTGAGGTACTCTACGACACGGTTGGCCACGGCGGCGGCGAGCGCGGGGTACTCACCGTCGACGCTCACGCGAACGATGCTGGTCTGGTCGTCCACGCGGACCGAGATGAGCTCGTTCAGCTTCTTGACGCCGCGAGCCAGGCTGTCTGCCGGATTACGTCCCTTGGTCCGGAGCATCCGGAGCAGTGTCGAGGAGTCCGTCACATCCCCTCGGGCGCGCGGGTCGGTGTACCAAGCGGTCAAGATGCGCTCCAACAGTTCGCGGCTTCTCACCACGTCCGCGTAGAACCGGGGAGACTGGGTCGGCTCGGCGCCGAGCGTGATCCCCAAACCGCCGACCAGCCCTGCCGCGGCGGCTGGCAAGCGGTTCTGATTGCGCCCCTCCGGCACGAAGGTAGCAGTGGCCGTGTAGGTAGGTCGCAGCGCGAACGAGACCGCAGCCGTCCCGACGGCGGCCACGAGCGGGAGGCCGGCGACGACGCGCCAGCGGCGCAACAGTGTATTGAGGACCTCCACAAGGGTGAGTTCCGGCCTCAGGTCAGGGCCGCCGTCGGGTACTGGAGGGCGCGTCATGATTCCAGGGGCGTGCGATTGTGGCGCAGTCGTGGCGTGCACCGTGGGAGAGTCGGGCGGGAGGTCGGTCAACGCTCCTCCCTTGGACGAGGTTCGCTATGACCGCCGTCCACGCCGTAAAACTCCCGGTACCACGCCACGAATCGGCCGATCCCCTGCCGCATCGGCGTGCACGGCCGGAAGCCCGTGGCGCGCTCGAATCCGTCCATGTCGGCGTGCGTGGCGGGCACGTCCCCAGGTTGCATCGGAAGGAAACGCTTCTCCGCCTTCCTCCCCAGGGCCTCTTCCAACAGGGCGATAACCTCCAGCAGATCCACCGGGTGGTGATTCCCCACGTTGTACAGCCGGAACGGCGCGAGGCTGCTGGCAGGGTCGGGTCGCTCACCGGACCACTGCGGGTCGGGTACCGCAACGACATCCATGATCCGGACGACCGATTCCACCACGTCGTCGATGTAGGTGAAGTCCCGCTCCATCTGCCCGTTATTGAATACGTCGATGGGACGGCCTTCCAGGATGGCCTTCGTGAACTTGAACAGAACCATGTCCGGTCGACCCCACGGCCCGTACACCGTGAAGAGCCGTAGGCCTGTTGTCGGCAAGCCGAACAGGTAGGAGTAACTGTGGGCCATCAGCTCGTTGGTCCGTTTGCTCACGCCGTACATCGAGAGCGGATGGTCCGCCCCATTGCGGACGGAGAAGGGCATCTGGGTGCTTGCGCCGTACACCGAGCTTGAACTGGCGTACACGAGATGGGGCACCTTGCGGTAGCGGCACTCCTCCAACACCTGCAGGAACCCCAGAATGTTCGAGGCGACATACGCATCCGGTCGCTCGAGCGAATAGCGCACGCCGGCCTGGCCGGCCAGGTGGATGACCCGATCGAACACGCAGCGGTCGAACAGCTGATCCATCACCTCGGGGTCCGCGAGGCTGGTACGCACGAACTCGAAGTTGCGCCGCTGCTGCAACAGGGCGAGGCGCGCCTCCTTGAGGCGGACGTCGTAGTAGTGATTCACGGAATCGAGACCGACCACTTCGTGGCCGTCCCCCAGCAACCGGAGTGCGACGTGAAAGCCGACGAACCCCGCCGCGCCGGTGACCAGGATCTTCACGCGCGGCTCACGGATGATTGACGATCACCACCACGATCGTCGTCAGCGCGGCCCCCGGCTCAGGCGTCGGCTTGCTGGTGCCGAAGAACAGCGGGCGCTTGTGGACCGCGCGTACGTTGCCGTTGGGCTGTTGGACGTACACCCGTCCGTTGTCTCCCTTGAACGACACGCCCCCCGCGGCCGAGAGATAGTAGTCGAGCCCCGCGCCCTGGACGTAGGTGACGCTGCCCGGGGAATTCACCGCGCCCTCGACGCGGACGGTGGGCACGTAGGAGGGGATGAACAGGGAATCGCCGTTCGCGAGCAGGATGTTGTCCTTGTGATGCCGATTCTTGAGCACGTGGGGCAGATCCAGCCCCACTCGGCCTGCGTCGGCCTGCGTGCGGAAGAACCGGATACCGTTGGCATAGGCCTGAGGCGTGAGCCCACCCGCCCGGTCGATGAGGTCCATGAGATGCTCGTCCTTGGACCGCAGCGCGTACGTGCCCGGGAACCGCACCTCGCCCCGGACCTGAACGGTGCGCTGCAGCTCGAAATCGGGCTGTTTCAGCATCAGCACTTCATCGAACGGCTGGAGCGGGACCTCCGGAGCGCCGCTCCCCCGGAAGGCCGGACCAGCCGGGCCCACGTAGTGGCCCTGCCGATCGCGCTCGAACAGATAGGTGGAATCGATCGGCACGCGCAGCGTGTCGGCGAGCTGGCCCTGCGAGCGGTCGGCCGGAAGCCGGGCGATTTCCACGTCCTTGAGGTACGCCCCGATCCTGGGGCCGCGCGCCAGCCGCACCAGATCCCGCAGCGTCATGCCCTCTTGCCACGGATAGCGCCCCGGCTTGTTCACCATGCCGCTGATCCCGACGTAGAGCAAGCTCTCGAGCGGCCCCACGGCGTCCACCACGACCGAATCGCCGTTGTCGAGCGGCAGGGACGGGATCACGACTCCGCCCAGCGGATCTGGTTCGGGGGCCGGTGTGCCCGCCGGTTGTGTCGGCTGCGCGCTGCCGTGCTGCTCGCCCTGGCCGGGCAGCGCCAGAGCGACGTCCACCGCGGCCCGGGGAAGCGGCCCGGGGCGCCGCTGCGCGGCGGGCAGGATGCGATGGATCGTCAGACGATCGAGGGCGGCGTCGGCGCTGAAGCCGCCCGCGGCGCGTAACAGGTCGGGCAAGGTCTCTCCCTCCTTCAGCTCATAAATCGCCGGACGGAGCACCGCTCCCGTCACCTGCACGCGGGTGCCGTGCAGCGGGACGTGCACCACGTCGCCCGTCTCGAGGCGGATGTCGTCGCGCTTGTCCCCCCGCAACAGGTAGTCGTAGAGATCGAGCGTCGCGACGACCTCGTTCAGGCGCCGGATCTCGATCTGGCGCATGTTGGCGCGCGGCGTGACTCCCCCCGCCGCGTACAGCGTCGTGATGGCGGTCCCCAGCGCGCTGATCTGATAGGCGCCCGGCTGCGTCACCTCGCCCGTGACGTAGACCTGGTTCGCGCGCACGCGGGCGACGGTCGCATCGAAGTTGATGGTCGGATTGGGGCCACGGAGCTTCGAGTAGACTCTGGCGAGCCGATCGACCAGGACGGCGCGCGCGCTCTCGAGCGTCAGATTGGCCAAGTAGATCTGGCCGACTTGAGGCACGATGACGAACCCCTCGCGCGTCACCTCGAGCTGGTACGCCTGCTCGACCCCGCCGGTGAGCACGAGCGCGACCACGTCCCCGGGGCCCACCCGGTACGTGCGGTCGACGGGACCGGAGAGCAAGGGCAAGAACTGCGTCGTGGCGCGACGGAAGACATCGACCCCAAACACATAATTGCCGACGGCGAGGGACTCAGGGGGTATGGCTTCGCCGCGGGCGCGGATGATCCCGGCATCCGGGTTGAGGGAATCTCCGGCGAGGGGACTGGTTGCGATACCGAGAGCCTGAAGCACGCCCAACATTTGCCTGGAGGGCGCTCCTGTGGCCGGCCCGGGCTGCGCGGGGCCCAGGTAGGCGTCCAGCAGATTCGCGGGATAACCGGCGGCTGCGAGCTGGGCGCGGACCTGGTCCGGGGTGAGTCCCGACTGCTGGAGCCGTTGGCGGAGCAGGGAGGCAAGCTGCGGGTTCTGTTGCAGCAACTGGGCAAGCTGGTCCGGGGTCATTCCAGGCGGCAGCCCACCCGGAAGTTGGGCTTGCCCTTGCGTCGGGATCTGGGCGCCTGCACTTAGCGGCGTCAGCGCGAGGAGCGCGCCAGCGCCCAGCCACATAATTGCGTCGAGCTTCATGCCTTCTCCAGCTTCCCCAAGGGCTAGGGCGATGAACCGCCTAAACTGGTGCCTAACTCATGGGACGTCAAGATGTTAAGGGTTGGCGCGCCGCAGGTACTCGGCCAGCCCCTCCGGCCACGGTCGCAGCGGGGTCCGGGCGATACTCGCGTATCTGGTGCAGTCGAGCACGCTGAATTGGGGGCGTGGGGCGGGGCGGGGCATTTCGCTCGTACCGCAGGGCTCCACGCGGGCGCGCAGCCCGGCGGCCCGCACGGCGGCCGTCGCGAGGTCGAACCACGTTGCCACACCCTCGTTGGCGCAGTGCACTGTGCCCCGGGGATCGCACGCAATCAGCGTCCACAAGGCGGCGGCGAGGTCCGCGGCGTACGTAGGCCGGCCGTGCTGATCGTTCACGACCTTCAGCTGCGACCGCTCACGCGCCAGGCGCAGGATGGTGGCGACGAAGTTCGGGGCACCCTCCCCGAACAGCCACTGCGTGCGAACGATCAGGTGCGACTGCGGGAGGAGGTCCTGCACTGCCTGCTCGCCCGCGAGCTTGGTCCGGCCGTAGACGTTCAGCGGACCGACGGGATCGTCCTCGCGGTACGGGCGAGTCGCCATCCCGTCGAACACGTAATCGGTGCTGATCTGCAGCAGGCGAGCGCCTGTCTGGCGAGCCGCGCGGGCGAGGTTCGCCGGCCCCTCGGCGTTGACGCGCTGCGCGCT
>VBGG01000415.1 GCA_005883405.1 Chloroflexota bacterium | reverse complement strand
CTTTTCGAGTTAGGAGAACGACCGATTCCACGTCCACCATTCATCGCACGGCCACCGACCCCAACTGGGCCTCGCACCAATCGCCAGATTCGAGCGGCCGAGGTGCGCGTGCTCGATGCAGAAGGCCAACAGATCGGCGTCCTGCCGATCGAGGACGCTATTCGCCGCGCGGAAGAAGCCGGGCTCGACCTGATCGAGGTCGCCGCATCCGCTGAACCGCCGGTGTGCCGTATCGCCGATCTCGGCAAGTTCAAGTTCGAACAAGACAAGCGGGCTCGAGACGCCAAGAAGAATCAGCACGTCTCGGAAGTAAAAGAGGTGCGGTTGCGCCCGCGCACCGATGACCATGACTTGCAGGTGCGCGTGCGGGCCGCGCGACGCTTTCTGGAGGAGGGGCACAAAGTCAAGGTCGAAGTGCGGTTTCGCGGCCGTGAAGCGACCCATCCCGAGGTCGCGCGCGATCAGATCCAGCGGATCGCCGCCGGGGTGGCAGACATTGCCATCGTGGAGCGCGCGCCGTCGTTGGAGGGTCGCTCGATGTTTGCGATCCTGGCCCGTGGCCGCGCGAAGTCAAGCGAGGAGTCAGGCGCCGGCGCAGCTCGAGCCGTTCCGCCGCCGCCGCCACAGCCGCAAGTCGCCCAGCCGTCAGCCTCGACTGTCTGACCGCCGAGGAGGACATTCCGCAGCATATGGCACAATGTGCGCGCTGGCGCGTTCCGCGTTGCCTTACGTGTGATTGGAAGGACATCGTTGCGACGGAACCATATTCCCGCGATCGCCTCGGCCAGCCACGGCGATCGATCCTGCAGGAGGCCTTTCCGGGATGCCTTCCGTCACCATTCTGACCTGCCGCGACTGCGGCCAGCGGTTCACGTTCACTGCCGGCGAGCAGGATTTCTACGCGTCACGCGGTTACTCTGAGCCGGGCCGCTGTCCGGACTGCCGAGCTGCACGCAAGTCCGAGCGGGACTCGGGCGGCTACGGGGGGTACGGCGGCGGCGGCGGCGGCGGTAGCCGTGGCCCGCGGCAGATGTTCACCGCCACCTGCTCCAGTTGTGGCAACGAGGCTCAAGTGCCGTTCCAGCCCAGCGGCGACAAACCGGTGTACTGCTCGGCGTGCTTCCAACAGCGCGGCGGCGGTGGTAGCCGCGGCGGCTACGGTGGCGGCGGCGGCGGGCGTTCAGGCGGCCGCAATCGGGAGTAACAGCCTGGCGGCCGCGTCCCAGGCAAAGTCACTCACTAGAAGTTCGGCCGACAAGCCGCCTTTTGGCGAAAGACGCAGTCGGCCGAACTTCTAGGGGTCCCCTCTGGGGCACAAACGAACGTGCGTAGCGCTTAGCGCTGTTTGCCGTTGGTTGAGCCGGCGGGTTCGGCGGAGGAGTCCTGGACGGCGGCTTCGGCCCGGTCGGCGGCGGCGGTGGCCTCGGTCTGGCCGACGATCATATCGATCACGCCGTACTCGCGGGCTTCGTTCGCGCTCATCCAGTAGTCGCGGTTGATGTCCGCCTTGATGCGGTCCACCAACTGGCCCGTATCGGCCGCCATCATCTCCTGGAGCCGCGCGTTCATGCGGATGATCTCACGCGCCTGCACTTCGATGTCCGCGGCGGTGCCCTGAAAGCCTGCCGACGTCTGGTGGATCAGGATCCGCGAGTTGGGAAGCGCCGAGCGCTTGCCCTTGGCCCCGCCGGAGAGCAGCACGGCGCCCATGCTGGCGGCCATCCCGATGCACGTGGTCGCCACCTGCGGCTGGATCAGGTGCATGGTGTCGTAGATGGCCAGTCCAGCGTCGACCTGGCCGCCCGGGCTGTTGATGTACATCTGAATATCGCGGTCAGGATCCTCCTGCGCGAGGTACAGCAGCTGGGCGACGATCAGATTGGCGACGACGTCGTCGATGGGCGTGCCGAGAAACACGATGCGGTTCTTGAGGAGCAGGGAAAAGATGTCGTACCCGCGCTCGCCGCGGCTCGTCTGCTCGACGACCATCGGCACTGAATACGCCATGGGCTGCATAGAACTCTCCTTCAGCGCCTTCCTTTGAAGGCCGGTACAAGGAGGATAAGGGCGATCGCGCTGAATAGTAGAAGGATTATGAGGATGGGCACTGGTTCCAGCGTACCAGCCCGCACTCGGGCTTCTGTTATGCTCAGACCCGACGCGCTCGCGTCAGCTATGTCTCAACCGCCAAGTATCTGCACCACATATCAAGCCCCAGACACCGTTTGGGGAGAGGTGAACCCGACCTAGTCTCCGGCAGCCCTTCGGTACTCGTCGGTCGGACGGCCCCCTCCCGAAATGGCGAGGGGGCCGTTGCGTGTCGCGCCGATTCGAGAAGGGAAGCCTCGCATGCTCAACATCCGCATTCCCCAGCGCCCCGGTCTGCGAGTCCGCACACCTCGAGCGGTCGACACCGTCATCATCCTGGCGCTGATCGGGCTGATCTACGCGCTGGCGCAAGCGGCCTCCCTCTGGTCGGCACCCCTGGCAACGCACGTCGAGATCGACCTCGCGCCGGCGGCGCTGCCGGGCTACGCGCTGGCCTCGGTCATACGCATGGCCGCGGCTTACGCACTGTCCATGGTCTTCAGCCTGTCGTACGGACGCGTGACTGCGTCGGGTCCCTGGGCCGAACGCCTGCTGCTGCCCGTGCTGGACATCCTGCAGAGCGTCCCGATCCTGTCGTTCATGCCGGGCGTGGTGCTTGCGCTGGTGGCGCTGTTCCCGCGCAACAACGTCGGCCTGGAGCTCGCGGCGATCGTGCTGATCTTCACCAGTCAGGCGTGGAACCTAGCCTTCAGCTTTTATCAGTCCTTGCGCACCATCCCGGCCGAATTGCGTGAGGCAGCCACCATCGCCCGCCTGACCAGCTGGCGACGGTTCACGAAGCTGGAGCTGCCGTTCGCGACGATCGGATTGGTGTGGAATTCGATGATCAGCTGGGCGGGCGGATGGTTCTTCCTCATGGCTGCCGAGCAGTTCACGCTCGGCGATAAGGACTTCCGCCTGCCCGGTCTTGGCAGCTACCTCAAGACCGCCGCCGATGCCGGCGATGTCGGCGCGCTGATGCTCGGGCTCGCGACGCTGATCGTCATCATCGTGCTCCTTGATCAGCTGGTATGGCGGCCGCTCGTTGCCTGGTCGGAGAAGTTTCGCTTCGAGCAGACCGAATCCGGCGAGTCGGCCACGTCGGCGGTGCTGACCGCGCTGCGGCGATCGCGCGTGATCGAATGGCTGCAGGAAGAGGCGCTGCCGGCGCTCGGCGACGCCCTGGAACGGCTCACGCGGCGCATGCGCATGCCCGTGAGGCAGCGCCCCGTCGGCCGCGGCCGACCCAGCGGCGCGAGCCAGGTGGTGGTGATCGTGCTCCTCGCGGCTGCCGCGCTCTGGGGCGGGCTGGCGATCCGCGCGCTCCTGGCGGGAATGACCGCCGACGACTGGAGCGCGCTGCCGGCGGCGGCGGGGGCAACCCTGGTGCGCACGTTCGCCGCGCTGCTGATCGGCACGCTGTGGACGGTGCCGCTGGGCGTGCGCGTCGGGCTGAACCCACGCCTCGCCAGGCGCGCTCAGCCACTGGTGCAGATGGCCGCCTCGATCCCGGCGACCGCGCTGTTTCCTGTCTTGCTGCTGGTGTTTCTGGGGCTTCCTGGCGGGCTCAACGTGGCCGCGGTGGCGCTGATGCTGCTCGGGACCCAGTGGTATCTCCTGTTCAACGTCATCGCCGGCGCGCAGTCGATCCCGTCGGACCTGCGGGAAGCAGCCGCGATCTACCAGGTCAGCGGTTGGCTGCGATGGCGCACGCTCATCCTGCCGGCGATCTTTCCGTATCTCATGACCGGCCTGATCACCGCCACAGGTGGCGCCTGGAACGCGAGCATCGTCTCCGAGTACGTCACGTTCGGCAACCAGACGTTTCAGACGGTTGGTCTTGGCGCGCTGATCGCCGACGCCGCGAATGGCGCCAACTACGCCCGCCTGGCGGCCGGCACGATCGCCATGGCAGCGCTGGTCCTCACGATCAACCGAGTCCTCTGGCGGCGGCTGTACGTGACCGCCGAGCAGCGCTATCACCTCGACTGAAGGGGAGCTCACGCATGCAAACCATCAACGCAACCGCCGTCGCGCAGGAAGTCATTCTCGCCGCGCGCGGGGTCACCAAGTTCTATGAAGGGAAGACCGAGCGGGTGTTGGTGCTCGACAACATCACGCTCGAGCTTCGCGCGGGTGAGCTCGTAGCGCTGTTGGGTCCGTCTGGTTCAGGCAAGTCGACGCTGCTGCGGACGCTGGCCGGGTTGGTGCGGCCGTCACTGGGGCAGGTGCTGGTCCACGGCCAGCCGCTCGAGGGACCGAATCCGCAGGTGGCGATCGTGTTTCAGAGCTTCGCCCTGTATCCGTGGCTGACGGTGTTGCAGAACGTGGAGCTGGGCCTGCTGGCCAAGGAGCTGCCGCGCGCCGACCGGCGCCGGCGGGCGCTGGCGGCGATCGACCTGATCGGCCTGGACGGCTTCGAAGATGCCTACCCGCGGGAGTTGTCGGGTGGCATGAAACAGCGCGTGGGGTTCGCGCGGGCGCTGGTGGTCGAACCTGAGGCGTTGTTCATGGACGAGCCGTTTTCGGCGCTCGACGTGCTCACCGCCCAGAACCTGCGCGAACAGCTTCTCGATCTATGGACGGAGCGGGAGATGCCCACCCGCGCGATCCTGATGGTGACCCACAACATCGAACCCGAGTACAGCGCGCTGGTCGAGGCCATCTACCGCCTGATGAACAGCACGCAGGCGCGCGTCGAAGACATTCTGCCGTTGGCGCGGCCGGTGCAGGTGCCCGTGGTCGAGCGACCCTATCAGGTGTTGCCGCACGCGGCCATCGGCGACCTGACTGGCCTCGTGGGACACCTCGACGAGGTTGGCGGGCGGCAGGACCTGCCGGTGCTGGCGCGCGACCTGCAGCTGGAGCTCGACGAGCTGCTGCCGCTGATCGAGGGGCTGGACATTCTCGGCCTCGGCGCTGCCCAGGAGGGTGACGCGGTGCTCACCGAGCTCGGGCGGGAGTTCGCCGCGGCCGACGTTCAGGAAGAGAAGGCGATCTTCCGCGCGCAAGTGATGCACCACGTGCAGCTGATCCGCCAGGTCATGGACCAGCTCCGCGAAACGGACTCGCACAGTTTCAAAGAGGACGAGCTGCTCGAGCAGCTCCAACAGTATTTCAGCGAGCCCGAAGCGCGGCGCCAGCTCGATACCGCCATCGATTGGGGCCGCTTCGCCGAGCTCTTCGCGTACGACGACGACAGCGGCGAGCTGTATCTCGAGGAGGAGGAAGAGGAGTCGGGCGACAGCGAGTGAGGTCGCTCCGTCAAGGTGCTAGGCTCAAGCGTGATCACCGGCGTTCACGCGATCATCTACAACCCGGATGCCGAGGGCGTCCGCGCGTTTTTCCGCGATGCGCTCGGGTTTTCATCGGTCGACGCCGGTGGCGGCTGGCTGATATTCGCCCTTCCGCCAGCCGAGCTGGGCGTCCACCCGATCGACGAAGGTGGCCATCACGAGCTGTACCTGATGTGCGACGACATCGAGAAGACGGTCGAGGAGCTGAAGCGCAAGGGCGTGGAGTTCACGAGCGACATCTCCGATGCGCGCTTCGGGCGGATGACGTCGTTCAAGATCCCTGGCGGAGCTGAGCTGGCGCTGTACCAGCCGGCGCATCCGACGGCCATCGGGCTTCAGGCTTCCTGACGACGCTCACATCGCGCTCACAACCGTCACGCGGGCGCAAGCCCCGTGGAGCGAAGCGGAACGCGGGTCATGGGGGCGTCACGCGGGCTGTTGAGCGGGTGACCCCTCTGGCCGCCGAACGGTACGCTACGCGGCGCGGTCTTGGCTGAAGCATGCTGCTCGAGCTGAGGAAGGTGTCGCGTTCGTTCGGCGGATTGACGGCGGTCAGGGTCGTCGATCTGCAGGTCGAAGCGGGCGAGATCGTCGGCCTGATCGGGCCGAACGGCGCCGGCAAGACCACGCTGTTCAACCTGATCACCGGCACCTTTCGGCCGAACAGCGGGACGATCCTCTTCGAAGGCGCCGACATCACCGGGCTGTCGCCGCACGAGCGCTGCAAACACGGAATCGCCCGCACGTTTCAGCTGGTGCGGCCGTTTCCCAATCTGAGCCTGCTGGACAACGTCGCCGTGGGCAGCGTGTACGGCCGACGACCCGCCCCCTCGCGACGCGCGGCCGAGGCCGCGGCCCGCGAGACACTCGGCATGCTGGGATTACTCGACCGCGCCCAGCGGCCGGCCAGGACGCTCACGCTGGTAGACCGAAAGCGGCTGGAGCTGGCGCGTGCGCTGGCGACCCATCCCAAGCTGCTGCTGCTCGACGAGCTGCTGGCCGGACTCAACCCATCCGAAGTGCTGGCAGCGATGGACATGGTCAGACGCATCCGCGACTCGGGCGTCACGATCATCATGGTCGAGCACCTGGTGAAGGCGCTGTTCGGCGTTTCGGACCGCGTGGCGGTGCTGAGCGCGGGCGAGAAGATCTGCGAGGGCACGCCCGAGCTCGTCGCGCAGGACGCGCGCGTCGTCGATGCCTATCTCGGCACCGACCATTCCGAAACGACGCGGCCAATCGCGCTGGCCTGAGGGCGCCGCCAGGCGCGCGCTGAGACATGTCAAGCTAACGGGATGGACCTTGGATTAGGCAATCGCGTGGCGATCGTCACCGGCTCCAGCCGCGGTCTGGGTAAGGCCACGGCGACTGCCCTTGCCCTGGAGGGCGCGCGCGTGGTGCTCAACGGGCGTACGGAAAGCACCCTGGAGGCCGCGGCCGAGGAGCTCCGCGCTGCGGGTGGCACCGTGGAGCCAGTCGCGGCAGACGTGGGCACGGAGTCCGGCTGCCGTGAGCTGTTCGATGCCGCCATCCGCGCGTTCGGCCAGGTGGACATCCTGGTCAACAACGCCGGTGGTGGCACGCGCGCCGACCTGATGGCGTCCGATGCGGAGTGGAGCGCAGCCGTCGACTGGATGTTCTGGCCGTCGCTGCGGCTGAGCCGCATGGTCGCGCCCGGCATGCGTGAGCGCCGCTGGGGCGTGATCGTCATGATCAGCTCCATCTACGGTCGCGAGCTCGGCGGATCGCCGGCGTATCAGGTGACCAAGTCGGCCCAGCTCAGCCTCGCCAAGGCACTGGCCAAACAGCTCGCGCCCGACAACGTGCGTGTGCTCAGCGTGGCGCCAGGCTCGATCTCATTCCCCGGCGGCAGCTGGTGGCGGCGCACCCAGGAGGATCCGGAGGCGATGGCGCGCTTCGTGGCTCAGGACATGCCGCTGGGTCGCTTTGGCCGCCCCGAGGAAGTCGGCGATGTGGTCGCTTTCCTGTGCTCAGACCGCGCCAGCCTGGTCACTGGCGCGTGCATTCCGGTTGATGGCTGCCAGGGGCGGACTCTCATCTGAGGCCAGAGCCAGGCCCGTGGGGCGATATTGTTGACGCATGACTACCATCGCCCGGGGCCCCAGCTCGGCCGCCGCGGAGATCACCTCCGCGGCCATTGCCAGTTTTGACGGCTGCCCAGATCCGAGATTGCGCCAGATCGTGCAGGCGCTGATACGCCACCTGCACGCGTTCGCGTCCGAGGTGCAGCTGACCGAGGACGAATGGACCCGCGCGATCGAGATCCTCACTCGAACGGGTCACATCACCGACGACCGCCGCCAGGAGTTCATCCTATGGTCAGACGCGCTGGGGCTTTCGATGCTCGTCGACGCGCTGTCCCATCCGAGTGCCAACGGCGCGACGGAGTCGACCGTGCTGGGGCCGTTCTGGACCCCCAACGCGCCAAGGCGTGGCTACGCCGAGAGCATCGCCGAAAGTGGCGGTGGCACGCCGGCGCTGGTCCGCGGTCGCGTGCTCGACCAGGACGGGCGGCCGATCGCCGGCGCCGAGCTGGACATCTGGCAAAACGGCGACAACGGGCTCTACGCCGTGCAGGATCACGAGGCGCCTGAAGCACACCTGCGCGGGCGTTTCTACAGCCGCGACGACGGGAGCTACGCCTTCGTCGGCGTGCGGCCCGTGCCGTACACGATTCCGCACGACGGGCCGGTCGGGGCCATGCTCGAAGCAGCACGCCGCCATCCATGGCGGCCGGCGCATATACACATGATCGTGACCGCGCCCGGCTACCAGCGGCTGCAGACACACATCTTCGATTCAGCCAGCGACTACCTCGATTCGGACGCGGTGTTTGCCGTCAAGCGCTCGCTGATCCGCGAATTCGAGCCGCGGGCTGCCGACGATCCCGAAACGCCGCCCTCCATCAACGGGCGGTGGTGCCTGGTCGAAAACGACATCGTCCTCTCGCGCCTCAGCGAGTGACGCGTCGAGCCGTATCGCGCGCTTAGCCGGGGACGCCGGCGACGCCGAGCGCGGCGGGCAGCAGCGTGCCGAAGAAGTAGCCGGCGATGCCGGCGAAGGCGCCCAGGGCGAAAATTTCGAGCCCACTGGTCACCCAGCTGCGACGCGTCCAACGGCTCTTGAGCGCGCCCATGCCGAAGAGCACCGCCGCCGCCAGGCCAACCGAGATGTACAACGCGACGTGGACCGACAGGAACAGATAGGGCAGGATCGGCACGAGCGCCGCCAGTCCGAAGCTGGCGCCCATCACCAGCGCCCCGCGCAGAGCGTTGGCGTCGTCCTCAACCGTCAGTCCGAGCTCCTTCTCGACCATCGTCTTCAGCAGCGCGCGCTTGCTCGAAGCCAGTTCCCTGGCCACCCGCTGCGCGGCGTCGGGCTGCAGCCCTTCCTGCTCCAGCATGAAGGCCACTTCGGCCTCGGCCTCACCGGGCCGCTCTTCGACCTCCTGGGCCTCAGTCGCAATCTGGGCCTCGAAGATCTCGCGCTGGCTCTTGCTCGACATGTACTCGCCGGCCGCCATGCTGAACACACCGGCTAGAGTGGCGGCGAAGCCGGCGATCAGCACCGAGAACGAGTCGCCGGTGGCGCCACCGACGGTGCTGACGACAGCCAGGACGCTGGTCAGACCGTCCTGGGCGCCGAAGACGGCCTCGCGAATCTCGCTGAGTACGCTCGCCTCGCGGCGCTCACGCTCCAGATGCTGGGCAAGCCAGGCACGATCGAACTCCGCGGCGCCGGCCGCGGCACGTTGCTTGGAGATCGTCACGCTCAAGCTTCCTGTTGGGCGCTGAGCTGACGCGGCGAGCCGCCGTTGGCGCGTGGCCGTCGGCTGCGTCGGCGAGCCGGTCGCAGCGGTGTGATCGGCCGCAGCACCGTTGTCCGCTCGTCGGGTTCTTCGGGAGACGTGACCTCGGGACCTCCGTCCGCACTCTGTCGACGGTAGACCTCTTCCTCGAAGCCTGACAGCAAGGCCTGACAGCGAGACAACCAGGCCTCGACTTCGTCGCGCCGGTAATGACGACGCGTTTGCCGCTCACGCCGGTCCACTGCGCCACCGGCCGAGTGTAATTGACCGCATGATTGTTCTGCTGTATCATCGATACGTCTGTGAACATCAAACGCCAAGCCCGCACGGCCAAGGGCGCGCCGCTTAGCTGGCGGGTCCTGATCTATCGCGTGCCGACCGAACCGGCCTCCAAACGCGTTGCCGTCTGGCGCGACCTGAAGCGTCTCGGCGCACTCTACCTGCAGCAGTGCGTGTGCATCTTCCCGGCCATCACGAC
>VBGG01000416.1 GCA_005883405.1 Chloroflexota bacterium | reverse complement strand
ATGTGAGCTCGGCCAGGAGGCAACCCGTCAAGGCTCCGGCACACCTGCGCGACCGGGCCGCGTTGGATTGCGACAACGGTTGGCCACGCCAATTCCCTCCGCAACCGAGCCGGGTCAGCGAGGTCAGATCCCCGGGCAGGTTGTGCTGGCCGACCACACCTGCAGCCGGCGCCAGGTTCCTAGCAGGTGCGCCCGATCACCCACGGCGCTCCGAAGCCGAGGTCGGGCGCGCGGTCGGCGGCTGCCGTGTAGAACAGCCCCGTCCCGAGCACCGTAAACGAGCCGTGCACTTCGGCAAACGGCAGGCTGAGCGAGGCGCCCGCGGGCGGGCTGCCAACCGCGCTCAGTGGGATGTTCCACACCAGCGTACCGTTCGGACCGACAGTCGCCGTTCCGCTGACTCGAGTCAGCGACCCATTGGCCGGCCCGGCCGAGAAGACGAACACACCGGCCGGTCCCGCGCCATTGCTGCTGGCTTCGGCCATGTACTGGGTATCGTTGTACGTCCACGTCACGCGCCACAACGCCGACGGAATATTGGCGGGCGGAGGCGGCGCTGCCAGGTTCTTGAGTGTCAGCGTGACTCTGAGCGTGCTCGCATCCGGTGAAGCGAATGCAGCACTCACGATGTCCAGGTTGTCCATGTTCGAGCCGTCGCCGGCCGGATAGTCATTCGGGGCGTCACCGGTCGCGTCTGGCATCTGAGGACCGGGGCACGTGGTCCCGCTGATGACGGGGGTAATCGTTGGCACCGGGTTCGGCGTGGTCATGTGCGATGGCGTGGTGGTGCCGTCGAGGTCCAGCGTCAGGTGGGTCACGTCTGGTGTGCCCCAGCCGCTGTTGTAGTCCCAGTTTGAATGCGAGCAATTGGTCGCCGGAACCGGCCCGTTGCAGTTGGGCACTGTCTCGGTCGGAGTACCGCCAACGTCGAAGAAATCGGTGAGGTACTTGCTCGGATTAGTTGCGAGACGGTAGATGGCCGGGTCTGCGAAGCCATTGCCCTTGCGCGACCTCGCCGCCGCCTGCGTGCGGGTCCACATCCCGAGCCAGAGGGGCGACGACAGGCTCGTTCCGCCGCCCGGCTGGTCGTTCTTGCCGCCGGAGGTGATCTTGTAACCGTTGCTGATGATGTCGCCGGACTGAGCGGCGACATCCGGGATGCCGCGACACAGTGGGCCTGGCGCGGGGTACGGAGTCCCGTGCGGATCCGTGGCGCACCGCGTCAGCAGGATGGCGGGGTTGGTGTTCTGGTACGCACCGGCGGCGATGAACTTGCTGTCGCCACCGCCAGTGTAGTTCCAGGAATACTCGAACGCCCGCGAGGCCGGCGTGCTGGCGGTTGCGTCGTTGAAATACAGCACCGTGCCACCAACGGCAGTCGCGTAGTTGCTGACGGACGGATAGTTCAGCATCGGCGTCGGGATCAGCGTTACGCCATTGAGGACGATCGACACCGCCGGACAGCCGGCACCAGTGTCACCGGTGGAGGCGAACATGGTTCGACCCTCCGCGACAGCTCGCCGTAGGGCGGCTTCGTACAGGTCTTGCTTCGGGTTGCCGGCGATGATCACGCCGCCCGGGTTGCCAGGACTGCCGCTCAGCGCGTCCGTGCCCGGTGCCTCTTCACAACCGCCGAATGATGAGCTGCCCTGCTGGGGCCCGTGCTTGTCGGCCACCCAGCCGTGATACGCCCCCAGCAGGTCTGGATCGGTGCCAGCCTTCCCGAAATACAGCCGTTCCGCGACTGCGTTGGGCGCCATACCCGTCGAAGCCTGTGTATCGAGGTCCCATTCGACTTCGCCAATGCTGTCCGTGATCTGCGACTCGGTTCCGAAGTAGGTGATGGTCAGCGGGATACCGGGCAGCTTGTTCTCGACCTCGAACTGGCGCAGGTCGCTGAGCGTATTGTTCGTAGTCCCCCAGCCGAAGATCGCCATCGACTGACCTTCGCCCTTGTCGCCGCTGGGCTGGTTGTAGATCGACCATAGATCACTTGGCGAGGTCAAGCTCGTATCCATCGAGGCGCTCGGCGCAGCCGGACCCGGCGTCCCGGGTGACGTGCGGCGGGAAAGGCGCGGGCCCTCGAGGTTGTTCAGTCCGGCGATGCCGACCACACCCAGGGACGCCGGCACTGTTGGAGGCGACGTATTGGCGTAGAAGTCGCCGGCATCGATGTGATAGTCGGCGATCGAGATGTGCAGCAGCGACTGGACCTGGCTCACGGTACCCGAAGCCAGGATGTACTCGCTCACGCCGGCGACGGTCTGAACCGACAGACCACCGCTCTGCAGCCAGGCCACCGTGGCGTTGAAACGCGACTGCGTCACGCCGAACTTCTGCTCGTACTGATCAGGATCGAGGAACTGCCCGTACAACGAGCTCGTCGGGTCGTACTCACCAGCAATGTACGCCAGCTCGCCCGACGGATTGCCGCCCTGCAGCCCAATGCCTAGCCCGATCATCCGGTTGGGATCGGTGGAGTGCAGCGGTGTAAGCACCGAAATACTGTGCAGCACATTGTTGACCAAGACCGCATTGGTGTCCGCTTGGGTGTGCGTGACCGGCACAACGCTCGTAACCACAGCCAGCAACAGCGCGGTTGCCCTGACCAGGCCACTTCGCATGAGATGACCCCCGCCTTTTCCTGTACCCCAGTTTCTCGGGGCCCAGCGTACTAGCAAGGCCCGTGCCAGACGGCACGCTCCCCCTAATCCACGGCGCAACACCGGGGCCCCTATCCCACCGCGCAACACCGGGATCCGTGGCTAACAGCTCAACCGCAAGACTTGGGCGATTCCGCTGGGCCAGCCACGGAACGTGGTGGTGAGCGCAGCGTAAATGCGTGACGGTAGCTTCGCCACTCTGGCCGACGTGCTCGAACACTGCGCCTCTGCCGGTGGAACGACCGCTGGCGGACCGCTAGCCGCCGTTGGCCGGCAGAGCCCACCCAAAGACACGTTTGTCCGTGGCTGTGTCCTGAGCCCGCGCGATCGCGCAGACCTGCTGGCGTTCCTGATCAGCCTGACTGACGTCGGCTTTGTGACGATCCCTGGCTACAGCGATCCGTTCGCAGCGCCGCCGTGATGGCCGCGACGTGCTTTGACGGCAGTGCCGGTGTTCACACGCGCCGACATCATCCGTCCCCTTTGCACATGACACAGGGCTCACAACAGACATGACACACGACGTACGCTTTGCCCGAGTTCAGTCGCTCGCGACTTCGTCCGCCGGTGCGTCCCTCACAAAAATGCCAGGCAATCTGTGCAAAGCCTGGGCCCAAGAGGAAGCCCCCCGTTCCTTACGATTGGCTGCCCTCGAGCTTCGCGGGATCACGACGGTGATCTGGTCCGCAGCCTCTGCATGCCTGAGCGCGTCCAACGCTCGGACCAGGTGCCCTTGTGCGTCGCATGAGGGGGTATCCACGACCACCAGCGGTACTTGCGGCTCCAGCCTTGCCCATGTTTTCTCGAAATCGTCTGCGTGCTGGCCGCACTCCCGCACGTGCACCGCGAGCACCTGTGAGGCAAGCGTGCCTGCGAAGCTGAGCGCGCGCTGTGTCTGGTGATCGCATACGGCCACTGGCACGACCGCGATGTGCTTGCCCGCTTGCGAACTGCTCACGTTCGGGTCTTATCCGCGAGTGCCATCGAAGCGGACGCGAACCGAGAAGGCCATCAGGTCAACGCTCACCTGGACTCCCGTCGTGCGCGCGACGTTGCGAGCGTGCTCAACGACACCTGGTTCGCGCGCGAGGACTACGTGCACCGCGGAGCCAGTCTGGTGAGCAAGTACCGACATAGCGTCCAGTGTTGCGAGGCCGCTCTGAGCCGCACGACTTCCAGTCGCGGCGCCAATCCTTGAGCCCGGCACCTCTGCACCATGCTCGGTCGCGCGTTCAGGACCTGTTAAGATGCGGCCCTGCATCATTAAGAATTCGTTCAGGCCAGCTAAATTTGAAAAGCCCCCAATCGAGGTGGAATCTGCGGCGGGACGTGCTGAGCCAGCACATCCTGGCGCTCGCGGCGGTCGCCGCTACGTTACTGGTCGTTGGCGTGCTGCACTCGACAGTCGTCGACCTGCCAGCGGCGATCCTGCTGTACCTGGTGCCGATTGTGCTCGCCGCGAGTCGCTGGGGGCGTGGTCCAGCGATTACGGCCGTGGTGGCCTCGATCCTGGGTCACGACCTGCTCTTCGTTGATCCGCGCGGAACATTCTCGATTGCTCGGGCAGACGAGGCGCTGGGACTCGTGCTGCTCCTGTTCGTCGCACTCGTGACTGCCCAACTCGCCGATGGTGCGCGTCGCGGTGCCGAGACAGCGCGCGAGGCCGCGGTCGCGCGACGATCGGACGAACTCAAGACGGCGCTGCTGCGGGCGGTTACCCACAACCTGCGCACGCCACTAGCGTCGATCAAGGCGAGCGTGTCCGGCCTGCGCCAGCCTGACGCCGCTTTCCCTGAGGAGGATCGCGCCGAATTGCTGGCCGAGATCGAGGAGGAAGCCGACCGACTCGATCGCCTGGTCACCAACCTGCTCGACGCCTCCCGACTGGAAGCTGGAGGGCTGACACTCAGCCGCCATCCCCAGGATCTGGCTGAGCTGGTTGGGGCCGTGGTCGACCGCCTCCAGCCGCGATTTGCCGGCAGAAAAGTCGGCGTAGAAATCACCGAAGAACTCCCGCCCGTAGCGTGCGACTACGCCCAAATCGACCAGGTCGTGACGAACCTGCTCGAAAATGCCCTCCTGCACACTCCACCAGCCACGCCGGTTGTCGCCCGAGCAACCCGTGACAACGGCGCGGTCCGCGTTGAAATCGAAGATCGTGGACCAGGTATCGCGGAAGCTGATCGCGAGCGCCTGTTTCGTCCGTTCGAGCGCGGGCGGACCCGCGCGCCCGGATCGGGTCTAGGACTGACAATCGCGCGCGGATTCGTTGAGGCGCACGGCGGCAATCTGTGGCTGGAGGATGGACAACAACAAGGTGCGCGCTTTGTGTTCACTCTTCCCGTCGGAAATGGCGACCGGTGACACAGCCGAGGGTCCTGGTGGTCGACGACGAACCGCAGATCCGACGGGCATTGCGCCTGGTGCTGCGTGCCAACGGGTACGACGTCACCGAGGTACCTGCGGGGGAGGCCGCGCTGGATGCGCTGGCCACCGCCGACTTCGACCTGATGATCCTCGACCTCATGCTACCAGACGTCGACGGCGTGGAAGTGTGCCGGCGCGTACGGGAATGGAGCCACCTTCCGGTGGTCGTGCTATCAGCCCATGGCGAAGAGGAAATCAAAGTTCGCGCCTTGGACGAAGGTGCCGATGACTACGTCAGCAAACCGTTCAGTGCGCCGGAGCTGCTGGCGCGGATGCGCAGCGCGCTCCGACGCGCCTCAATTGGCACCACCCCATCAGAGCCTCTCATCCGCGTTGCCGATGTCGAAATCGACCTGGTCAGACGCCGGGTCCAGCGAGCCGGCCAGGAGGTGCATCTGACGCCGACCGAGTACGACCTGGTACGGGTCCTGGCACAGCAGGTGGGTCGAGTAATCACGCACGGGTACCTCCTGCGGTCCGTCATGGGCAGAGGCTACGAGGATGCGACGGGCACGCTGCGCGTACACATCGCGAGCCTCCGCAAGAAGCTCGAGGCCGATCCCTCACGGCCACGCATCATCTTGACAGAGCCGGGTATTGGATATCGCTTGCATGTCGACTGAGCGCCGCGACGTCAATGGCCTCGAGTGGCGAGAGGTCCACCAGGGCACGCATCCGGGCGATCAGTTTGTACGCATTGCCCGACACAAAGCCTTTCGTAAGCTCGGCACCGGCCGTTACGAGATCCGGGGAGAGCCCAGGCCGACCGGGCTCACCGGTCTTTACACCCACCTCAAACGATTGATCATTGGCGAACCGCTGGCTACTGCGGCCGCCGGCCACGAGCGCCTGACAAAGCTCAAAGCGTTAGCGGTGCTGTCCTCCGACGCGCTGTCGAGCGTTGCATACGCAACCGAAGAAATCATGCGTGTGCTGCTGCTAGCGGGCACCGTTGCGCTTAGCACGTCACTGGGGATCGGAGCC
>VBGG01000412.1 GCA_005883405.1 Chloroflexota bacterium | reverse complement strand
GAATGTAGTCGTCCATGCCCGAACCGAGGCACCGGTCGCGGTCGCCCTGCATGGCGCTGGCGGTCATCGCGATGATGGGCGTGCGGCGCGCTCCCGCCTCTCGCCGGCGGATCTCCGCCGTGGTCTGGAATCCGTCCATCTCTGGCATCTGGCAGTCCATCAGTACGGCGCCATACCGCGAGGTCCCGAGCGCCGCGAGAGCCTCCCGTCCGCTGCCAACCACGTCAACCCGATGCCCGAGCTGCTCGAGCATGCCGCTGGCAACCTCCCGGTTGAGCTCGTTGTCCTCGACGATCAGAACCGCAGCGGAGCGCGGCTGGACAGCCTGCGTCTGCAGGCCGGGTAAGGCCTTGTGCTGCTGCAGACGAAAGTCTGACGGGGCGTTGAACGCGGTGACTCCCGCGAGCGTGGCGCGCAGCTTCGTGCCACGTACGGGCTTCGGGAGGATAGTGGCGAGCCCGGCTGTGTCGGCATCAAGGTCGTGCTCGCCGTCGCCTGCCGATGTCAGAAGCAGCAGACGGGTTGCCGCGATGGTGGGCTCGCTGCGGATCATTCGCGCGAGCTCGCGCGCGTCCAGATCGGACGCGTCTCCATCGAGTATCGCCCAGTGGTATGGCTTCCCTCGCGCCGCGGCGGCACGCAGCTCGGATAGTGCTTGGGCGCCATCCTCCACGTCCGCGGCCGCCATTCCCCAGGCACACACGCGCGCCTGCAAGGCTTGTCGGCTCGCCACGTGCTCGTCGGCGATAACGACGCGCAGCGCGTCCACTCCAAGCGTCGGCGCAGGCGCGGTGCGCGACCTGGCCAAAGGCACGGTGAACCAGAAAGTGCTCCCGCGGCCCGCCTGACTCTCGACGCCGATCTCGCCGCCCATGAGCTCGACGAGCTGTTTGCAGATGCTGAGGCCGAGACCCGTGCCGCCGTACATCCGCGTCATAGAGCCATCAGCCTGAGTGAACGGCCGGAACAACCGCCTGCACGCCGCCTCGGAGATCCCGATGCCCGTGTCGGCGACCTCAAATCGTACATCCACCGCCCCCGGCGTCTGCGCCGCGATGTGGGCGCTCACGACGACTTCGCCGGTGTGGGTGAACTTCAGCGCGTTGCCCACCAGATTGACGAGCACCTGGCGCAAGCGCCCAGGGTCACCGCGCAGCCACTCCGGCACCGCGGAGTCGACCAGCCCGACCAGGAGCAGCCCCCTGCCGCGGGCCTGCTGCGAGAGCAGGCCGACCACGTCGTCCATGACCTCGCCCACCGACAGGTCGAGCGTGTCGAGCTCGAGCCGGCCGGCCTCAATCTTCGAGATGTCCAGGATATCGTTGATGATCCCGAGCAGACCCTCACCGGAGCGCCGCAGCGCATCGGCGTACTCCCGCTGACGCGGTTCGAGCCGGGTGCCCAGCAAGAGTTGGGTCATGCCGATCACGCCGTTCATGGGTGTGCGCAGCTCGTGGCTCACCATCGAGACGAAGGCGCTCTTCATCTGCCCCACCGCGCGCTTCTCGGTGACGTCGCGCACGGCCACAATAGACAGCCGCTGCGCCCCCAGCCGCACGTCACTGACAGCCAGCTCCATGGGGAAGGTGGTGCCGTCCGCTCGCCGGCCGAACGCCTCCGGACGTGCGCCGGCGACCATGTCCCCAGTACCGGCTTTTTCGCTGGAGGGGCGTAGCAGGAGAGCCAGCTGCTCGGGCTTGGACAGCAGAAGCACCACTCCGCGACCGACAACGTCGGCGGCGCGGTAGCCAAAGATGTGCTCCGCGGCCGGGTTGAACGACTCGATCGTGCCGCCCTCGTCGAAGGTGACGATGCCCTCGGCCACGCTGTCCATGACCGCGCGCATGCGTGCCTCCCGATCCTCGGCGATCATCGCGAGCTGCGTCGCGCGGCGCACGGTCTCCTCGAGCTGCCCAACCAGCTGGCGGAGGTTGGCGATCATGCGCTTGAACGCAATCCCCAGCACGTCACGCTCGGACTTCGGATGGGCGTCCCTCGTGAGATCGCCCTGGGCGATTGCGTTGGCGACAGCCGCCATGTCCTGCTGGTAGGCGATCATCTCACGCATCGCCGCGACCATCTGGCCAATCTCGCCCTGCGCTCGCACTCGGATTTGCTGGTTCAGATCGCCAGCGGCAAGCCCCCGCGCGGCACTGGCGACCTGCCGGATGGCGCCCGCGACGCTGGCCGAAAGGAACAGTCCGATGCACAGCCCCATCGCCACCGCCGTGATCGACAAAGCAATCGCCACACTCCGCGTCAACTGGTAGGTCTGTTCGGCCGAGGCTCCGAGGGTGCTGCCGATGACACGCTTCTTGTTCATAAACGCGTCGATGGCCTGATCGAGGCCGGCCGAGATCTGCGCCGCGTCGGCACGGTAGGCAGCCAACGCCGCCGGCCGATCGCCAGCCTCGACGGCGGCGATGATGGACCGGTCGCGCCACACGGCGTATTCCTTCCATACCCTGATCAGTTCGGCCAGGGTTTCGACGTCTTCCCGATCGGTGTCCGCCTGGTCCATCTCGGCGGTCACCTGACCGAGATGCGCGTCTGTGGCAAGCATGTGTGCGCGGAGGTCGTCGCGCTCGGCCGGATCGTCTGCGAGCAGGTATCTCCACAGGTTTGCCCGCGCCTCCCAGGCGTCGTCGAGCCACATCGCGAGCAGGTGCGTGCCGCCGAAGATGTCGCCGTACATGATCCGCTGCCCGTCGTTCAAGTGCTCCATGCCGGCGACGGCGTACGAACCGAGCACACCAGTGAACAGGGCGATCGCTACGAAGCCCACCAGGAGCTTGGCACGGATTCCGAGGCTCACGTTCATCCTCCGCGTGCGAATTGGCCCGACGGCGATCCAGAACCGACCCTCATGCCATGCTCCGTCGTCCAGGCGGCAAGCTGAGCGCGCGAGCTGAATGCGAGCTTGCCCAGAATGTTGCTGACGTGGACCTCCACCGTATGCTCCGTAAGCCCCAGGGCATCGCCGATCTGTCGGTTACGGAGACCCTGAGCGACCAGTACGGCTACCTGCCGTTCACGCGGCGTGATGCGGCGGAACTCCTCGGACTCGGCTGGGCCGTCGGCGCGGCCTGTGTCTGCGGTGCGGAATGCTTCGTGCGCGACCTGCTCGGGCCCGGTCCTGCCACTGCTCGACTGAGCCCCGGTCGACAGCAGAAAGCGGGGTGCCCAGCCGCACGCGCAGCGCCGCTGCCGCTCCGCCCAGAAGGAGCGCGCCGCGGGCTCGGCCCTGCGCCAACGCCACCGCACCCAGACCTTCGAGCAGCGCGGCCGCGCGCCAACTGTCCCCGACCACCAGCGCATGCGCAAGGCTCTCCTCGTAGTGCGCTCGGCCCGCGCGGTAATCGCCGCGACCGACGGCGATCTCGCCCAGCTGCTGCAGGGAGTGCGCAACAACCCACACGTCGCCCAGCTCCCGCGCCAGCGCCAGGCTCTGCTTGCCTCGCTCCCGCGCCGCGACGGCCGCACCTCGCCGGTGGTGCACGGACGCCAGTTGGCCCAGCGTCACAGCTGTACCTCGACGATCGGCGAGCTCTAGATGGAGGTCCAGGCTCGCTTCGAACAGGACCTCCGCCACCGCCCAACGCGCGCGCGTAGCGCTGAGCGCGGCGGCCCCGGCCAGCACCTTCGCACGGAGCTGCGCTGGCGCTCCATCGCTTCGGCCGAGCGCATCCGTCAGGCACGCGTGGCCCTCCTCGAGGTGCCCCCGCATGTGCCAGAACTGCGTCAGCGCGCCGGCAAGCCGCAGCTCCGAGTGCAGGTCGCGACTGTCGACCGACCGCCGCAAGGCCGCCCGAAGGTTGTCGTGCTCCCACTCGAGCCGCTCCAGCCACGCCTCCTGGCCGCGGCCGAGCAGCTCCGGTTCGGCGCGCTCGGCCAGATCCATAAAGAAGGCGGCGTGCCGCGCCTGCATCGCCTCCAGCTCGCCACTGGCGTCAAGCCGCTCCCGCGCGTACTCGCGGATCGTCTCCAACAGCCGGAAGCGTGGCTGGCCGTCCGACTGCACCTCCCGATAGAGCAGGCTCTTGGTCAGCAGGGCGCCAACTGCCTCCTGGGTGTCCCAGTCGGGGTGAGCAGGGTTCGACTCATCACACACCGACGATGCCGCCTCGATCGTCAACCCGCCCGCGAATACGGCCAGCCGCCGGAAGAGGCGCTGCTCGCTGGCCGTCAGCAGGGCGTGGCTCCATTCGATCGCCTGGCGCAAGGTCCGGTGGCGCTCCGGCAGGTCACGCGCTCCGTCGATCAGCACGCGAAGCGAGCGCTCCATGCGGCTTGACAGCACCGACACTGGCAGCACGTTGCAGCGGGCGGCCGCCAGCTCGATCGCCAGCGGGAGGCCATCCAGGCGGGCACACATCTCGGCGACCTCGACGGCGTTATCCTGGGTGAGCGAAAAATCGCGCTGTACCGCTCGCGCGCGCTCCACGAACAACGCCACCGCCGGCGCCCGCGCAACGCTCTCCAGGTCAAGCGAGCCCGTCAGACTGGGCAGCGCGAGCGGCCGCACTGCGATCTCGCGCTCCCACGACAGGTGCAGAGCGGAACGACTCGTGACGAGGATGGTCACGGATGGGCAGGCCGTCAACAGCTCCAACACATCCCCCGCGGCTCCGGCGACCTGCTCGAAATTGTCCAGCAGCAGCAACAGGCGCTGGCCAGACAGGGCGCACCGCAACGCCTCGAAGGCGGGACGCTCCTGGATGCCCAGCGCATGGGCGATCATGGCGATGACCAATGCGGGATCGTCGACGGGGGCGAGGTCCACAAAGACCACCCCGTGCTCGAACGTATCCAGCAGGCCAGCCGCCACGGCCAGCGACAGGCGAGTCTTGCCGACGCCTGCTGGCCCGGTCAGCGTCACCAGTCGCACGTCGGAGCGGAGCAGCAGATCACGCACCGATTGCAGATCATCGCTGCGCCCGATGAGCGCCGTGGGCTGCAGTGGCAAGTTGTGCCGGCGGCGGTCGAGGAACGTGGGTCCCGTCGTCCGTCCGGCAAGGGTGGGGGACGCCTGCTGCAGCGTGCGCATCGCCAGCGCCGCGCCCGACGTGCGTGCCCGCTCCAGCCCAACCAGCGCCGCCGCGCCGACGGTGGCCAATTGCTCGAGGACCTCCGCGTCCTCGGTGCCGAAACGTTTGCTGGAAGCGGCGGCGACGACCGAGATGGCGCCAAGGAGGAGCCCGTTGTGCAGCAACGGAGCCGCCACACTGTCGATACCGCTGTGCTCTCGCTCGTCCTCGCTCAGGATGATGGAGCTGCGCCGCTCCGCCGCTTGAAGGCTTGCGGCGTGGCTGAGCGCTACGCAGGTGTCACGGCTGTCGGTGGGGATGGTGCTGCCCACCGGAATCAGGGCGCGCTGGTCCCTGTCCCAACGGCTGAGCATCCCCGCTGCGCCTCCGACCAGAACCACTGATTCGGATACCAACTGCCTGACGAGACGCTCCGCGTCATCCTCGGCGGCCACGCGCCCGGCCAGCCGCAGCAGCGCATCACGCCTTTCGAGCGTCGCCTCGCGGCTCGCCTCTCGGTGTGCCATCTGTCGATGCAGCTCGGTGACCCGCTGGGCCGCGGTCAGCGAGACCTCCAGATCATCGATCTGTAGCGGCTTCGCCAGGTAGTCGTCGGCGCCGGCCCGCATGCCAACGAGCGTGTGCTCCTTGTCGTCGAGCTTGGTGAGCAGGATGACGTACGTGTAGTGCGTACTGGCCTGTGCCCGAACGCGGCGGCAGAGCTCAGGCCCGCTCATGCCCGGCATCAGCCAGTCGCTGAGGAGCACGTCGGCGCCTTGCTCCTGGAAGAGGGCCCACGCTTGCGCGCCGTCCTCGGCAACCATGCACTCGTGGCCCAGCATCTCGATGGTGGACTGCGCCAGCAGGCGCTCCACAGCGCCGTCTTCCGCGATCAGGACTCGCACACCCTACCCCTCCCGCTACTCTCCGGGTCGGAGGGCGAGAAGATAGTGGGCAGCGCACCGGCCAGACAAGGTGGTGCGTGGGCGGCCGGTGGCGTTTCCTCAAAGACAGGGGCAAGGTCGCGTACCGAGCCTGCGGCCTGCCCAGTTCGAGCAGGTACTAGTACGCGGTTTTCAGCTGCTCACGTGACGGCTGGCCTGGTGGGCGTGACACTTGGCGTGACGGGTGGCCTGGTGGCGTGACGGGTGGCCTGGTGGCGCGACGGTTGGCCCTGGTGGCGTGACGCTCGGCGCGACGGTTGGCCTGGTGGCGTGACGCTTGGCGTGACGCCTCGCGCATAAGCTTTGGGCGGCGGCGGGGGCGGTGGGCCCCGTGCGTGCGCGCGCGAGGCGTCACCGCGAAACGGCGCGATCTGACGGTGCCGTGCGAAAAACACGTGGCAGGCTGAGCCGTCTTAGTCGGTCCCCAGGATGTGCACGGGCGGGGCACAGCCTAGTCTGGGTCCCTCCCGCACGGTTTCAAAGCCGTCAGCCTTGCCCGACAAGCTGACGACACTCCTCAGGAGGAAAGTTTGGCGGGGAGTCGGGATGGCGGTTGCGGTGTTGCTCCTACCGCACCTCCAGGCAGCTGGGGCCGCCGCGCAAGCGGCCCCGGTCGCCCCTCAGGCGGTGCCGATCATCGGCGAGATCCAATTCCTTACTCTGAATAACTCGGCCGACGTCTGGTCCGGAGGCACGATGGTGGTCGGCGGGCAGAACGTGATTCTGCCGCGCAACCTGCTGATGGATTACCCGGCCAACCGCCTGACTCTGCAACAGACCTTTGCCCAGGCACCGGCTGCCTGTGTCGCGAATGGTGAGAGCGGCCTGGCCAAGTTCGACAAGTGCAATCTGAGCGGCCACGGCACGTTCGCCATGATCCAGGCAAACCGTATAAGTGCGGGCGTTATTGCTGGCGACGTGTTCCTCCAGAAGGGCCTGGACATCATCCAGGGGAACGTCACGTACATTAACTACGCCGAGGGTTACTTTCGCCTGGATGGCAACCCCAACGACGCGACCACCGGGGTCATGGTGCGAATGAACGACCCGACGTCGCGGCATACGGTCCAGCGCGGCGCCGGCTGCGCGGGTACGGCCAACAACCGTAGCCCCGACCCCCGCTTCACGGAGGACCCGGAGCCGACACGCTCAATCTGAGCGGTACCGGCAACCCGGCCACGCAGTTGACGGCGCAAGCCAATCCGGACGGCAGCGGGGACATATTGTGTCCGACCACCAACCGGCCCGCCCCGACGACCGACCCATTGCTGGCTCATAGCCTGGTGGTGACGGCGGGCGACTCGCGGCGGCTGGCGCCCATCATGCTCGGCGACAGCGTGCTCGCCTCCGGCAGCTTCGAGACCGTCAACAGCGTCCAGTTCCTCTCCACCTGGGCCACCTCAGTCGGCGTAAAAATGGAGACCAAGAGTGTGGCCGGCCAGCCGGACTACGTGATCATGAACAAGATGTTCATCGACGCGCCCGACTTTCAGCCCCAGCGCGTGAAGTCCCTGTTCGAGGGCAATACGACCCACGATGTTTCGGACGTCATGATCTGGTCGGTGCATCGCGACCCGGCGAAGAACGCCGCGCACGAGTTCCCGCTGGCGACGTCGACTGGCTGCGACACTGCCGTCGGGAAGGGCCTGTGCACTCAGGTGGATGGCATCCCCACCGCCTGGCGCATCAAGTACGACGTCGACTTCCGGCCAACGGTGCCAGTCAACCCGAGCCTCTTCCCGTGCCCGCAGCTCCAGGCGGATGCCCGCTTTGGCACAGGCCTGTGTCCGGTAGGTGGACTCGAGGACAACTTCTCGGTCTTGAGCCCGGAGCCCCACGAGGTCCAGGTGCGCACCGGGACCAAGATCGCCAACCCGAATCTGCAGACGATTGACCTCCTCGGCAACCCGGCCACCAACGGCCAGTACCTGTTCCCGATGGGTATGGGCCTTGGCGGGGCCATCGACGTCCCTGCCCTGGGTGAGATCAACGCCAGCCTGCTCGGCAACCCCACGGGCTTCTCGGGCATCACGTGGAACCTCGACCGCCGGCTCAGCCCCAACGGCTGTCTGCCAAGCGGCTGCGAGGCGACCCCACAGCCGCTGGACCCGTTCCCATTCGAGGGCGTCGATCCGCGCACCCAGGCCGCCAACGTGTTGTTCGCGGGGGCTGGCGTGCCGTCCGGCAACTACAACGACCCGCACTTCACCGCCAGTCCATTGACCAATGCCCAGAACCGCATACTGTCCTTCGTTGACCCGGCGGTCAACAACTTCAACGGCGACAAGAGCATCCTGGCGTGGCCACCGGCGACTCCGGCCGCAAAGCCGATCTCGTCGACGCCGAGCTCGCCAAGCGCGCCCTTGATCACGGCGCCGGGTACACCGACCATTACCGGCGTTACAGCGGGCAACTCCCAGGCTACCGTCACCTTTACCCCGCCGGCCTCGAATGGCGGCAGCGCCATCACCAGCTTCACAGCGGGCTGACGAACGGTACCGGCTACGCCTTCATCGTCTCGGCCGCCAACGCGGCGGGGTCCGGCGGTAACTCCGCGCCCTCCAGTACGGTGACGCCGGGCGCGCCGGGGGCCACCGCACCTGGGGCACCGACAGCGGTGACGGCAACCGGCGGCAACGCCCAGGCGACGGTGAGCTGGACTGCGCCGGCCTCCAACGGCGGCAGCGCAATCACCAGCTACACGGTCACCTCCAGTCCAGCCGGTGGGACCGCCACCGTACGCGCACCCGCTGGCGGTACCGCGCCGACCACGGCGACGGTTACCGGCCTGACCAACGGCACCACCTACACCTTCACGGTCACCGCGACAAACGCCGCGGGCACCAGCCCGGCCTCTGCGCCTTCCAACGGCGTGACGCCGGCAGCTCCGGCAGCCACGGCTCCTGGTGCACCGACAGGGGCGACGGCAACCGCTGGCAATGCCCAGGCGACAGTAAGCTGGGCCGCGCCGGCCTCCAACGGCGGCAGCGCGATCACCAGCTACACGGTTACCTCCAGTCCGGCCGGTGGCAGCGCCACCGTAAGCGCACCCGTTGGCGGTACGGCGCCCACCACGGCGACGGTCACCGGCCTGACCAACGGCACGACCTACACCTTCGCGGTCACCGCGACCAACGCCGTGGGCACCGGCGCGGCCTCGGCGCCTTCCAACAGCGTGACGCCAAGTGCGCCGCCGCCCGCTGGACTCGCGGCGCCAGGCGCGCCGGTCCAGAGCGTTGCGACACCGTCAAAGCTCACTGTTGCCTCTCCAATCCAGAACAGCACGATTCCGATCACCCTGAAATGGTCGGCGAGCAGTAGCGGTGGCATCACCAGCTATCAGCTGCAGCAGAGCACCAACGGTGGCGCATTCGTTGACGCATCGGTCCAACCGACTGGCACGGCGACGAGTGCAACCGTGGCCCTACCGATGGGTGACCTGCTCACAGCGCCCGCGTACCAGTTCCAGGTGCGAGCGTGCAGCAACGCGACTACCTGTAGCTCCTTCGCGGTCGGGCCCAATTTCAGGCTCGTCCCGGTGGACGACAACGTCGTCGGCAATATCGCCTACCGCGGCGGCTGGACAGTCGCACCGGTGCCCGGAGCATACGGCGGGTTCGTGCACTTCTCGACGAACCCAGGCGCGAATGCGACGCTGGACTCACTGACGTGGACTGTTACCGGCAACGGCGCCTGGGTGTCCACCCTGGGTCCGGACCGTGGCATCGCGACGGTCTCGGTGGACGGCGGCCCCGCCACCGTCATCGACCTCTTCGCGCCGACCCAGCAACCGGCTCAGGTGGTGTGGACCATGGGCAACCTCGCCCCGGGCACCCACACCGTCACGGTCACCGTCAAGGGCACCGCGAATCCTGCCTCAACCGGCATACGTGTCGATGTAGACGCGTTCGCGGTGATCATCTAGATCGAGGGGCCTGCCACAGCGGGTTCGTGGCAGGCTTCCTCCGCACAGGTGCGGCTGGGTAGGGGTGTGCCCAGCCGCACCTTATTTAAGAGGCGATTGGTGATTGGATCTTCAACGACCGGCGCATCCACCCGTGGGTGGAGAGGGGACCGCTGCGTCGAGCAGCTGCTCCACCAGCCGTGTGAGCCGGTCGGTCTCGACCTCGATCTCCGCCAGGAAGTCGCGACGTGTCGGTTCATCCCAGTCCACGTCGGTGCGCAGCAGGCTGCTGACAAAGCCCTTGATGTGTGTCAACGGCAGGCGCAGCTCGTGGGCGGTGAAAGCCAGAAGCTCGTCCAGTGCCGCCAGGTGCGAAACGTCATCAGGCACAGAACTATCGACCGGTTTCAGCCGAAGTCGTGACGCTTCGAAGTTTGTCGGGATTGACGACCGCATAGAGCGCCTGCACCTTCCCCGCCTTCACGTCCAACAGGAGCACACCACGCGGCTCGCCACCTCGGGTTGCGACAATTGCCGGCTGGCCATTGACCTCCTCCATCCGGACGCTATCTGGCTGCGCCTTGCTAAAGCTGCCCAGCACCCCTCGCGACACTTTCTCACGTGAGTGGACTGGCCGCAGCGCCGCGAATGCCTTGCCGCCGCCATCAGAGATGGCCACCACGTCTTCCGCCAGCAAGCGCAAGAGATCCTGAACGTCGCCGTTTGTGGTCGCCCGCATGAACTCTCGAGTGATCTGCTCCGTCTGCTCGCGCGTCGCCTCGAACCTGGATTGCCGTTGGGCGAGGCGTTGCCGCGCTCGGTGAAACACCTGGCGGCAGTTGGCTTCGCTCTTGTCGACGCTCAGGGCGATCTCGGGGTAGTCATAGTCGAACACTTCGCGCAGCACGAAGACGGCGCGCTCCAGGGGAGAGAGGTTCTCCAGCATCAGCAGAAACGCGAACGACAGCGACTCGCGCAGTACGAGGCTGTCTGTGAGATCGGTCCGCCCGGTCGTGATGAGCGGTTCCGGCAGCCACGGGCCGACGTAGATCTCGCGTTTCGCTCTGGCGGACCGCAGCTGGTCCAGGCATAACCGGACGACGATGGTCGTCAGATAGGCGCGCGGCGAGCGGAGGTCCGGCAGCGGTTCCCGGTCCCACCGCAAGAATGCATCCTGCACGATGTCCTCCGCATCACTGACGCTGCCGAGCAGGCGATACGCGATCGAAAAGAGATAGCTTCGCTGCTCCTCGAAGACGCTCGCCGTCGGGTCCTGCTCAGCCATACCGCTCGACACGACATTCAGACGAGTTGGGGTTGTGGTTGCAGCGGGAGTTCGAGTCGGAGAAAGCCGTCGCGCCAGGTGGCGTACTCCGGCTGCCAACCCAGCTCGCGCTTCGCCTTCGCATTCGAGGCGCCGCGGATACGGGTCATCATCGACACGCCGGCCTCACCAGCGAACAGACGGCCGAGCCAGACTGGCACGCGCCACGGCGGCTTTGCCCCGATCGCCCTGGCGAGCTCCGGCAGCCACACGGAGACCGGTGCGGGTTCGTCGTCGCAGACGTTGTATACGCCAGGTGCGCCCCGTTCTATGGCGGCCACTGTCGCGGAAGCTACGTCGGCGACATGGGCGAACGACCATACGCCGGCGCCGTTTCCCACCACCGGAAACTGCCGTTTGCGGATCGCCTCGACGATGGCACCCCCCGCTGCGATGGACGTTCCGGGCCCGTAGAGACTGCCATAGCGCAACGCCACGCCTTCGATCCCCGCGGCTCCCAGGACTTTTGACTCTACGTAGCGGATGGCGGCCATCGTACGCCGCATAGAGCTGGGCGGGTTGGCGTCCAGCGCATCGTCCTCGGTCTTGATGGGCCCGCCGACGCGTTCATAGTTCCAGTTGCCGTAGCTCTGAGCGATGATCCGCCGTGCGCCGGCGGCCCGCGCTGCCTCCAGCAGATAGTCGGTACCCGTCGTGCGCAACTGGTTGGTCAACTCGAAGTCGTCGTCGAAGTGCTTCAGGCCGGTCAGCTTTGCGAGCGCGGTCATCTGATGCACGATGACCTCGGGCCTGGTGCGCATGACTGCGTCGATGATCGCCTTTCGATCCAGTCCGTCAGCGACGACCGTCACTACCCCTGGATAGAGATCGTGCACGGCCTGCGCTTTGTCGGGCGAGCGCGTCATGGCGACGACGTCGTATCCCGTGGAGACCAGGCGTGCCAACAGTGGTTTGCCGACCGCTCCGGTTGCACCGGCAACGAATACTTTCATGGGTCTGCCCCTTCAGACAGCTTCAGAGAGCGTTTCATCGAGTCAAGACGAGACTGGCGGCTCGGTTGTGACAACTCGCGCATCTTCGCGGGGTCTGCAGAGCGCCGAGTTCAGTCCGGAAGGCGGGCGTCCTCGAGCCAGGCGTAGCCCTTCAGGCAGGGCGTCCGCTTCCGCTCATGAAGCGGGCTCGCGCTCGGCAAGAGGCTGGCCGGTAGGACCCAACTCGGCCATACGCCGAGCGGCGCACGGGGTGTTGACAGCCGCGCCGCCCAGCGCGACGCCAGAGGTGCACAGCAGCGCGCTCGCTCACCAGGCGTCGCTGGTCGGCGCGCTCGCGGTGGGCGGACATGGTCTCGGGCGGCAACGTCGTCGGTCTGGTCGCGCGGGGCGGTGATGCCGCGGACGCTCGGCACCTGCCCGAGCTCTACGCGCCTGCCGGTCAGAAGCGGAACGTCAGCGGAGCAGCTATTAGCGACATCACCACCACCGCAGTCGCCACTAATTGCGATGGACTAGCGAACTGGCGTGTAGGTGAGGATCACCACGCCGTCTGGACCAACCGGCTGACTGTCGACCAGCCGCAGGGTGAGCGATGGGCTGCGGTCGCCGAACAAGCGTTTGCCGGAGCCGAGCACGATTGGAAAGACCATAAGTCGGTACTCGTCGACCAGGCCGTGCTCGGTCAGGCCCCGAGCCAGCTGCGCGCTGCCAGCGACGAGGATGTCTCCGGCCACCTCGCGCTTGAGCCGCGCAACCTGACCCGGCACGTCGTCTCGGATAACCGTCGAGTTGGTCCACGTCGCGTCCGCGTCGCGCAGCGTCGTCGAGACCACGTACTTGGCCATGCTGTTCATCTTCTGGCCGAACTCGTCCGCGTTCATCGTCGGCCACGCCTTGGCGAATCCCGCGTAGGTGACCCGCCCGAGCAACTGCGCGTCGGCTGCCATCAGTTCGTCGACCTTGAACTTGTTGCCATCATCGCCACGGTTGAACTTGAAGGCCCAACCGCCTTTCTCAAAGGCCTCGCCGCCGCCTGGCGCTTCGATGACGCCATCCAGGGTGATGAACTCGGTGACGACTAGCTTTCCCATGATGCCCTCCGAATTGAGGTCAACAACGCGACGATCACGCCGGCGGCCACGGCGTGCATCAGGACAAGGGTCGCGGTTTGCGCATTCGTCGCGCCCGGCACGGTCGGGATATAGGTAAAAACGGGGATCAGCGAGATGATGAAGACGATGGCCGAGGTTATCGTGAAAATGCGCGCGGGGTGGCGTGTGAAGCGCAACAACGCGGCGTACAGCAGAACGGCGACAATCGCCGGCGCCAGGGTCATGATGATCGCTCCGCCGACACTCGCGAGCGGGAGAAACTCCGCGTTGTAAGCGACCACTGTACTGGCGATGAAGTAAGCGAGCACATTGGCGGCCACGGCGGCGAGCACCGTGCCAGGGCCCACGAGGGCGAAGCGAGACCAGTTGACCGCGGACGATCTCGTCGGAGCAGAAAGGGACATGGCAGTGGAGGACATGGCTTTGGGAAGACTCCTTGCACTTGCGTGCGCTTGAATTGGGTGAACCTCGGTTCTAGAGAGACGTCGAACGACATGCAGTCAAATCGACACGAGTTCCAAAACTCGACGGCAGGCCAGGGAAGTCGTCCTGCGGCGGTGGCGCTGGCCCTGGCGGTGTTGGTGCGGGAACGCCAAATTCGTCCCAACCATGACGGCGCCTGAGGACTGGCTCGTTCCGCTTGGCGTGACAAGGCGCCGCGGGAGCTGCCATCGCCACGCCGCGGAAAGTAGGCATTGATCCCCCATCGACCGGCGGACTCGCCCGCGTACACCCTCTCGCAAATGGCGATCCCGACTGTCACTATGATCCCGTTGCTCACGTTCTTCGCCTGCGCCACGTCGAGCTAGAGCAACGGCCCACCGCCGCAGGGCGCGTCTTGTGGCCGTCGCGAGAATTCGCGCACGAGCAGCGCGCATGGGAGCTGTTGTTCATCGCCTCAGGTCGAACGTGCGGCGAGCGGTTACCAGCCGGATCGCACAGGGGTCCGCACGCGGGACACCCACTATCTACCGCGCACTCCGGCGCGCTCCGGTCGTGTGCGATCCGCTTGACGTGGTGTCAATGTGACACTATAGTGGTGTCATGCCGAAGGGAATTCCGCTCACCGTCCGTCTGCCCGAGGACCTGCATGCCGCGCTCGTCGAGCGCGCGCAGCTCGACGCCCGCTCGTTGAATGGCCAGATCATCTTCCTCTTGCGGGAAGCGCTCTTTCCAATGGTGGACGCCGACGCGTATCGGTACACCCGCCTCGCATTGCGCGACATGCCGCGGCACACCCTGCCGCGGCCCATGGCTCGGGCGCGCAAAAGACCTGAAGGCAACTGACTTCGGGAACCACCAGCGACGCGTCATCTCCCGGCAGGCTCATTGCGCTACACCCACCTGGTTTGCGGAAGGCGACGACGCAACGCACAGGCTGAGGAGACGTGCTCAACCGCCGGCTGAGTCTTCGAACATAACGCGGACTGCGCCGAGCATCGTTGCGTGCTTCGTGCAGGATCGGCGTCCCGACAACTATCCAGCAGCAGGGTCGGCCCGTGCATCGCCGCCTCGCGGTTCGCGCACACCGACCCTGGGACCACGCATCTGCCTGCGAGCTCAACTGGCAGCCGGCGAGCAACCAAGGGTGCTCAAGGCCGCCAGCGCAAGGATGCGCAGCCACTGAAGCCTGACTATATCGGGCTAGCGGGTGGCCGGATTCAGGCGCGCCACCAGGTACGGTTCGGCTGAGGTGGCATCCAGCACCACCACGCTGCCGCCGCCGTCGGCACGGTCGGATTCGAACAGGTACACCAGCGGATCGTCGCTCGGTCCACTCGCGGGGTCCACACCGAGACGCTCGGCGGCCTGTCGCCAGGTGTACTGGCTGTAGCCGTAGCCACCCGTCTCGTCCGTTGCGCCACCCGCCAGACGCGCAGCACAGCGGACCTCGAGACCAGTCCGGCCAGGCGTGTTCGACGTTGACGGGGTGGTCCAGCCGCACTGGCGGACGATCTCCGGGCCAGTGACGGCCGGAGTCACGCGTTCGCCGAGCCGCGCTGAAAGCGGCATGCTCGTCCAGGCCGGGGGTGTTGCATTCGCCAGCGCCTGTCCTGCTGCGGTGGTGTCGAATGGTTCCAGTTGTGTGGGTTCGAGCAACGCGGCAAACTGCAGCCAGCCGTCGCGTCCGGCGCTACCCGAGATCTCGACTAAGGTGCCCTGCTCGAGGAAGGTGAGCTGCTGTTGATTGATCATCGCAGGCAGGTTCCGTCGCCGACGCCGAAGTCCTGGCCGAGGGTGGGCAACGCGACGTTGACGATGGTCGTGTCCATGATGTCCATGAACATGCCAGCGACAAACGCCACCGCGACCAGCCACTGGTACTCAATTCTTCTGAAAATCATGGCAGTAGATCCAGCAGGCGAAGCGCAACGGCTCCGCTGACGGTCATCCGCCCTGGCCCACGGGCGCCGATGCGCCGCCTGGACGTCGTCCGGGCCCACCCGCGGTGCCAGTCGACGCCGGCGCCGTGGTACGTGCGACGCTGAAGCTCGAGCCATTGCTGCCGATCGCAGACGGCACGGCCAGCGGCTGGTTATTGGCATTCAGCATGGTGATCGGCAGCGCTCCGGTCTGGGAAATGTCAACCATTTGACCGTTCTGGGTGGCTGAGGCAGCGGTAAATGAGACCGAGCTGAAGTTGTCCAGCGGCAGGACGCCGTTTGCTCCTGTCGGCGCCTCCATGATCCATTCGGCCGACGACTCGGACGAGGCGTACTGCACGGTGGTCTGATACGTCTGGCCGGACGTGTTGTTGGTGATCGAGATCTGCCAGGTGCCGCTGCCGGCTCCTTGCTCGTTGATCGAGACCGTCACCGAGTCGCCAGGTACGACGGCGACTGGGACCTGCTGGGATGCCTGTGGCAGCATCTCGATCCACGTCTGAAACTCAGCCTGACCGCCGCCGGCCGCCACATCCTGGGTACCCGCCTGAATCAGATCGTGGCTGCTCACGCCACCGATGCCAACCCAGGTAGCGCCGACGCCAGGCGCGCCATTGATGCCTGGCACAGGTACCGTCCACGTGCCAGTCACTCCGGTGTAGGTCCCGGAGGTAGTCGCGTAACCGGCCCAGTTGTGTGATGTGTTCTGGCCCACCGAGACCGCCGGTACTGGAGTTTGTGGCCCTGGCGGCGTCACTACGCCTGGCGTGGCGTGAGCCGAAGCGGGCGCAGTCTGCTGGTCAGCCTGGATCAACCACGTGCCGTTCTGCTGGACCAACGTATAGACGTTGGTGTCGCTGGACTCGGCGGTGGTGCCGTCACTGAAGGTGGTCGTCCATACCTCGGACGTCGTGGCTGTCGCACTACTGCCGGTGACGTTGATCGGTCCCCATCTCAGGTGGATGAGGTCGATGCTCGTGGCGCCCTGCGCGATCAGCGCCTGGTTGATTTGCACCAGCTGGCGGTAGTACGCCGCGGTGGCGGTGTCACTCATCTGCCACGGATCGTTGCCGGCGAGCGCCGCGGCTTGCTCTTGATTGGCCTGCTGGATCACCGCCTGGATGGCGGCAACCTGGGGGTCTGCCTGGGCTTGGGCGACGGTGCTCGCTGCTGCAGCCCACAGCTGGTGTGCAGGTGCGGAGGTTGGGAGGGTCAGGCCGATTGCGATGAGGATGACCACCAGGACGGACGCCGCGACAACCATCCAGCGTGGTCGAGACCGACGGTGGTTATCAAATGAAGTCGTCTGCATTTTTCACACCTCGTTGCCGGTGGCGAAGCAGTACCGCCAGCCGAATGCTTCCTTCAGCATGGATCGGGCACGGAATCGCGGCATACTGCATCGGGCTGACGCGCAGTCAGACCTTTGACTCATGCCGAAAGACCGCAGCCGACCATGGCCGGCTGAGCGTCGGCGCAGCCTGCCGCTCGACGGGCTCGGCGGAGGCGACACCAACGGCAAAGCGCAGGGACGCGCTCAGCCGAAGGTCTGAATCGGCGTCAGCCTCCTGGCGGATTTCATTCATCGCCCCTGGCGTGATGCTGAGGAAACGCGAGGCAGGCAGCTTGACATGCGGACTTGCCATCCGGGCGGGCCGCCTGACTGAAAGCTGCAGAGGGCCGCTCTGAGACGAACTGGGGCGGGACATCACGCGTGACACCCGGTGTTATTCGGCGGCGAGCGGTTCAGCGCCGGGTACAGTTGAGCCTGGAGGTCGACCATCCGTGGTGCGAAATCCGAGCGTGCTACCCGCATTGCCGCCGCGGCGTTCCAGCGCCGCCCTCCGCAGCGCCGCCCAGAGCGAGACCACCCGCACGATCCTCACCGCGCTGGCCGTCAACCTGCTGGTCGCCGCGGCGAAACTCGTCGCGGGCCTGCTGTCGGGGTCGGCCGCCTTGCTGGCCGAGGCCGGCCATTCCCTGGCCGACTCGTTGAACGAAGTCTTGCTCGGGATCTCGGTCCGACGCGGTGGCGTGCCAGCCGATGTCGTGCATCCACTCGGCCACGGTCGGGAGCGTTTCCTGTGGGCCTTCATGGCCGCCATGGCCTCGTTCCTCATCGGCGGGTGCGTGTCGATCGGCCTGGCGATTCGGGAGCTGGTGGAGGGTGGCTCGACCGGCAGCCTGCTCCCCGCCTGGGTGGTGCTGGTCGTCGCCTTCGTAGCTGACGGGAGCTCGCTGCTCCAGAGCCTGCGGCAGGCCAGCCGCGAAGCCCGCCAGCAGGGCGCATCGCCGCGGCACTACCTGCTGCACGTCTCCGATCCGGCGCTGCGAGCGGTTCTGGTCGAAGACAGCGCCGCGCTGATCGGCGTAGCGCTGGCGGCGCTGGGGCTCCTGGCCAGCGCGCTGGTCGGCAACACGCTGCCAGACGCGCTCGCCTCGCTGCTGATCGGACTCCTGCTCGCGGTGACGGCGTTCTGGCTGGCCCGCCCGTTGGCCGATTACCTGGTTGGCCGCTCGATGTCAATGGAGCAACTCCAGCGGCTGTACGCCGTGCTGACCGCGGCGCCGGCTGTCGAGCAGGTCCTCGCGCTCCAGGCGGTGTACACCGGCCCAGAAGAGGTCATCGTCGCGGCCAAAGTCCGGCCGCTGGCGAGCCTGACCATCGACGCGCTTACCCGCGCCATGGATGAGCTCGACGCGGCGCTGCGCGCCGCCGTACCCGAGGTGGCCGACGTCTACATCGACGTGACCGCCTACCGATCCGAGCCCGCTGCGACCGGCCGATCGACTGGCTCGACTACGTGATCAGCACCTGGAGCTGACGCCGACCTCATCCACGACCAGCCGCTTTCCGATGTTGCCTGATCAGCCGGCATGCACTTGAGAAACGTCAGCCCTTAGACGTACTGGCGGAGCGACAAAGGTCCGTCCGGCGATCAATCGCATGCACGATGGACTGCGAAACCGTGGATTCCAGACTGAGTGCAAACGCTATTGGCGAGAACAAAGATGAACGCTGTATGGAACGGAACTCCGGGCGAATACCTCGATTTCACGTGTGTCCTCGATCGCCACTGCGGCTGCGAGTTTGGGGTGCTGGGCGTCCGGTTGACGCGCTGCGGCGCTCACGATCTGACCGATGATCAACGGGCCCTGAATGGCCTGCTGTACGGCCGCCGTCTGGCCGCAACACTCCGCGACGAGGAGTGGCTGACGCGTCGGCCGGCGGCTGCTGGTCGCACGGCTTCCATACCAGGCGAGCGGCGCAAGTGAGCGTTGCCGGCGCGCTGTTCTGAGAAAGCCTTGTCGCAACGCC
>VBGG01000413.1 GCA_005883405.1 Chloroflexota bacterium | reverse complement strand
ACCGCGTGCCGCGGCACCGCCACACATCGTGCCCGCGCCGGCTCACTTCGCCGGAAGCGCCGCGGACTAGAGCCTTCCCAATAAAGCCTGCGTGTCATCCTGAGGGAGGCACCCATGGGCTTCGCTCGCAGGCTCGCTTCGCGCAGGGCAGGCGACCGAAGGATCCGCTAGTCCGGCGCTCGCTGCGAGAAGCTGGATAGATCCTTCGCAAGCTCCGGATGACACGCAACTCTCTCGACAGGAAGGCATCTGCGTACTGCTGCGGGCTGTCAAGCTGCCCATTCGGACGGGGGGCTAACCCTCCCCATGGGCAGCAATAAATCGGCTCGCCAAAGCGTCTTATTCAAGTAATGGCAGTCACAACTATGCCCTCCACGCGATCAGTGCTCGTACCGCTGATCGCGATCGTTCTCGGCAGCTTCATGGTCATCCTGGACAACACCGTGGTGAACGTGGCGCTGCCGACCCTCGGTCGTGTGCTGGACACCAACCTCAGCCTGCTGCAATGGGTCATCAGCGGCTACATGCTGGCCCAGGCGGCGGTGATCCCGCTCTCAGGCTGGCTGTCCGATCGCTTCGGCGCCAAACGCGTCTATCTGGCGTCGCTGGTGCTGTTCACCCTCGGGTCTGCGCTGTGTGGGCTGGCGACGAACGGCGAGATGCTCATCGCCACGCGCATCCTGCAAGGCCTCGGCGGCGGCATGCTCATGCCGATCGGCATGGCCGTGCTCTACCGGCTCACCCCGCCCGAGCGCCGCGGCGCCATTTTCGGCATGTTCGGCCTGCCGGTGATGGTCGCCCCGGCCCTCGGCCCGCTGCTGTCGGGCTACCTCCTGCAGTACGCCGATTGGCGACTGATCTTCCTGATCAACCTGCCGGTCGGGGTGCTGGCCCTGTGGGTCGGCGCGCGGGTGCTGCCGGCGATTCCGCCCGGCCGCGCGGCGGGAGCGCTCGATACCCTGGGCATCCTGCTCGGCCCGCTTGCGTTCGCCGCGATCTCGTTCGGGGTCAGCCAGTCGACCATCGCCGGATGGACCGCCCCGACGACACTCGGTGGCGTCGCGATCGGACTGGTTGCCCTGGTGCTGTTCGTCTGGCGAGAGCTGGCCACCGCCGATCCGGTGCTCGAGCTGCGTGTGTTTCGGGCACGCGACTTCACCCTTGGCATTCTGACCCAGTGGGCCGCGATGGCCGCGATGTTCGGGACGTTCTTCCTGATCCCGCTGTTTCTGCAGCAGGTGCGGGGCTACGGTGCCTTTGAGACTGGCATCTTCACGCTGCCGACTGCGATCGCTTCGGCGATCTTCATGCAGATCGGCGGGCGCGCATTCGACCGGGTCGGCGTGCGGCCGCCGGTTCTGCTTGGCACGACGCTGATCGGCACCGCGATGTGGATGCTGTCCGGGCTGCGTGGCGAGACCAGCGGCGAGGACCTGCGGCTGCCCCTGGCGCTACTCGGCGCGGGCATGGGCTCGATGATGATGGCGTTGAACACGCACCTGTTGAACAGCGCGCCGCATGAGCTCGTCGGACGAGTGACGTCGCTTACGAGTGCGCTTCAGAACGTGATCGCCTCGTTGGCGATCGCCTCGTTCGCCACCGAGCTTCAGGTGCGGATCCCCGCGCACGTCTCGGAAGCAGCCGCGGTCAGCGCGGGCTCACCCTCGGCGGCGCTGCTGGCAGACGCCACGGCCTTCGCATTCGGCGACGTCTACCGCACGGCGATGATCGTTGTCGCCATCGGCTGGTGCCTGGTCTGGACGCTGCGGCGTGCCCAGCCCGCATCGGCAGAGATCCAGCGCCTCGAGCCGCTGCGGGTCGAGCAAGCGGCGTAAGCTCCCCCTACTTCGACAGGGCGGCTTCGATGTCTCTGACGCGGTGGGACGCGGAATGGCCATCGAAGTCGCCCGGCCAGCCCTCGTGGTGCTCGCGGTGGCCAAACCAGGCATCAGGTCTCTCGCGCAACGCGCGCAGGACGTCCTGGTGGATCTCGCGGTGCCACGCGAGCACCTCGTCCGGCGTGCGGTCGCGCCACTGGCTGTAAATGAGCGCGTTGATGCGCGGCACGTCCAGGCCACGCATCTCAGGCGGCCGTCGCTCGCCACGAATGACGCGTGCCGTGTGCAGTTTCCAGTAGACGATGTGGGCAATGGCGTCCTTGACCGTCCACGGGTCGCGCGTCTCGGGGCGCGAGACTCTCTTCGCCCACTCACCCGGCGCGAGGCTCGAGATCAGCCTGTCCAGGCGTTCGTACTCACGCTCGGTCCGCTCGACCACGTCCTGGCGCGTGTGCCGCATGTGGTCGAGCGTACCGCCGCCTCAGAGAGGCAGGTCGCGTTCCGCGTCGAGCCATGGATCAGCGGTTTGGAAAACCGTGCGCGGTTCGTACACATTTCTTGTCGATGGCGTAAGAGAGTACACGAGATTCCTCGGCCAATCTGGCGCAGCAAGTGCGACGGTGTGAGGTCGATGGGTATCGCCGTCGCGCGCTTGATGCATAGCCACTTATCGCTTGGGAGGGCACGCCGGTGACGCTGCTGAGTAGTGCGTCGGGTTCATATCGGTTCGAGCGGACGAGCCGGCTGGTACAGCACGTGCAGGTGCGCATCGGAATCTCCACAGGTTTCGCAAGCCCGCGACCCCTGCAGGGGGCCATTACGCAGCCTGGAGGGTGGCACCGATGCCCAGGACGGTCAGGTCGCCGACAAAACACGCGGTTGACGGCGATGACCAGACCAAGCCGCGTAGCTCACTCGACGCCGAGATCATTATCGAGAATGCCCCTGATCCGGTTTTCGTGTCGGACCTCGAGGGCAAGATTCTGCAGGCTAATGACGCGGTGTCCGAGCTGCTCGGCTTCCGCCCAGACGAGCTGCTCGAGCAGTCGCTGTTACGTTTCATCAGCCCTGAAGAGGTGCGCGACTTCACGGCGGCGCTGCGTGAGGTCGTCGAGCGCGGCCTGACGCGCAATGCAGTGCTTCACCCGCGGAGTGCCAGCGATGAAGTGATTCCTACCATCTTGAATGCGTCTGCGCTACGCGATCCGATGGGGAAAGTCATCGGTGCCATCGGCATTCTGCGTGACATGCGGGCTTACGAGAAGGTCGTGCGCGACCTCGAGGAGTCAAAGCTTGAGCTCCAGGAGAAAATCCTCGATCTCGAGAAATTCGAAGAGGTCGTCGTCGGCCGTGAGCTCAAGATGATTGCGTTGGAGAAAGAAGTCGAGAGGCTCCAACGCGAAGTGAACCAATTGAAGGCGGAGTTGGGTCGCAGCTGATGACAACCAGCCAGCTAGTCGACATACCCAGGCCACATGCCCTCGACAACCTCACCGACTCAGGCCAGCTCGAACTTGAGTACGCTCGTCTGCGTGAAGCCAACAAGCGGCTCGCCAACCAACGTAAGGCGATGCTCCACATCCTGGCAGATTACGAGCTCGATCGTCGCAGGCTGGTGCAGCAAACCGAAAGACTGGACAACTCGCGGCGCGCACTCCTGCACCTCCTCAAGGATTTGCACCGCTCGAATCTTCGTCTCGAGGCGAGCCGTAAGGCCATGATCCACATCATGGGCGACCTGCGGGAGACGACGGCGGAGATTCAGCGACGCGAGCAGGAGCTGCGCGAAAAACAAGAGCAGTTGGTGCAGGCTGCAAAGCTCGCCACGTTGGGTCAGCTGACGACCGGCGTGGCGCATGAGCTCAATAATCCTCTCAACAACATCGGACTGTTTGTCGGTAATGTCATAGATCTGATCGATTTGGGTACGCCAGATACAGCGCGTATGCAGCGCGACCTCAATGCAGCCATTGGACAGGTAGTTAAGGCGAGCCAGATCATTTCGCATTTACGCACATTCGGCCGGTCAGCTCCTACGATCCACGAAGAAGTCTCTGTCAAGGCCATCATCGTCCAGGCTGTGTCCTTGCTGCAGGAACAGCTACGGTTACGCAACATCGATGTCCAGCTTGAATTGTGTGATGATGACGACAGACTTGTCCTGGGTAACGCAATCCAGCTCGAGCAGGTATTTCTAAACTTGCTGACCAATGCCCGCGATGCCCTCGCCAACTCACCGCGCAAAGTCATCCAAATCAGTAGTTGCGTCGAACGCAAGATCATCAAGATCATCGTCAAAGACACGGG
>VBGG01000064.1 GCA_005883405.1 Chloroflexota bacterium | reverse complement strand
ATGTGTTTCGAGGTCCAGGCGTGTTCCACCCTTTTCGGAGACGAGTAGCGCGATCGTCTCGAACCACAGGCCCAGATAGGCGTCGGTTCGGGATCGATACCGAGATGGGCGAATCGCCTCCAGCACTGTCGTGTGGGCGACCCCCGGTCCACGGCGGACGGCGTAGGTAGTGCCGGCCATGTCGCCCCTGCCGCTTACGTCGGTAACGACTGGACCGCCCGTCTGCCACTCGGGAATCCGATCCACTTCGGTGAAGATCTCCCAGACCAGCTCCGGCTTGGCATCGATCCAGATTGAATAGCGATGCGTGGCCATCGATAGCTCTACTTCAGTATCCGAAACGCATCGCGATCATCGGCACAAAGAGTGCCGGGCGGCCAGCATCATCTGCGATATCCATTGGTGATCGACTGACGTACGTCAGGCCATCCTCGTTCGAGCGCCACATCATGGCGGCGATCCCGACCGCCGCGTTTGATGTCTCTGCTGACCGGCGATGCGGTGCTGCAGGACTGGGTCGGCATTCAGGCCAGATGAGGACCACCCTGGCGCGACCCATCACGGTGGGCGAGAGCGTAGAAAACTGACGTCGCCCGTCAGATCCCCATCCCGAGCCCTGTCATCAACGGATCTGCGCTGTATCGCGGATACCAGGGCCGGTATCCGACGAGCCGGCCCAGCATCGCCAGTGGTCCGAACAGCATTTTTTGGATGGCGAACGGAGGCCTGGCAAGGCGGAGCTCGTCCTCGTATTCGTCCATCAAGACAGCAAGCCGCAATGGATTCGGCAAGCCCTTTCGGTTCGTCTTTCCGTCCTTTGCCCAACCGAAAAAGGTCTCGAAGAACACCTCGGTCCGGAGCGCAGGCCTGAATTCGCCAAGAACGTGCAGCTCCTCCTGGCCGCCGTTCCACCACACGTGCGGCAGTCCAGCCGGCACGACCTCGACCTCGCCTCTGCTCATGGTTTTCTCTTTCCCGTCGAGACGTAGGCGGAGCACCCCCGCCAGCACCTCAAAGCGCTCCTCCTGGAGGGGATGCACGTGTTCGGCAGCGACAAACCCACCGGGCGCCACGAAAAGGTCCGCTTGCAGCAGTGCTCCCGCAGTGTCCCGGGCGACCTTTCGCCAGACTAGCCGCTCCCCCGTGACGGGGTGCTCGAGCACGTCCCCTGTCCATCCCAGGAATCTGGGACATCGCCCTTGTGAAGGACCTCGTTCAGGATGACAATTCGCGCGATGGCAACACCGCCGCTCATGCGAGCTCGCCGGCAGTTCGTGCGCCTGCTGCACCGTGGGCTCGACTTGCCTGCCTTTCTCGAAGCCGCGGACCGGACGATGTCGAGCGTGCTGCCGTTCGATGACTCCTGCTGGCTGACCCTTGATCCAGGCACGTTGTTGCCCACCAGTCACTTCACTCGCGAGCACGGCATCGAAGTCTTGATGGCGCTGGCGGCGAACGAGTTTCTCGAGGACGATCTGAACAAGTTCGCGGACCTGGCGCGGGCCAAACCACCTGTCGGCACGCTGTACGGGGCCACACAGGGTGACCTGCAGCGAAGCCCACGCTTTACCAAAGTGCTCGCCCCACATGGGCATGAGAATGGGGACGAGCTGAGGGCGGTGTTCATCGATGGCGATTCGGCGTGGGGATGCGTGGCTCTACATCGTCACCAGGGCAGGTTCGACGCGGACGACGTCGCCTTGATCGCCGATGCCGGCGGCTACATCGCGAAAGGGATCCGTCGGGCAATCCTCACCAGCGCCCTGGGCGCCGACGACGGAGCCGATCCGCCCGGTCTCATCCTCGTGCGCGAAGACGACTCAGTCGAAAGCCTCACTCCCGCGGCCAAGTTCTGGCTCAGCGAAATTCTGGATTCGACCGCCGACTCGGGCGAGCTGCCGCTCATCGTCGCGAGTGTTGCTCATCGAGCGCGGCAGGCCTTTGCCGAGCGGACGCAAGACGTGGCCCAGGCTCGCGTCCCGCGTCGGGCAGGTGGGTGGCTCTTCCTCGATGCGTCGATGATGGGCGACGATGCCCAGGGAAGGGTTGGCGTCATCGTCCATCTGGCAAGCCCACCACAGATCGCCGGTCTGATCGCCGAGGCCTACGGTCTTTCGAAACGTGAGCGCGAGGTCACTCGTCTCGTGCTGAATGGTCTTTCGACCCGCGAGATCAGTGACCGCCTCACACTTTCGCCCTACACCGTGCAGGACCATCGCTCCGAAGCTCGAGAGCAGAGCCAAGATCAGGGCGGACGGTGGGTTCGCTGAAGAGCCGGCTGTAGCAATCCCCGGCGAGGTCAGGACGCCCTCCGGCTGATCTCGACGTTAAGTCGATCGCAGCGGCGTGGATCTCGCAGGTGTTCGAGTTGTGTATGTCTGGGTCCACCGTCCCGATTTTGAACTCGGGTCGAACCGGGCCCGCGCGAAGGCTCGTGAAACTCGGTAGGTGTGGTTCTGGTCCGTCATCAGACGCTGCACGCGGACACCGTGCGTCGTCGCTACATCCGAAGCTGGGCCCTGCCCGAAATCGTGGCGAAAAAGATGCTGCATGAGCTGCCCGTCCAGAGTCCGTAGTGCACGAGCGTGCCTGAGAACTTCCCATCAGGCAGCAGACCTCCGTTAACGGCGTAGGTTTGGGTGCACGTTCCATCGCTCACGGACGCGCCCACCAGGGATACAGTGCCGCCTGGGGCAAACTGCCCATTCACCGTCTTCGCACTGCTTATCAGCACGAAGGAGCCACCCAGGATTTCCGCGGACGGGTTGAGCTGCGTATGGCACACGGCGATCATGAAGGTACCGTCTAGTGTCCCGTTGGCCAACCCTGCAAACGGGCTGACGCTATCTGGTGCGGGACAGGCCTCCGTGCTGTACGGGAAGCCCGTCTCGATGCCGGACACGGCCTCGTGGTAGTTGGTGCTGGCAAGTGCCGTCACCGGCAGAAGCGCCAGGATCAATGCAACAGTCGGAACCAGCAGTCGAATGCATTTCATAAACAGAGCCCCCCAGCGACTTAGTCAGCTAGAACGAGAATGGTTTATCGCACGGCGGTGTCGTCGTCAAGTTCGGGCGGTCCCGCGACCTTGATGGGGGGCTGAAATGCGGATTCGTATGCGATTACTACGACCCGGAATCCCTGCTACACGACCTCGACGCGGGCCGTCCTTGAGGGCTTAGGTCAGTCGAGGAGGCTGGTGATGGATCGGGAGCGGGCGCCGAGTCCCTGGCGGACTCGTCGAACACCGACTTGGTTGCCGCCCGCCTGCTCGGGTCGCAGTCGATCAGGCGTACTAGGCTTTCGCAGAGCCAACGGTCAGAATCCCAGTTGACGGCGCGCCCACCGAATACGCGGAGGGTGTTCGCATTCTGGGAACT
>VBGG01000411.1 GCA_005883405.1 Chloroflexota bacterium | reverse complement strand
GTTCAAAAGCGAGGAGGATTTCATGCTAACCAGTCACAGCCGGCAGACCAGCGGTACCACGCGCCGTGCAGCCCGCCAGATGAGCGGCCGAGGTCACGTGTTCGAATTGACCGACGAGGTGCGCCGCCCGAGGTTGAGCTGGACCATACCTCGGGCGGTCGCGCAGCCAAGACACTGGCCAAGACTGACGGCTTGCGGGTCACGCTGGTGCTGCTGAAGCGCGCCTCAACGCTCAAGCCCGAATCCACCGCGGGCGGCGCTAGCCTGCACGTGCTCGAGGGTCGAGTGCGCGTGCAAGCAGAGGGTGAGCAGTGGGACCTCGGACCACATGACCTGATCGTTCTTGGGGACAATCTGCGCGAACCGGTCACGGCCATGGAGGAGGCCGCGTTCCTGGTGACTGTCGCATGGCCGGCCGGTGCTGGCGCCTCGGAGCACGAAGGCGCCGATAAGTCGCGCTAATCCCAACGGTCTGATCGAGCCCCACCGCGACTGGCAGCACTCTTCCGTCCAGCTAGTTCCGACGACGTCCAATGCGGCCTGCTCCCGCGCGTGGGCCGCGGGCTTGATGCCTGACGCACGAGGCGCGCCGCGCAAATGCGGTTTACGAGAGAGAGTTAGATTTACAGTTGTGGCGCACCTTGGGATGCCCATGACTGTCCCGCACGCAGCCAAACCTCAGGCGACGCACTGGCCGCCCCGCGGCCCGGCCAGGGTCCTCGTGGTGCTCGACCGGCCGATGATGATCGAGCTCATCAAGATGACACTCAACCATGGCGTGTACACCACTCGCACGGCTACCAGCGCGACCGAGGTCGCCGCCGCCCTGACAGCGTGGCAGCCACATCTGGCGATCCTCGACATGGATCTCGACGGTATGCAGATCATGACGCTACTCGGAGCCACACCCGTGGGCGGGATACGCTTGCCCGTCATCGGTCTGACTCGGCGCGGCGATCTGAAGACCAAGCTGGCCTCGTTCGAGGCGGGCGTGGACGACATCCTGACCATCCNNNNCGGTCATCAAACTCGGCGAGCTCGAGATCGACATCCTCAACCGCACCGTACACTCTGGGACCTCGGAGCTGTATCTGACCTCATTGGAGCAGAGCCTGCTGTATCTGCTCGCCGCCAACGCTGGCCGCGTGGTCAGCCGCGAGGAGATCCTGGATACGCTGTGGGGCGTCGACTACGTGGCCGAGAGCAACGTGGTAGACCGCCAGATTCGCAACCTGCGAGCCCGACTCCAGGACGATTGGCGGCAGCCGCGCTTCATCGCCACGGTGCCCGGCCGCGGCTATCGGTTCCTGCCGACGTTCAGTGACAGTGGCGCGGCTATCCGAACACCCTGACGCGTACGGACGGCCGCGGCATAGGCTTCGAGCTGCCTGGCGGTTGGTACCCATTTCGCGTTCCAGGGACCAGGGCGGCCGTGTGTGTCGACGAGCCTCCGCGTCGCGGCGGCAGAGTAGGCGTCCAGAGCTACCGCAGCCATAACTGAGTAGTAGCTCGAACGCGTAAAGAACGTCTGCACCACGCCGTCGAAGACGATGTCGCCTGGGAGTTCAACCCAGGCGTGATCGAGTGGAACGAAGTGCGGCGGATGCGAGACGACTCCGTGGATCAGCCGCAAACGCTGTATCTCCGGGTGGTCGAGGACATACTTGACGGTTTTCGGATAGCACTGCTGTGGGTAACGTCTGCGTGGCCAGGTGCCTCGGGCCCAGCCAGATTCCACACTGACCCGCTCGGCGGAGGAGAGTAACTGCTATCCGACGCGACGAAATCCGTCACGTAACGCCTCGCGGCGCGACGGATCCAACCTGGCAAGGGCTGCGCGCGCTCCCCGCGTCAGGTACACGCGTTCTTCGTTGTTCGTGCTGGAGTTTCGCAAAGTCCCTCGTTCGTAGCGTGACCGGGTAACCGGCAGACCGTCATGAAGATCTGTCACGGAGCTTCACCGACATTCAGTCCTGTTCTCGCGAAAATTGAATGACCGCAGTTCATGACAGACTGCCCCGCTGGCGCCACACTGCACGAACGCGCAGGTTGCCGTGTCGCTCTTGCCAGGGAACGTGTCGGGCGCCTCACATCTCAGGCCATCGAGAAGGCCATGAGCCGCTCGTCTGCGCTGCACTTTTGTGCAGGCATCCCCGAGAAAGTAGCCGAGGCTTGACAGCAACAGGCGATCAGCGCCCATGGCCCGAAGCCGCCGCGTCTCGCAGTGACCCAGCCGCGGTGTCCCATGAACTCGACGCCACGCGCGCTGAAGCGCCGACCGCCGATGATGCAGCTCCCCTGCCCCGACGTGGCTTGTTGGACCGCGACTGGCAGAAGGCACTCGTTGTCCTGCTCACCCTGCTTGCCGGCGTGGCGCTGTTCTGGGTCGTGTGGCAGGTGGTCAGCCCGATCCTGCACACACTGGTCCTCTTTGCCCTGGCGGCCGTGCTCGCCTTCGCGCTCAGCGGACCGGTCGACATGCTGAATCGTCGCGTGGGCAACCGACTTCTGGCCATCGTGGCGGTCTACCTGCTCGTCGGCATCGTGGTCGTCGGCGGGATCATCGTGCTCGCAGGCCCGTTCGTGCGCGAAGTACAGACTACGCTGGGCCAGTACGGCGTCGAGACTGACCTGGACCAACTCAAGGCGCAGGCCGCCACCGCCATCGAACGGGGCGGGACCGACGTCCTGAAGAACCTGGTGGGTACCCTGGCTGAGGTCGGCGGAATGATCCTCGATGTCGTCCTGGCCCTGGTCATCTCCCTGTATTTGCTCGTCGATGGTCCGCGATTTGGTGAGCGGAGCCTCGCCATCATCCCGTCTCAGCACCGCGCCAAGGCGCTGTTTCTGCAGGACAACGTCTCGCGGGTGCTGGGTGGGTATCTGCGTGGCCAACTCACGCTGGCTTTGATTATTGGCGTCCTGGCAGGTGTCGGGACCGCCCTGCTGGGGCTCCCCTATGCTGTCGTGCTCGGGGTGCTGGCCGGGCTGTTCGAGTTGGTGCCGATGTTCGGGCCCATCCTGTC
>VBGG01000414.1 GCA_005883405.1 Chloroflexota bacterium | reverse complement strand
GCCGGGCCATGCTCCTGGGCCATGTACGGCGCACGGGCCGCGCCGACGCCGTGCTCACCGGTCGTCGTGCCGCACATGCGCAGCGCCAGCAGGTGGATCTCGTCGGCAACGCGCAGCACACGCTGGATCTCGTCGGCGTCGCGGCCGTCGATCAGGTGCCCAGGGTGCAGGCCGCCACCGCCGATGTGGCCGTACGTCGCGATCGGAATGCGGTGGCGCGCGCTGATCTCCTGAACGGCGCGCAGCGTTTCGGGGATTCTGGCGACGGGAACGCAGATGTCCTCGCCGCAGTACGCGCGGTTGGAGCCCGGCCGCAGCATGCCAACGGCAGCGCCGACCAGCGAGCGCGCCTCCCACAGCGCACTGATACGCGCCGGCTCGTCAGACCACTCGGTGCGCCGGGCGAAGGGGCCGATCACTTCGCAGATGCGCTCCGCATCCCAGCGCACGCCGGGTGGATTGCCATCCACCTCGAACAGGAGCAGGGCCTCGACCCGCGGCAGCGCCATAGCTGGCCGATACAGGTTGATCGCCTGTACGCAGCGCTCGTCCAGGATCTCGATGGCCGAGGGGCCAACGCCCGCGGCGAACACGGCCTGGACTGACTGGCCGGCCTGCTCGAGAGCGTCGAACAGGCCCACCACGATCGCCCGGGCGATTGGTATCGGCATGAGCTTCAAGCGCAGCCGGGTGATGACGCCGAGCGTGCCCTCGGCGCCCACGATCAGCCTGGTCAGCTCCAGGCCTGCCGACGACTGCTTGGCGCGCGAGCCGACCGAGCCGGTCTCGATGATCTGACCGTCGGGCAGCACGACCTCGAGTCCCAGGACCCAGGCGCTGGTCGGGCCGTACTTGACCGCCCGCATGCCGTGCGCGTTGGTGGAGGCCATCCCACCCACCGTGGCCATGCGGCTGGAGCCAGGGTCGGGCGGAAAGATCAGCCGTTGCTTCGCGAGCGCCGCGTTGAGCTGCGCGTGGACGACGCCTGGCTCGCAGAAGGCCTGCATGTTGGCCGTGTCGATCTCCAGGATCTGGTTCATCGCGTTCAGCGCCAGGACGATGCCGCCAGTCAGCGCAACTGCACCGGCCGCCTGGCCGCTCGCCGCGCCGCGCGGCGTGACAGGGATGCGGTTCGCGTTGGCGTAGCGCATCACGGCGCTCACGTCCTGGACCGTTTCGGCGATCACCACCGCGTCAGGTGAGCGCGGCGCCAGCTGCGTCAGGAACGACGCGTCGTAGGCATATGTTCGCAGCTCGGCCGGTGCATCCAGCACGCGGCTCGCCGTCAGCAACTGGCGAAGATCGTCGGCGACGCTCATGGCGCGCTGGCCTCGTCGAGGATTTCGGCCAGGTGCTTGACCTGGACTGGGCTGCGGCGTTCGACCAGACCGGCGCGCAGCTGGAGGAGGCAGCCGGGGTTGGCGGTGACTATCAAGCTGGGCTCGGCGGCCAGGACATGATCGAGCTTGCGCTGTTGCAGCTGGCGCGACTGCACCGGGTTGGTGAGGTTGTAGATGCCCGCGCTGCCGCAGCAAAGAGCAGCCTCATCGATTTCGACCAGCTCAACACCGGGAACGCAAGACAGCAGCTCGCGCGGCTGGCGGCTGATGCGCTGGGCGTGCAGCAAGTGACAGGCGTCCTGGTACACCACCCGGCCGTCAACGCCGTGAACGACTGGCAATGCCCCGGGCGAGAGCACCTCGCTGAGGTCGCGTACCCGCGCCGCAAATGCACGTGCCCGCTCCGCCCAGGAAGGCTCGGAGCGGAAATGATGGGCGTAGTCCTTGAGCATCGCGCCACAGCCGGCCGAGTTCACCACGATCGGACCCTCACTGCCTTCGAACGCGGAGATGCAAGAGCGGGCGAGCGCAAGCGCGCCGCGCAGGTCGCCGCCGTGCGCGTGAAGCGCGCCACAGCAGCCCTGCTCCGCCGGGTTGCGCACCGTGAAGCCCGCACGCAGCAGCACGCGCAGCGTCGCTCGATCGATGTCGGCCAGCGCGGTGGACATCACGCAGCCGGCGAAGATCGAAACCTGCGAGCCAGCATCGCCCTCAGGGACAAGGCCGGCGGAATCGCCAGCAGGAACAGCGCCATCGCCAGCTGGAACAGCGCCATCGCCAGCTGGAACAGCGGCAGTAGCAGATCGACGCCGAACGGACGACGGGTAGCTCTCGCCGCGAGGTATGAAGAATCGCCTCGGCACCTCGGGCAGCAGCCTCTCGGCCTCCGAGCGAACGCCAGAGCGCTGATAGAGCCACAGCAACCGCGCCAGCACACGAAACCGGGCCATATCCATGAACAGCCAGCTGAAGACCAGCCGCCGCAACAATCGCTCGCCCCACGAGCGGTGGATCTCAGGCTCGATCGCCGAACGCAGAACGACCTGCAGCGGATCCATGTGCACGCCCGCGGGACACACTGCCGAGCAGGCGTCGCACACCAGGCAGTTCAGCTCGTGCTCCAGCAGGTCGGGTGTCACCTGCAGATGGCCCTCGGCCACTGCGCGTGCCATGCCGACCCGGCCGCGCGGCCCTTCGGACTCGTGCAACGTGAGCACGTACGTCGGACACGACGTCAGACATAGCCCACAGCGAATACACGCGAGCATGTTGTCGTACTCACTCGCCAGCAGCGGGTGAGTCGACCGGAAGGCTGGCTGGCTCAAAGCCGATGTAGGATAACGTGACATGCAGGGGGGGAGTTCCGCGCCCACTACGTCCGACGCGGACGACGGTTTTCTGGCCAGCGAGCACATCGCCGGCCTGCTCGAGCGGCTGCGGCGTGAGCCGGCCCTGCGAGCCTGGGTCCTGACCGCGCCGACTGGAGCGCTGGCCACGCTCGGCGTGGTGCTGGACGACAACGAGCTGGTTCAGCTACTCGAGCGCATCGAGGCATTGGACGAGCGCGCGCTGCCCGTCACCGCGCTCGACATCATGACGCCCGACCCCGTCACGTTCAGGCCTGAGACCACCGTGCACGAGGCGGCGAAGACACTGGCCGAGCACCGCATCAGCGGCGCGCCGGTGATCGACGAAGGCGGCAGCATCGTCGGCATCGTCAGCGAGTACGACCTGATCGCGCGGCCAGGGAATACGGTGCGCGAGGTGATGACGCGCGAGGTGGTTTCGGTGCCGGATACGGCCACGCTCGACCGCGTCAGGGCGATCCTGGTGAGCCAGCGGCTGAAGCGAGTGCCGGTAGTGAACGCCCAGGGCCAACTGGTCGGGTTGATCAGCCGTGCCGATCTGGTGCGCGAGCTGGCGTACCGCTGGAAGTGCACACGCTGCGGCAACCTGGTTCGGGCGCGGCGTGCGCCGAGCGGCTGTCCGAGGTGCGGCGCATCCAACTCCTACGAAGAGGCGCCGCCGCTGCCCGCCGTTGCGGCCTGCCCGACGTGCGGCAGGCCCCTCGATCGGTAGCGCCGCTAGTCGAACCGGTAGAGATCGTAGCGGTCCATCAGCCCGATGAGCTTGCTCGCGTAGCTCGGGTCGGTGGCATAGCCAGCGTCCTGAATCCCGCGGGCAAATGCGCGCGCATCGCTGGCCACTGACAGCGCTGCCGCGTAGCGCTTGTTGCTGGTGAAGAACTTGCCGTGGTCGTCGATCGACTGCTCGAGCGTGTAGTAGGCGCGGAACGGCGCCTGGACGACGACGTCACCGCTGTCGGTGTGCTCCCACGTCGCCAGGCTCACCCCGCCGGCCGGTCCGACCGCTCCGCCGAGCGCCTTGATGCCAAACAGGTTGTTGCCCTGACGCGTCAGGCGGCTGCGGCCCCAATCCGATTCCAGGATCGCCTGGGCGACCGTCACGCTGGCCGGCACACCCGTCGTCTTCTGGGATCTTTTGGCCGCCGCGCCGACGGCATCGATGAAGCCCGACGTGGACGAAAACGTGTGCTGCTCGACCTGGCGAGCGCCGGTGCTAGTGGCGCTGGTTTCCACCGCTGGCGCCGGCAGCGGCACAGGTGGCGTGATCGGTCCGATGTCGCCGCGCGCAATCCAGGCCAGTCCGGGTTTGCGGGTGCGCCCATCACCAAAGAACTCCACCTGGACACGCCCGCCGTCCACGGATGCGCCCTCGACGATGCGGAGCTTGGTCCACTGCGGCGCGTCGGTAAAGCGAACCGCTTTTTCGTCGAATCCCGACCAGAGTGGCGTGGCTCGGAAATTGGCTACCCAGCGACCGGGATCGCCGGCCGGCCCGACCGCTGCCTGATCCACCCAACCGATGCCGGGCTGACGATTGGCGTAATCACCGGCGTAGTTCACCAGCAAACGTCCACCGCGTTCCAGCCCGGCGACCTTCAGGAAGGTCCACTGCGGCAGGTCGGTTAGCGTCACGGCTTTTTCGTCGGGGCCTGACCACAATGTGGTGGCGCGATGGGCCTGTACCCATACCGGCAGCGGCTGACTGGCGTCGGCATCGACCGCGGAGTCCTGGCCAGGCGGTGGCGCATCGACGACCTCGACGAGCGCGAAATCCACCCAGCCATTGCCCGGCCGGCGCAGCAGCCCATCGCCCACGTAGTACACGGGCAAACGCCCGCCCTGATCGGGCCCGCTGACTCGGAAGAAGCTGCCGGCGGGCACATCGGTGAAGGCCGAGGCGGCCGCGTCCGATCCAGACCACAGCGTGCCGTCCGCGGTGATCTTCACCCAGCGCGTAACGGTCGTGGGCAGCACGTCGAGCAGGTCCGCCGTTGGCTCGCTTTGCACGTTGCCCGCCGGGAGCACCTGCACCGACGAGGTGCTGATGTCCTCGACCGATCCGCTGGCGACCGCGTTCATGCCCAGCCGAGGATCGTCCTGACCCAGCTGCACGTACTTGTCGACGCGGCCACGCGTGGGTGTGGCGGCGGTGGCGCGGGCGCGGGTGATTGGACGGTTGAGAGTGGCCTGCTGCAGGCAGCCAGAGCCTACGACGGTGGTGGCGAAGAGGAACAGCGGAACAATAATGCCGGGCCAGGAGCGGCGGCTGACCTTGCGGGTCGGCTCGTTACGCTCCGTGACCTTTGAAGACTCGTTGATGACATTTCGGAACACGCTGCGCCGAGTATGTCGAGGCGTCCACCGGCCAGACAATAACCAGTATGGTAACAGCCAGGTAACTGACAGGTATCAAACGGGCCTCGCTCAGATCAGCAGCATGGCGTCCCCGAAGCTGTAAAAGCGGTACCCCTGACGTATCGCGTCGCTGTACGCGGCCAGTACGCGCTCGCGACCGGCGAACGCGCTGACGAGCATGAGCAGCGTCGAGCGGGGCAGATGGAAATTTGTCAAGAGGGCGTCGACCAACGCGAAGCGGTGGCCGGGCAGAATGAACAGGTCGGTCCAGCCTTCGGATTCGCCCGTGGCCGCCCACGTTTCCAGCGCGCGGACGGTGGTCGTGCCCACGGCGACGACGCGACCGCCGTGCGAGCGGGTCTGCTCGATGCGCTGGCGAAGCTCGGACGGCACGCTGAACCACTCGCTGTGCATCCGATGAACGCGCGGATCCTGATGGCTCACCGGTCGGAACGTGTCCAGACCGACGTGTAGCACGAGGGTCGTCAGGCAGATGCCGCGGGCAGCCAGCCGCTGCAACAGCTCGGGGGTGAAGTGCAGACCCGCGGTCGGCGCGGCGGCCGAGCCCTCCAGATCGGCGAAGATCGTCTGGTAGCGGTCCGGATCGCCGACCCAGTTGCGGATGTATGGCGGCAGTGGCGTCGAGCCGGCGGCAAGCAGCGCCGCGTCGGGATCGGCCCGTTCGGTCTCCACCTCGATCTCGCGCACGCCGTCAGGAAGCGCGGCGGTCACTCTCAGCCGCAGGTCATCACTGACCGTGGCCAGGTCACCGGGCCGAAGGCGCCGCGCCGGGCGCCCGAGCGCCTGCCAGCGACCTGGTGACAGCCGCCGCAGAAGCAGGAGCTCCGCCGCGCCGCCGCCTCGCAGCCGAGCGTGGACCCGCGCGGGCAGGACGCGCGAACGGTTGGCCACCACCAGGTCGCCCGCACGGAGCAGGTCCGGCAGATCGCGGACGTGTTGATGGCTGACCTGGCCGGTCTCGCGGCTCATGACCAGCAACCGCGCCGCGTCGCGCGGCTCGATCGGCGTCTGCGCGATCAGCTCATCGGGCAGCTCGTAGTCAAAGTCCGAAAGGCGCATCGAGCCAGGAAGTTCGGCCGACAAGCCGCTTTTTGACCCAAGTCGCAGTCGGCCGAACTTCTTCTGACAAACTTGGCCAGGAACGCGGCCACCGAGACTCGAAGGCATCCTTCACGTTTCGGCCGCGTTTCTAGCCCTACCTTAACGGCATGAGCGGCATGAGCGGCATGAGCGGCGTGCGCTTCGACGTCGTCGGCGTGGATCCTTCGTCGGGGCTGCGCGCCGGCGTGCTGCACACGCCGCACGGCAGCGTGCCAACGCCAGCCTTCATGCCGGTCGGCACGCTGGGCAGCGTCAAAGCGCTCACGCCCGCCGACGTGTCCAACACGGGCGCGCGCATCGTGCTCGCCAACAGCTATCACCTGGCGCTGCGTCCAGGCGCGGCAACCGTGGAACGACTCGGCGGCCTGCATGCCTTCATGGGCTGGGATGGCCCGCTGCTGACCGACAGCGGCGGCTTCCAGGTCTTCTCAATGGACCGCTTGCGCCACGTCAGCGACGCGGGCGTCACGTTCGCGTCACACCTGGACGGCGAGCAGATGTTCCTGAGCCCGGAATGCGTGATTGAGGTCCAGGAGCGACTCGGGGCGGATCTGATCATGCCGCTCGACGAATGCCTCGCGCCAGACGCCACGCGCGCTGAGGCAGAGGCCGCCCTCGAGCGAACGCAGTCATGGTGGCGGCGCAGCCTGTCCGCGCGCCAGCGTCCGGATCAGGCGCTGTTTGCGCTGCTTCAAGGCGGCCTGTTCGCCGACCTGCGAAAAGAGGCTGCACGCGCGGCGGCCCGCGAGCCGACGCCCGGTTTCGCAATCGGCGGTCTGAGCGTCGGCGAGCCCAAACCCGTCACCGCGGCGATGCTCCAATCGATCGTAGCCGAGCTTCCAGCCGAGAAGCCGCGCTATTTAATGGGCGTCGGTCACCCCAAGGACGTCGTGGCGTACGCCCGGCTGGGGGTCGACCTGTTCGATTGCGTCCTGCCTACGCGCCTGGGACGCAACGGCAGCGTCTGGTGCGATTTCGACGGAAGCCTACTGGACCTGTCACGCAGGGCCGCGCTTCGTCAGATGGGCCCGATCATGTCAGACTGCGGATGCGCCG
>VBGG01000410.1 GCA_005883405.1 Chloroflexota bacterium | reverse complement strand
GCGGCGCGTCGGCGAGATCTACGGCGACTCGGTGGTCACCATGCCCTATGTCATGCCGGGCTTCGACCTCGCCCGGGTGGTCGCGCAACGCTTCCCGCGCGAAGCTGGGCGGCACACCATCGGCATGGTGCTGCTCGGGCACGGCCTGTTTTCATTCGGCGAGTCCGCCCGTGAGGCGTACGAGCGGATGATCGAGCTGGCCTCCCGCGCCGAGGCCTACCTTCAGGCTCGTGGCGCCTGGGCCATCGACCTATCGGCAGCGCCGCCGTCGACCCGCCCATCGCGTGCGGAGTTGGCCAACTTGCGGCGTCAAGTGTCCGAGGCGGCCGGACAGCCTGTGATCCTGAGCGCACACACCGACGCGCGTTCGCTGGCGTTCGCCCAGCGATCGGATCTGGCCGTGATCTCGCAACAGGGGCCGGCCACGCCTGACCATGTGATCCGCACCAGACGCGTTGCTCAGCTCGGCCGCGATGTCAGCCGTTTCCGAGCGGACTACGAGCGCTACTTCGCCGAGCACGCCGCCAAGAGCGAGCAGCCGCTGCAGATGCTCGATCCGGCGCCGCGCGTGATCCTCGACCCAGATCTCGGGGTGATGACAGCTGGTACCAGCGCCCGCGAGGCCGACATTGCCTTCGACATCTACGCGCACACCATCGACATAGTCCTGCGCGCGACAGCCCTCGGCGGATACCAGGCGCTTCCCGCGAACGACATCTTCGCCGTCGAGTACTGGGACCTCGAACAGGCGAAGCTGCGCCGATCGGGAGATGCGCCGGTCTATGCCGGCGAGGTGGCGCTGATAACCGGCGCGGCATCGGGCATCGGCAAGGCGGCGGTCGATGCGTTCCTGCGCCGAGGGGCGGCCGTGGTGGGGCTGGACGTCAACCCCGGCGTGTGCCCGATGCTCGGCGACCGCGCGGATTTCCTGGGCCTCGAATGTGACGTGACGTCGGCCGAGGCGGTCGAAGCGGCGCTCGACGCCGCGGCGCGCGCGTTCGGGGGCCTGGACATGCTGGTGCTCAACGCCGGTATCTTTCCGTCCAGCCGGCGCATCGAAGCGCTGCCGATAGATGAGTGGCGGCGGGTGAAGCAGGTGAACCTGGACGCCAATCTGCTGTTGCTCAGCGCATGCCATGGGCTGCTCAAGTGCGCGCCGCGGGCAGGTCGAGTGGTGGTGATCGGCTCGAAGAACGTGCCGGCGCCGGGGCCGGGGGCGGCGGCCTACTCGGCGTCAAAGGCGGCTCTCAATCAGCTTGCGCGGGTCGCCGCGCTCGAATGGGGCGTCGACGGCATTCGCGTCAACGTGCTGCATCCCAACGCGGTCTTTGACACTGGCATCTGGACCGAAAACATCTTGCGCAGTCGCGCCGAGAGTTACGGTCTGAGTGTGGAGGAGTACCGCAAGAACAACGTGCTGCGGGTCGAGGTCACCAGTCGCGACGTGGCCGAGCTGGCCGCCGAGATGTGCGGCCCATTGTTCGCCAAGACCACCGGCGCCCAGGTGCCCGTCGACGGCGGCAACGAGCGTGTCATTTGATCTGCGGTGACGCTGCTGTGCCGAATTGTGACGCTGCCATGACGCCTTCGACCCCATTTTGTGATGCCGCCATGACGCCCGCGTGACGCTTTTCGGCTTTCACGTGACGCCCCGCGTGACGCTTCGTGATTACGCTGAGCGTGGTAACGGCGGGCGGGCGAGCGGCGGCGGGGGCGAGAAGAGCAGTGGAAGGGCGCCACGAAGTGCGACGGCAAGCGGCTGGAGAGGCAAGGGCTTGAGAGCAAGTGACAGCTGACGACGAGCAGTGGCTCGAGTTGGCGACCACGGCCGAGCCGGAGGCGGTGGAATCGGTTTCAGCGGTGTTCGCCGAGCACGGCCAGGGCGTTGCGATCGAGCAGGTGGTCGAATCGTCGCGTGATGGGGACGTCGTCAACCTGCCCGCCGACGCACCCGTGCTCGTCAAGACCTATCTGCCCATCCGGGATCCGTCGGCCACAGACCGACGCGCGAAGATCGAGAAGGCGGTCTGGGCGCTCGGTCAGCTCCGCCAGGTGGCGCCGCTGCAGGTGCGCACGCTGCGCGAGGCGGACTGGGCCAACGCCTGGAAAGAGTACTTCTTCATCCACCGCGTCGGCGAGCGCACGGTGATCGTCCCCAGCTGGCGCGAAGCCGAGTACCAACCGAACCCCGACGACGTGGTCTTGCTGCTGGACCCGGGTATGGCCTTCGGGACCGGCCTGCACCCCACCACGCGGTTGTGTCTGGCGGCTGCCGAGCAGCTGGTCACGCCGGGCATGCGGGTGCTCGACGTCGGCGCCGGGTCCGGCATCCTGGCCATCGCCGCGGCGCGCCTGGGCGCCAGCTTCGTCGAGGCGGTCGAGATTGAGCCGGTGGCGGCGAGCGTCTGCCAGGAGAACGTCGAACGCAATGGTGTCGTCGACGTGGTCCACGTGACGAGCGGCACCCTGGAGATAGCTGCCGCACCGAGGTTTGACCTGGTCCTGGCCAACATCACCATCGCCACGTTGTCGCAGCTCCACCCGGTGATCGCTTCGCACGTGAAGCCTGGTGGTCAAGCCGTGCTCTCGGGCGTGCTGGCCGAACGGGCCGACGAGCTCCTCGCCGCCTTGCACGAGGCGGGTTGGCGCCACGAGCGAACCGAGCAGGAGCAGGACTGGGTGGCGATCCGCATCAGGCGAGCGTGAAGGAGCATCATCTCGCGAGCGTGAAGCCTCATCCCGCGAGCGTGAAGCAGCATCACGCCAGCGCGAAGCAGCATCGCTTCTGCGTGCCCCCGGGCCAGCTGCACGACGGTACCGTCGTCTTCTCCGACGAACAGTGGCATCAGATTCGCGCCGTCTTGAGACTCCGTCCGGGCGACATGGTGCGCGCGTTCGACGGCGCAACGCCGGTCGACCACGTCGTGCAGCTGGTAGGTCCGAAAGAGGGAACCGTTGTCGGAACGCGCCCGCAGCCGCCCGAGCCGAAAACGCGGCTGGTCGTCTATCCCGCGCTGCTCCAGCGCGACAAGTTCGAGCCGGTGCTGCAGAAGCTGACCGAGATCGGCGCGGCCGCGATCGTGCCCGTGCTCACCGCGCGCTGCCTGGTGCGCGAACCGGCCGACGATCAGCGCCAGGCCCGCTGGCGAGCCATCCTGCGCGAGGCGGCCGAGCAGTGCGGCCGCGGCGTCCTGCCAGCGCTGCTGCCGACCCAAACGTTTCCGCGGGCACTCGCGTCTGCCGAAGGGTCCAGATTCGTGGCGTATGAGCGCGAGCCACGCCGCCAGCTGCGCGATGTCCTCCGCTCGGCGCCAGGCACGGTCTCCGTGTTTGTCGGGCCGGAGGGCGGCTACACGCCCGAGGAAGCCGACTGTGCCGAGCACGCCGGCGCGCACCTGATCACTCTCGGGCCGCGCGTCCTGCGCACCGAGACCGCCTCGCCGCTGCTGGCGGCGCTGGTGCTGTACGAGCTCGGAGATCTATCGTCCGGTCACAGCGATGACGCCTGATTCCGATCCCGAGTGCATCTTCTGCAAGATCGTCGGCGGCCAGATCCCGGCGGCGGTCATCTACAAGAACGACCAGGTCACCGCGTTCCGCGACATCAACCCGCAGATGCCGCTGCACGTCCTGGTCGTGCCCAACAAGCACGTCGCCAACACTGAGGTGCTCGAGCCCCAGCACGACGCGTTGGTCGGCGCCGTCGTGCGCGCCGCGCGCGATATCGCCCGCCAGGAGGGCGTGGCCGAACGTGGCTACCGCCTGGTGATCAACACCGGCCGCGATGCGCTCAATACCGTGCCGCATCTGCACATGCACATGCTCGCCAGCTGCGCGATGTCCTCCGCTCGGCGCCAGGCACGGTCTCCGTGTTTGTCGGGCCGGAGGGCGGCTACACGCCCGAGGAAGCCGACTGTGCCGAGCACGCCGGCGCGCACCTGATCACTCTCGGGCCGCGCGTCCTGCGCACCGAGACCGCCTCGCCGCTGCTGGCGGCGCTGGTGCTGTACGAGCTCGGAGATCTATCGTCCGGTCACAGCGATGACGCCTGATTCCGATCCCGAGTGCATCTTCTGCAAGATCGTCGGCGGCCAGATCCCGGCGGCGGTCATCTACAAGAACGACCAGGTCACCGCGTTCCGCGACATCAACCCGCAGATGCCGCTGCACGTCCTGGTCGTGCCCAACAAGCACGTCGCCAACACTGAGGTGCTCGAGCCCCAGCACGACGCGTTGGTCGGCGCCGTCGTGCGCGCCGCGCGCGATATCGCCCGCCAGGAGGGCGTGGCCGAACGTGGCTACCGCCTGGTGATCAACACCGGCCGCGATGCGCTCAATACCGTGCCGCATCTGCACATGCACATGCTCGCTGGCCGCGCGATGTCGTGGCCCCCGGGTTGACGAGGCTGATGGCTATAGTCGTGGTATGGATCTGTTCGAGTACCAGGGCAAGCAGTACTTTGCCCGCTTCGGGATCCCCGTGTCGCCCGGCGGCGTGGCGGACACGGTCGACGAGGCGGTGACTCAGGCCGACCGGGTGGGCTACCCGGTCGTAGCCAAGGCCCAGGTGCAGGTCGGCGGGCGGGGCAAGGCCGGGGGCATCAAGCTCGCCAACAACGCCGACGAGGTCCGCACCCACGCTGCCAATATCCTCGGCATGGACATCAAGGGCCATATGGTCAAGCGGCTGTGGATTGAGCGCGCCTCGGATATCGCGCACGAATATTACGCGTCGTTCACGCTCGACCGCGGGGCCCGCAAACACCTGGGCATGGTGTCAGCCAAAGGCGGCATCGACATCGAACAGGTGGCCGCCGAAGACCCGCAGGCCATCGCCCGACTGCACATCGACCCCGTCAACGGCCTGTCCGAGGCGCAGGCCCGCCAACTGGTGAGCGACGCCCGACTGGATGCACAGGCGCAAGGCGGTGCCGTCGACATCCTCAAAAAGCTGTATCGCTGTTTCGTGGAGGGCGACGCCGACCTGGTCGAGATCA
>VBGG01000409.1 GCA_005883405.1 Chloroflexota bacterium | reverse complement strand
AGGGTGAAGCTCAGCACCACCTGGCTCAGGACGAGGGTGCGGGTGGGATCGAGTCCGACGTAGATCGCGATCAGCGCCGGAAGCATCGTGAGCAGGCGGCGCAGCGTGATCGGGATGCTGAAGTTGACGAAACCCTGCATCACTACCTGGCCCGCCAAGGTGCCCACGTGAGAGCTGGCGACGCCAGACGCGATCAGCGAGATCCCGAACACCGCGGCGGCGGTGCCGCCGAGGAGTGGCGCCAGCGTTTGATACGCCGACTCGATCGTGGCAACGTCGGCATGGCCCGTCTCGTTGAACACTTTTGCCGCCATGAACAGCATGGCCATGTTGACCAGTCCGGCGAGGCCCATGGCCGCGATGACGTCGATCTTCTCGAAACCGAACACGCGCTGCGCCTCGTGCTCGCTGGCCGGCACCACGCGACCTTGCGTGAGGTTGGAGTGCACGTAGATCACGTGCGGCATGACGGTCGCCCCGACGATGCCGACCGCGAACAGGAGCGCATTCGTGCCCGGCAGTGACGGGATCACCGAGTGGTACGCGATCTGGCCCCAGTCCGGCTGGGCCAGGAACGTCTCGACCACGTAACACACGGCGATCGCGAGCGCGCAACCGCCGATGAAGACCTCCAGGCCGCGGAAGCCGGTGCCTTGCATGGTAAGAACCGCGAAGACGCACACACCGGTGACGAGTGCGGCCCAGAGCAGCGGGATCCCGGTCAGCAGGTTGATGCCGATCGATGCCCCGAGAAATTCGGCGAGGTCGGTCGCCATCGCGGTGATCTCTTGCGTGAGCCACAGGACGTAGCACACCCAGGCAGGGAACCTGGCGCGGCACGTCTCCGCCAGGTTCATGCCAGTCGCGATTCCGAGTTTGGCGGCCAGCGCCTGCATCAGCATCGCCATCAGGTTGGCCAGCAAGATGACCCACAGCAGCGCGTACCCAAACTGCGCGCCGGCCGAGATGTTGGTGGCGAAGTTGCCCGGGTCGACGTAGGCGATGCTGGCGATAAAGGCGGGGCCCAGGAAGGGCAGGATCGCCCGCAGGCCGCGAGTCCTACCCAGGATCGCGTCGCGCGCGGCGAGCTGGATCTCCGGGTGCGGATGTGTGGCGAGATCGGCGGCTGAGTATGGGCGGACCATTCGTCTCCGGTGGGGGAGGGTGGAGGCGATAGGATACGGAGCCGTGCAGGTGAACGCGGCAAAGCAGAAGATGCTGGCTGGCAGGCCGGCCTACGGATACTCTCTCGGCCTGGGGTCCGCCCTCGCGGCGGAGCTCCTCGCGCGCTGTGGCATCGACTTCCTGCTGCTCGAGACGCAGCACGGCTCGTGGGGGCACGACAGCGCCTTCGCGGCGTTGATGGGCATGGCCGGCGGCACGGCCGCGCCGATGGCACGCGTGGCCAAGAACGAGTACTTCCTGATCGGCAAGCTCCTGGACCAGGGTGCGATGGGCATCGTCGTGCCGATGGTCGATACGCCCGAGCAAGCCAAAGCCGCGGTCGACCCATGCCGCCTGCCGCCACGCGGCACGCGCTCCTGGGGTTGGGGCCGCGCCCGCGCCTACGGCGACGACTACCCGGACTGGATCGACGACCAGTTGTTCGTGGCCGTGCAGCTGGAGAGCATTCGCGCGGTCGAAAACGCTGAGGCGATCATGGCGACGCCCGGGATCGACGGATGCTGGGCCGGTCCAGCCGACCTGGCGCTGTCAATGGGCATCGATCCTCGTCGCGCCGGATCTGAGGACCGCCATGCGCGGGCCCTCGACCAGATCCTCGCCGCATGTCGCAACACGGGCAAGATCGCGGGCCTGGCATGCCCGACACCCGAAGATGCGCGCCGCCGAGGCGATCAGGGCTGGCAGTTCCTGACTGCTGGTGGCGACGCGGGCTTCATGCTCGGCGGGGCACGCGCGGGATTGAAGGTGCTCGGGCTGCAGAGCTAGAAGGTCGGCCGACGAGCCGCACGCAAGTGGCAAACAGCTTTTCGGCCGCTGCCCCAGGAACTGCTACGATGGCCGACGCCACGGCCGAGCACCAGCCGGGTTACGGGCCGCGAGCGGGGAGGAAGTTCATGGCTCGGAACCTGCGGCCTTTGACGATGAGCCGCCGCGACATGCTGCGGACAGCCAGTGCGGCCATGATCGGCCTGGCCGGTTCGGTGCTCGCGGCGTGTGGTCCGTCGGCGCCGTCCGCGCCGCCGCCAAACCCGACTGCGGCCAAGCCGGCCGCGCCTGCCCAGCCGGCCGCCGCCGCGACTCCGGCGGGCGCGACTCAGCCGGGCGCGGCGACCAAGCCTGGGCGCCAGCTGATCGGTAAGCTGGAGGGTCCCAGCGTCGTCACCGACGCCGCCCGGCTCCCCAGGAAGTTTGCCGAGGCACCGGCGCTGGGCCGCTACGGCGGCACCTGGCACCGCGGCTTCACCGGGCCCGGTGATCGCTGGAACGGAAACCGCACCGTCACCGGTCCGGACAGCCTGCTGTTCTGGGACTACACCGGCGAGAAGGTTGGCCCGAATGTGGCCAAGGGCTACGAGTTCCAGGACGATGGCCGCACGTTCGTCCTCCACCTGCGCAAAGGGATGCGGTGGTCGGACGGTGAGCCGTTGACCGCCGATGACTTCGTGTTCTGGTACGAAGACATCTACCAGAACAAAGAGCTGATCCCGACTCCGCACATTCTGTTCTCGATCAACGGCAAGCCAGGCAAGCTGGAGAAAGTCGACGACTACACCGTTCGCTACGTGTTCGCTGCGCCGTACTTCCTGTTCGCCGACATCCTGGCCGGCTCGACGCCGATGAGCGGCCATGCTTTCCGCGGTGGCGACGACATGATGGGCTCGTTCGCGCCCGCGCATTACCTGAAGCAGTTCCATCCCAAGTACGCCGCGGGTGGGCGGGACGCGGTCGACAAGATGGCCCGCGATGCTCAGTTCGATACCTGGCCGCTCTGGTTCAAGTTCAAGAACGACTACGCCAAGAACCCCGAATTGCCAACGATCACCCCCTGGAAGACGACTGCGCCGAGCACCACTCCGCAGTGGACACTGGAGCGCAATCCGTACTACTGGGCAGTCGATACGAGCGGCAACCAGCTGCCGTACATCGACAAGGTCGTGCTGTCGCTGGCCGAGAATCTCGAAGTGCTCAACCTGCGCGCGATCGCTGGTGAGTATGACCACCAGGAGCGGCATGTCGACCTGGGCAAGCTACCCGTGTATCTCGAAAACCAGGAGAGGGGAAACTACAAGGTCTACCTGGATCCGGGCGACTACGCCGGAGACTGCATCATCAAATTCAACAGAAGCCTGGCGAGTGACGCCGAGCTGAAGAAGTGGTTCAACGACGTCGACTTTCGGCGGGCGCTGTCCCTCGGCATCGACCGCGACCAGCTCAACGAAACCTTCTGGCTCGGGCTCGGCACATCGACCTCGATGGCCCCCGCCGACTCGAACAAGTACAACCCCGGCCCCGAGTATCGCACCATGTGGGCGACATTCGACCCGAGGAAGTCCAACGATATGCTAGACAAGATCGGGCTCGACAAAAAGGACGACCAGGGTTTCCGGCTGCGTCAGGACGGCACCGGGCGGTTGCGGATGGAGGTCACCACAGTCGGCGGCCAGTTTGTGCAATTCACGCAGATCATGGAGGTGATCCGCCAGCAGTGGACGAAGATCGGTATCGAGCTGATTGTCCAGGAGCGCGAGCGCACGCTGGCCGAAAAGATGGCCGGCGCCAACGAGACACAGCTATACGCCTGGTTGGCTGACGGGTCGGAGCACCTCTTTACCTTCCCCGATCACGTGTTTCCATACAACCTCCTCACCGAGGCAGGCGGCGTCCTGTTCGCCCAGTGGTTCCACTCCGGCGGCACCAAGGGCGAGGAGCCGCCGCCGAAGATCAAGCAGGTCATGGAGACGTTCAAGGCGGCGTTCAGCGCGCCCGAGGAGGAGCGGATCAAGATGGGCAGAGATATCTGGAAGACCGTCGTCGAGGAGGTCCACACCATCGCCACAGTCGGTCTGAGTCCGGCTGCCCAGGGCACGCGCATCGTCAAGAACACGATGGGCAACATCCCATCGCGCATGTACAACAGCCCGGACGGCAAGACTCCAGGTATCTCGCGCACGCCCACGTATTACTTCAAGGCCTAGGAACGCGGCCGAAAAGTATGAAATGCCTCGAAATCTCGGTGGCCGCGTTCCTAGGCCAATCTGTCAAAGAAGTTCGGCCGCTTGCGACTTGTGCCGAAAAGCGGCTTGTCGGCCGAACTTCTAGCCGCAACGTAGAAGGGGGAGCCAACGATGGTTAGCCGCCGTCAGTTCGTTCGACTCATCGGCATCGGTGGTGTCGCGGCGCTCGCCGCGGCTTGCGGTCAGCCTGCACCGCCGATAACCGCTCCGACTGCAGCGCCGCCAGCCGCTGCCCAGAAGCCGGCCGACACGCCGCAGCCGGCCGCGGCGACGGCCACGACCTCGACTACGGCGGCACCCGCCGCCAGCGGCAACCTGCCGCAGGTGATCACCGATGCTTCAAGGACGCCGAAGCAGCTCAAGGAAGCGCCGATGCTGGCCGAGCAGGTGAAGGCAGGCAAACTGCCGCCGGTGGAGCAGCGCCTTCCGCAGGAACCGCTGGTGCTGCAACCGACGAACGAGGTCGGCAAATATGGCGGCAACTGGCGCATGGCGTTCACCGGTCCGGCCGACAAGCAGAACATGGAGCGCCACAACCACGACCACCTGATCTACTGGGACGCAAAAGTCGAAACGATCGTGCCCAACGTGGCGAAGGGTTGGGAGGTGCAGGACGGGGGCAAGACGATCGTCATCAAGCTCCGCAAGGGGATGAAGTGGTCGGACGGCCAACCCTTCACGGCCGACGACATCCTGTTCTGGTACGAGGACCTGTTCCTGAATGACGACCTCAATCCGGCCAGGGCGTCATTCATGTCGATCGGCGGTCAATTTGGCACCGTCGAGAAGATCGATGACTACACCGCCGCCTTCAAATTCGCTCAACCGTACTACATGTTCCTGGACCAGATCGCCTCGCTCGCAGTCGCCGGGCATATGACCGAGGGCGTGCACGCGATGGGACTCTGGGCGCCAAAGCACTACATGAAGCAGTTCCATCCCAGATATACCGACATGGAGATCCTCAATCAGCAGGCCAAGGCGGCCAACTTCGATAACTGGGCGAGCTACTTCAAGGACCGCAACGACACGTCGCACAATGTGGATTGTCCGACGACGGCGCCGTGGCACTACACCGCGCCGATCACCGGCAGCAGCACCGTCATGGAGCGCAACCCGTACTACTTCGGCGTCGATACCGAGGGCAATCAGCTGCCCTACATCGACCGCATCACCTGGACGCTGGCAGAAAACCTGGAGGTGGCGAACCTGCGCGCCATCGCCGGCGAATACGACCTCCAGGTGCGGCACATGGATATCGCCAAGCTGCCGGCCTTCAAAGAGAACGAGAAGAAGGCCGGCTACACCGTAGGCTTCTGGAAGTGGCTCCATGGCGCGGACGCCGGGCTCTTCGTCAACCAGAACTATGATGGCGACCCCGAGATCGCCAGATGGCTCACGAACAAAGAGTTCCGCATCGCGCTCTCGCTTGGCATCGACCGCGACCAGCTCAACGAGGTGTTCTGGCTGGGCCAGGGCGAACCTGGCGGACCGGCGCCTGCCGAATCCACGCTGTTCAACGCCGGGCCTGGCTCGCGCAAGCTGCACTCGACGCTGGATCCGAAGCAGGCCAACGATATCCTCGACAAACTGGGCCTCCAGAAAGGCCCCGACGGCATCCGCATGCGGACCGACGGAGGCGGACCGCTCATCCTGACCGTCACCACCGTGGGCGCGGCGTTCGTCAACTGGACTGGCATCAGCGAGATGGTCGCCCAGCAGTGGCTCAAGAATATCGGCGTCAAGGCCAACGTCGAGCAAGTGGAACGCAGCCTGATGACCCGGCGCTTGAACGCCAATGAGCTGCAGATTCGCGTCTGGTCGAACGATGGATCGGACAACCCGTTCACGTACCCCCCGCACGCGATGGCGTTCAGCCACGACAGCGGCATCGGACCGGCCTCTGGGGACTGGTTCCAGTCGGGCGGAAAGCTGGGCAAGAAGCCGGAGGGCGACCTGTTGAAGCAGCTCGAGGACTTCGAGAAAGCCAAGGGACTGCCGGCCGAAGAGCGGGTTTCAGTCGGCCAGGAGATCAACCGGCTGATGGCTGAAAACGTCTGGATCATCGGCACCGTGGGCGTCTCGCCGGCGCTGCTGGGCATTGTGATCAAGAAGAACAACATGGGCAACGTGCCCGACCAGGTGGTGGGCAGCACGCCGGGCCAGACGCCCGGCAATGCGCGGCCAGAGCAGTTCTATTTCAAGGCGTGAGTGTTGGGTGGTGACTGGTTGCGCGTTGCGCGTTGCGCGTTGCGCGTTCATTTGCTCGTCGGCGGGCGCCACGGCCACTCAACGGACGGCCCGGCCGTAATGGTGGCGATGACTCACCGAGGTCGATCGACTGTGCCACGCTCATATCTGACAAACCAACGCGTAACGCGTAACGCGCAACGCGCAACCGCTCCCGACTGATGGCCGGCTATCTCGTCCGCCGCGTCCTCCTGGCGGGGGTGACGATCCTCTTCATCTCCATTCTGTCATTCATCATCATTCATCTCCCGCCGGGCGACTACGTGGACGCCTACATTGCGCAGCTCGCCGCTTCGGGCGCCATCGTCTCGGCGGAGGAGGCGGCCAACCTGCGCGCGCAGTACGGGCTCGACCAACCCATGTACGTCCAGTATCTACGCTGGATCGGCCTGATCGCCCAGGGCAACTTCGGCATGGCGATGGAGTACAACCGGCCCGTCATGGAGGTGATTGGCGACCGACTGCCACTGACGCTGGCCGTGTCGTTCTCGGCACTCGTCTTTACGTGGCTGCTGGCCCTGCCCATCGGCATCTACTCGGCGATCCGCCAGTACTCGATTTTCGACTACCTGTTCACCTTTCTCGGGTTCATCGGGCTGGCGGTGCCAAACTTTCTGCTCGCGCTCGCCGTGCTGTACGTCGGCTTCAAATACTTCGATGCCAATGTGGGTGGGCTTTTCTCCCCCGCATACCTCGATGCGCCCTGGAGCTGGGCGAAATTCCAGGATCTGCTCGGGCACCTTCCAATTCCGGCGGTGGTGCTGGGCGTCGCGGCCACCGCGCAACAGATCCGCATCATGCGCGCAAACCTGCTCGACGAAAAACGCAAGCCGTATGTGGTGGCGGCGCGCGCCCGGGGGGTGCCGGAGGTGCCCGTAATAATCAAGTATCCGGTGCGCGTGGCGCTCAATCCATTCGCCAGCCAGATCCCGTTCATCCTGCCCCAGCTCGTCGGCGGCAGCATCATCGTCTCAATCGTGCTGAGCCTGCCAACGGTGGGACCGCTGCTGTACCAGTCACTGATCGCGCTGGACATGTTTCTCGCCGGAACGATCATTCTGCTCATCAGTGGACTGACGGTTGTCGGCTCGTTGGTCTCCGACCTGCTGCTGGTCTGGATCGATCCGCGGATACGACTGGAGGATCGATGAGCGCCGACGCTGTCGCTGCCCCGGTGCTCGTGCCGGAGGGCGTGGCGAGCAAGGAGGCGGATCGCGTCTCGGTCGCCACCCAGTGGCAGCTCGTGTGGTGGCGCTTTCGCAAGCACAAGCTGGCGCTGGTTTCGGCTGGAGTCCTGGTCGTTTTCTACATAGTAGTGCTATTCGCGGACTTTCTCGCCTACGCCGATCCGTTGGCGTCTGAGGCCCAGCGCGGCCTGATCGCACCCCAGCCGATCCGACTGTTCGACGGCGGCAGGACCCTGTCCGTCGATACGCTGGTTGGAACGCGCGACCCGCAAACGTTCAAACGCGTCTACGTGACGGACCCCAACCAACGCACCAGCGTGCGCCTGTTTGCGCATGGCTTCGAGTACCGCTTGCTCGGCATCATCCCGATGGACATCCACCTGCTCGGTGTCGAAGGTGATGGCAGGACATCCGAGAACTCGCTCTTCCTGCTGGGCACCGACGTCCAGGGTCGCGACTTGTGGTCGCGGCTGATGTACGGAACCCAGGTGTCGATGCTGATCGGCCTGACCAGCGTCGCGCTCAGTCTGTTCCTGGGCGTGCTGCTGGGCGGGCTGGCCGGCTACTTCGGCGGGATGGTGGACACGCTGGTGATGCGGGTGGTTGAAATCCTCCGCTCGATCCCGACCATCCCGTTGTGGATGGGAGTGGGCGCTGCGCTACCCAAGGAGTGGGACATTCTGCGCGTGTTCTTCGTGATGACCATCCTGTTCGCCCTGATCCAGTGGACGGAGCTGGCAAGGGTCGTCCGCGGTCGGTTCCTGTCGCTGCGTGAGGAGGACTTCATCATGGCAGCGGAGCTCGCGGGCTGTAGCCGCATGCGCATCATCTTCAGGCACCTGGTTCCGTCATTCCTGAGTCACATCATCGCCGCCACCACGCTGGCGCTACCGACGATCATCATCTTCGAAACCTCGCTCAGCTTCCTGGGTCTGGGTCTGCGGCCGCCGGCGATCTCGTGGGGGGTGATGCTACAGCAGGCGTCCAATGTCCAGACGCTGGCGATCTCACCGTGGCTGCTTCTTCCAGCGGCGCCCGTGATTCTGGCGATCCTGGCGTTCAACTTTCTCGGCGACGGGCTGCGGGACGCGGCCGATCCGTACGGCGGTTGATGGACGCGTTGCTCGAGGTCAAGGACCTCAAGACGTACTTCTTCCCTGACGAGGGCGTGGTGCGCGCCGTCGACGGTGCAACCTTCGCCATCTCTGCCGGCCAGACGCTGGGCGTCGTCGGCGAATCTGGCTGTGGCAAGAGTGTTACCGCGCGATCGATCCTGAACCTGGTCGAAGCGCCTGGCCGGATCGTCTCCGGCACCATCCTGCTGCACGACGATTTCGGAACGATCGACATCACCCGGCTCCAGCCGGATAGCCGCACGATGCGCTCGATCCGCGGGGCGGTAATCGGCTACGTGTTTCAGGAGCCCATGTCGTCCTTCAGTCCGGTGCACACCATTGGCAGCCAGATCATGGAGGCGATCCTGTACCACAACCGCGTCTCGAAGCGCGAGGCGCGCGCGCGTGGTGTGGAGCTGCTGCGACGGGTTGGCATTCCGCGCGCGGAGCACCGCATGGATGAGTACGCCTTCCAGCTTTCCGGTGGCCTTCGCCAGCGCGCGATGATCGCCACCGCGCTCGCCTGCGAGCCGAAGCTGCTGATCGCCGACGAGCCGACGACGGCGCTGGATGTGACCACGCAGGCCCAGATCCTCGAGCTGCTGCGTGACCTCCAGGCGCAGAACGGCATGGCCATCATGCTCATCACCCACAACCTCGGTGTTGTCGCGGAGATGGCGGACAACGTGGTGGTGATGTATCTCGGCCGGGTGGTGGAGGAGGGCGCAGTCAACGACATCTTCAACAAGGCCCGTCATCCGTACACACAGGCGCTGCTGCGCTCGATCGCGACGCTGAGTGACGAGCCGCGCACACGACTGGCGACGATCAGTGGCTCGATTCCGCACCCCTACAATCGACCCACCGGCTGCCTGTTTCACCCGCGTTGTCCCCAATTCATGCTCGGGACGTGCGACGTCAACGAGCCGCGGCTGGTGGAGTTGGCCGGCGGACAGGCGGTCAGCTGCTTCCTGTACGAGCCGTCAGCCGTCAGCGGTCAGCCGTCAGCTGATGGGCGAGCCCCGAGCATCGGCAGCTCGGTTGATGGCTGAAAGCTGACTGATGGCTGATAGCTGATGGCTGAAAACTCACCAATCCTCGACGTGCGTGGACTGAAGAAGTTCTTCCCGATCCGCCGCGGGTTTTTGCGCACGCTCATCGGCCACATCCGTGCCGTCGACGATGTGTCGTTCGATGTGCGCAGCGGCGAGACGCTGGCCCTTGTAGGCGAATCGGGCTGTGGCAAGACGACGACCGCCCGCTGCGTCTTGCGCGCCTACGAGCCCACGGCCGGCCAGATCCTCTTCCGCTCCGAAAAGGGCCAGGTCGTGGATCTGGCGACCGTCCCGCGCAGTCGGCTGCGTCCCCTGCGTAGCGAGATGCAGATGATCTTTCAGGACCCGTATGCGTCGCTCAACCCGCGCATGACGCTGCTCGACATCGTCTCCGAGCCACTGGAGGTCCACGGCGTGACGAACCGGCGCCAACGCGTGGAGCGCGTGGCCGAGCTGCTGCGGCTGGTCGGCTTGCGTCCGGAGTACATGCGCTGCTATCCGCACGCGTTTTCGGGCGGCCAGCGGCAGCGGATCGGCATCGCGCGGGCCCTGGCGCTCGAGCCGCGGCTGGTGGTGGCCGACGAGGCGGTCTCCGCACTCGACGTTTCGGTGCAGGCCCAGATCCTGAACCTGCTGCTCGAGCTACAGGAACGACTGGGGCTGACGTACTTGTTCGTGGCGCATGACCTGAGCGTGGTCAAGCGGATCAGCGATCGCGTCGCGGTGATGTACGTCGGACAGATGGTGGAGCTCGCCGAAACGCGCAAGCTTTTCGCCCAACCGCGCCATCCCTACACGTCTGCGCTGCTGTCCGCGATCCCGGAACCGACGCCGCGCGCCACCCGAAGGCGGACGATCCTGCAGGGTGAGGTCGCCAATCCGGCCGCGCCGCCGAGTGGCTGCTACTTCCATCCCCGCTGCCCGTACGCGGTGGAGGTGTGCAAGACGACGCCGCCAGCCTGGGAGCAGCTGGAGCCGGGCCGCTTTGTGCGCTACCTGGCTGCCTTCGACCGACGTCGGGTAGGTCTCGACGCTCACGTCATAGCGGCGTACGCGCAGCCGAATCGGCTCGCACCACGATTGTCCCGTGCGCACGTGGAACTCCCAGCCGTGCCACGGACACGTCAGGATCTCGCGGGTTGGCGAATACTCGAAGGCGCCGGGTGTATCGGCCTTCAGCACGCCCCACAGCTTGCCTTCGCACAATGCCCCGCCCTGGTGGGGACAGCGGTTGCGCAACGCGAAGTATTCGCCGTCCACGTTGAACACGCCGATCGACCGCCCGGCAACGTCGACGATCTTGCGCCCGCCAGGCGGAATCTCGTCGGCGGACGCGACCACGTACTTCATGTCACCAGTGTGCGTTGCCTGTCATCTTGAGCTTGCGAAGGATCCGCGACTGCCCTGCGCGAAGCGAGCCTGCGAGCGGAGCCCACGGGCCTGCCCTGCGCGAAGCGAGCCTGCGAGCGGAGCCCACGGGCCTGCCCTGCGCGAAGCGAGCCTGCGAGCGGAGCCCACGGGTTCCTCCTCAGGATGACACTCACCTTCGAAGAGCCAATGAGCGCAACGTATTTCACAGTCCGTAGAGCCGCCGCGCGTTATCGAAGTAGATCCCCTCCAGCACATCCTTGGGCACAAACGGTGGAAGCGCCATGTCGGGGTTGTCGGAGTCCCAGTGCGGATAGTCGCTGGCGAACAGGATGTGACTGGTCATGTCGCCGTACTGTTCGAGCATCTGCGAGAAGTACTCCGGTTTGTGCGGCTCCTCCACCGGTTGGGTGGTCAGATAGAGGTGCTCGCGGACGTACTCCGAGGGCGGGCGCTTGACGTGGGGCACCTCGCTCCGCAGCAGCGACCACGCCGAATCCAGCCGCCAGAGCAGCGACGGGATCCAGCCGAAGCCGTTCTCCACCGAGACAAGTTTGAGGCCAGGGAACGTCTCGAACACTCCCTCCGCGACCATGCTGATCACGTTTGCCTGCATCGCTTGCGCCGGCCCGACGTGGTCTTCGAGGTAGTACGACGCCCAGCCTGTGCCGGTGATCGGGTTGCCATACGAGCCGAATGCGTGCGACATGACGCGCAGTCCGTGTCGCATGCACGCCTCGTAGATCGGCCAGTATTTGCGGCGACCCATCGGCTCATGGGGGCGACCCGAGAACTGGACCTGGACGAACCGCCGGTCGGCCGCGCGCCGCTCGATCTCGGCCACCGCCGAGTCCGGATATTCGAACGGCACGACCATCGAGGCACGCAGGCGCGGCTCCGGGTCCAGCCACTCTGCGACCTGCCAGTCATTGACCGCCGTAGCCAGCGCCGCGTCCAGCTCGGGGTTCAATTGGCGCCCGGCTGGAGTGAGCGGGATCAAAATGGCATGCACCACGTTGTACGGGTCGAGGAAGTCCTTGCGCGAATGCGCTACTTCCGAGCCACTCCGTCGCCCGGAGGGTGGCCGAGCATCCTCACGGTGGTCCATCAAGCGCGGGTAGTAGGAGCCGGTTGGGCCGCGCGTCCCATACGCGTCGAGGTGGTCCCGCCAGCGCTGAGACAGATATGGATACAGGTCTTTGATGGAGTCCAGCTCGTCGTGAAAATCGCAGTCAATCAGCGCGCGTCGTGTCCTGGCGCGGGTCGCGGTTTCGCGCGGTGTGGTCAGTACCATCCAGGTTCCTCCTCTCTAGCCGTTAGCCGTCAGCCGAAAGCTGAATGCTGATCGCTGATGGCTCATAAGCGATACCAGGCGCGGGCATTGTCGCCCCTGATCTTTTGAGCCAGCGGTGCTGGCAAGTGGCGAAGGAGCGCCGATTCTGGCTCGGCCGCGTGCTGGTGTGGATAGTCGCTGGCGTAGAGCAGCATGTCCTCCGAACCGAGCTGATCGATGACTTGCAGCAGGCTTTGCGCATCGCGCGGGGCGTCGAGCGGCTGAACCGTCACCCGCACGTGCTCGCGGATGTACTCGGAGGGCGGTCGCTTGACCCACGGCACGAGTCGCCGCAGGTTGCGCCACTCCTTATCGAAGCGCCACATATGCGCTGGCAGCCAGGTGAAGCCGGCCTCGAGCAGCGCCACGCGCAAGCTGGGGAACTGGTCGAAGACTCCTTCGCTGACCATGCTGGTGAGCTGCGAAGCGAACACCTGGGCCATGCCGACGTATTCTTCGAAGAAGAACGACGGCCAGCCTGACGGCGTGGGTGGGTTGCCAGGCGCGCCCCCGAAGTGGATGCCCGCCACCAGGTCGTTGCGCGTGATTGCCTCCCAGAGCGGGTGGAACAGCCGGTTGCCGTAGGGGTGCTGCGCGCGGGCCGGCAGCAGCACCTGAACGAATCCTGGGTGGCCACCGACGCGGTCGATCTCGCGCGCCGCGGCGGACGGGAGCTGGCTGGGCACGACGATCGACCCGCGCAGGCGTGGCTCCTTGTCCAGCCACTCGGCGATCTGCCAATCGTTGACGGCGCTGGCGAGCGCCACCGCCGCATCGGGATTGTGCAGACTGTCGATGGCGTACAGGCAATTGAGCACCGCGTATTGCACGTCGGCCGGATCAAGCACCTGCTCCTGGATCAGCGCCAGGCTCGAGCCTGGGGGAATCTTGTCGGCAGGCCGGCTGCCAGGACGCGCGGCGACTGGCGAGTCGGGCGGGTAGTAGGGCTCAGTGGGTCCCTTGAAGAGCGTATTGGTGATGTGCTCGATCCAATACTCCGCCAGGTAGGGAAAGAGTGCCTGCGCGTTCGGGACTTCGTTGTGCACATCAGCGTCGATCACGTCTGTAGCCAGCCCGCCGGTCCAAGCATAGCGCGGTTACGGGTTTCTACTGACGTGCCCAGTGCTGGGCGTCACTAGAGTGGAGCCGCTTACGACCAACAGGGGGCGCCTCTTGCCATGCACACCGTCGACAACGGCCCCACGCCACGCCAGCCGGCCCGCCGTCCACGTCCCGCACGCGCCCCCAGCTGCTTGGCGTCGCGCTCGCGACGGCTGGCGGCATCCTGCTGAACCTTGGCCTGCTGGTCGGCACCTCCTCCGCCCAGCAGCAGCCCGAGCACTACGTGGCGCCCAGCGCGCTGCTGCGCCCCAGTCGACCGCTCAGCTGGTTGCAGGCGCCCCTGCCGCCGAATCTCGAGGCGGTGGTCCAGGACAAAGCGGCCGCGGCTCAGCTCGGCAAGGCGTTCTTCTGGGACATGCAGGTGGGCAGCGACGGCGTTACCGCCTGCGCCACCTGGCACTTCCAGGCGGGCGCTGACGGGCGTCTCGCCAACACGCTGAGCCCCGGCCAGCCCTTGGTTGCGACCACATTCCAATCTGGCGGCCCGCAGGCTACCCCGACCGCGGCCGACTTCCCGTTTCACAAGCTGGCCGACCCCGACGTCCGCGGCTCCACGGTGCTGCGCGACCGGCGCGATGTGGTCGGCTCGCAGGGTGTCGTGGCGCACTCCTACCAGGCCAACGCCGCCGACGACGCCGTCGACCAGTGTGGCAGCGTCGCCGACCCGATCTTCAACGTGCATGGCGCCAACGTCCGCCAGGTGACCCCCCGCCAGGCGCCGAGCGTCATCAATTCCATCTTCTACGCCCGCACCTTCTGGGACGGCCGCGCCGACGCCTCGCAGCCGCACCAGACGTTCCTCGGGCTGGATCCCTACCAGCCCTAGGAAGGCGGCCGAAAACCTCGATCAGGAAGTTGTGTGCCTGCCGCCTTCCCAGGGCCAATCTGTCACAGAAGTTCGGCCGACTGCGTCTTGTGCCGAAAAGCGGCTTGTCGGCCGAACTTC
>VBGG01000408.1 GCA_005883405.1 Chloroflexota bacterium | reverse complement strand
CTCGGGGCTTGGGCCGCGGTTCAACCTGGACCAGTGTTCTGGCTGCCACTTCCAGCCGGCCGTCGGCGGAACCAGCCCCTCCACCAATCCGCAGGCGACGGTCGGGCAGAAGAACTGCGCATCCGGATCCACCTGCAATCCGAGGGACCTGTCGTTCACATTCCTCCCGAACACCCCGTTCGCCCAGCCGTTCATCAGCTCGAGCGGGCCGGTGCGCGAAGCGCGCTTCGTCAGTGACGGTGGTGTGCACGATCTGTTCACCATCGCCGGCCGCTCGGATGCAACCGGCTGCACTCTTACCCAACCTGACTTCAACGCGGCCAACAACAACAACAACCTGATCGCCCGCATCCCGACGCCGACGTTCGGGGGCGGCCTGATCCAGTCCATCTCGGACGCGACCATCATCGCCAACAAGCACGCCAACGCGTCCGCAAAGGCAGCGGCAGGCATCTCAGGTCACGAAAATCGTGAAGGCAATGCCGGCACGATCACTCGCTTCGGCTGGAAGGCTCAAAACAAGTCGCTGCAGATTTTCGCGGGCGAGGCGTACCTGGTCGAACAGGGCGTCTCGAACGAGGAATTCACCCAGGAACGGGGTGAGCCCGGCCTTGACAGTCCGAGCGAACGCGTTGAGCCCAACTCGGGTTGCCTCTTCAACGGCACGCCCGAAGACGCGACCAATTTCTCTTCTATGACCCCCACGGGCACGCCCAGCGACCTGGTGGGGTTCTCGCTTTTCATGGAAATGCTGGATCAGCCGACGCCCGTCACTTTCAGCAATTCGGCGGCAAAGGGCCAGGCGACGTTCAACCAGATCGGCTGCAACCTGTGCCATACGCCCTCACTGACGACAGGCAAATCGTCCATTAGCGCGCTCAGCAACCAGAGCGCCAATCTCTTCTCGGACTTGCTGGTCCACGACATGGGTACTGGCCTGGCTGACCGTGTCCCTCAGGGCAATGCCAGCGGCCGTGAATTCCGCACCGCCCCGTTGTGGGGCCTCGGTCAGCGCATCTTCTTCCTGCATGATGGGCGGACGACGGACCTGCTGCAGGCGATCAGGGCACATTCGAGCACTGGTTCGGAAGCGAACGCGGTTATCAACAACTTCTTCAATGCGCTGAACGGCAGCCAACAGCAGGATGTCCTGAACTTCCTCCGCTCCCTCTAGACTCCAATGGCTGACCGCCGCGGTGGGCTACTAGCCTGCCCGGCGGCTCCAGTATTCCCAGGCTCGATCTGGCATCGGCGCGGCGCCGGGCGGCACTTGCGGCCGATCGATCTCGCCCGCCGAAAGCGGGATGAACTCGCCAAGCTGGAGCGCCTGGAGCTGGACCCGCGCGTTCTTGTCCATGTTGACGCACGCCGAGACGACCTGGGGAAGATCCGCACCGACAACCACGCTGCCGTGGCCGCGCATCAGCGCGATCCGCCCAGAGCCCAGCGTACGCGCCAGGGAACGACCCTGCTCCATGTTGACGACCAGCAGATTGGTGTGGTCGCCGAATTCATCGGCGATATTCCACACGGGCACCTCGCCGCCGAGCACCGCGGCGGTGTGAATGACCGGCCGCAGCCGCACGGACTTCGAGATGCTGAATGGCAGAATCGACAGCGTGTGATTATGGCAAACGGCCATGACGTCCGGACGCTCGGCATAGATCGCGCCGTGGATAAAGCGCTCGAGGTACGCGGGTCGGGGATCGTCCAATGCCGTTCCATCGAGCGCAAACTCCATCAGGTCCGCCTCCTCGATCAGCTCAGGCGCCCGCGCCCAGGACAGCAGGAAGCGGTCCGTTCGCTCAGGGTGGCGCGCGCTGACATGCCCGAACGCATCCAGGATGCCTTCGTGCGACAGAATCCTGTTCGCTTTGACCAGGTCCCTACGGACGTCTTCAAGCCGCTGCACAGCCATTGCCGGATTCAATCATGGCTCGATTGCATCATGCAGCATCAGCCAGACCTGGCAGCTTTGGACGTCGGCCCCGCTATCCTGATTGGACATCCATGGCCGCACCCCTGACGGGCCGCAAGGCGCTGGTAACCGGCGCCGGCATGGGCATCGGCCAGGCGATCGCCGTTGAGCTCGCTTGCCAGGGCGCTGACGTCGCGATCCACTACGCGCACAGCGCCTCCGGCGCAGACGAGACCTGCGCTCGCATCAGCGAGTTCGGTCGGCGGACCCGCGCCATCCAGGCGGACCTGGGCAAGGTCGATGAGGCCCAGAGGGTGGTGGACGCAGCCGCCGAAGCGCTGGGCGGTCTGGACATCCTGGTCAACAACGCCGGCGTCACGCGCACATTGCCTTTTGAAGAGACGACGCCGGAGATCTACGACGAGGTGTTGAACCTCAATATGCGCGGTTACTTCTTTTGTGCTCAGCAGGCGGTGGCGCACATGGCGCGCCAGGGGGCAGGCGCGATCGTCAACGTGACGTCGGTCCACGGCTTCGCTGGCTTTCCCAATCACGCCGCCTACGCTGCGACCAAAGGCGCCATCATCGCCTTCACGCGCGAGCTGGCGATCGAGCTCGCCCCGCGCCACATCCGAGTCAACGCGGTCGGTCCCGGACTGATCGAAGTTCCGCGCTACTTCGACATCCCGGGCTACACCAGCGAGCTTGGCGGCAGCATGGTCCCCTGGGGCCGCGTCGGCCAGCCACGCGACGTGGCGCCCGCGGTTGCCTTTCTGGTCTCCGACGCGGCCGAGTTCATCACTGGCCAGGTCCTCTACGTGGACGGCGGCAAGGGCAACGCGCGCGTGTGATCGCAGTCAGGCGCAGATCGGCTCCTCGCTCGTCCAGCGGGTGAACTTGCCGGCGGCCTGTGCCTGGGCCAGCCGCGAACGCGTGTCCCGCCACAGCTTCGCCCACACGCGCCAGTCCGTGATCGCGCTCGCAGGATTCTTGCGACTGCGTGCGACGAACCCTGGGAAAGCCGGTCGCCCGGTCGGTTGGTCGACAGGGTGGTAGCGCAAGTCAAAACTCCATCGAATCCCGTTGCTGGTGTTGGTGAGCGACGCGTGCTTGGTCAGGTGGTGAAAGAGCAGCACTCCGCCACGTTTCACGGGCACCGTGATCGGCTGTCCCGAGAGCAGCGCGTCCGGGATGCGAGCGCCGGGCCGAAGGCAGTGGGTGACGAGTCCCTCGCGGTGGCTGCCCGGGATGACGCACAGGCAGCCATTGTCGGCGGTGGCATCGGTCAAGGGCAGCCAGACGGTAAGCATGTTGGTGTGATCCGCCTCGGGAAGGTGCACGCCCTGGTCCTGATGCCAATCCGTTCTGGCCAGCAGCGACGAGCCCTGCAAATGCTCCGGCAGCTCGCGTTCCGGCGGCTTGATGCGCGTGTGCTGGATGGGATTCGAGTAGATCTCACCGCCGATGAATTGCTCGATCAGGTCGAGCA
>VBGG01000407.1 GCA_005883405.1 Chloroflexota bacterium | reverse complement strand
GACGTGCTCGCGTTGGGCGATCGCCTCGGGCTGAATCTTCAGTCGAGCGGGCCGTACATCCTGTTCGTCGGCACGTTGCAACCAAGGAAGAACGTGCCGCTCCTGCTGGAGGCATTCGGACTTCTACGTCGCCAGATCGATGCCCAATTGCTGCTGGTCGGCGCGCGCGGCTGGCTCGACGAGCCGATCTTCGAAGCGCACGCGAAGGCTGGGGTCGGCGATGCGGCACGCTTCCTCGGCCCGCTCGGCGAAGACGATCTGGCCGTGCTGTACAGTCACGCGGGCGTGTTCGTGCTGCCATCGCTGTACGAGGGCTTCGGCCTGCCGGTGCTCGAAGCCATGGCTTGCGGCGCGCCGGTGGTCTGCTCGAATGCTGGGCCGCTGCCGGAGGTCGCCGACGATGCCGCCCTGCTGCTGCCACCGGAGGATCCCGGCGCGTGGGCCAGCGCGATGTCGCGCGTGCTATCCGATGCACAATTGGCTGGCACGTTGCGGCAGAACGGCTTCGCGCGGGCGAAGGCCTTTTCGTGGCAGCACGCGGCCCAGGCGACACGCGAGGTCTACCGTGAGGCGCTGCTGGCATGAGCCGGCTGCTGCTTCTGTTGCCATCGGTGCCGATTCCGCTCGACGCTGGCGCACGGATTCGCAATCACGGCTTGCTGAAGCTGCTGGGCGCCGAGCACGAGCTGGATGCCATCGCGTTTGGGCCGAGCGAGTCCAGGGCTGATCTGGCGGGTCTGACGCGGCGCGCCATTGTGGTGCCACGGCCACCCGCGCGGTCGGCCATGCGCAGGGCGATCGACATGGCTACCTCAGAACGACCCGACATGGCGCTGCGGCTATGGTCACCGGCCTTCGAGGAGGCGGTGCGGGGTTTCTTGAAGGATGGTGCGTACGCCGCGGTCCAGGCTGAGGGCCTCGAGATGGCAGGCTATCTGAATGCCGCGCCGCCGCGCCTGCGCCTCTACGACGCGCACAACGCCGAGTTCTTGTTGCAACGCCGCGTGGCCACGACAGCCCCGAGCGTCGCCGCCGGGCTCTACTCACGCGTGCAGTGGCGGCGACTCGCGCGCTACGAGGGTCACGTCGTACGTCAGAGTCGCATGACCCTGGCGGTCTCACACCACGATGCCAATCAACTGCTTGCCCTCGCGGGTACCGAGGCGAACGTCCAGGTTGTGCCGAACGGGATCGATGCCGCCAGCTATCCGTTTTCGCCGCCGCCTGAAGACGCGGCGCCGAACCTCCTGTTCCTTGGAAAACTCGATTTTCGTCCGAACGCCGATGCCGTGCGCTGGTTCATCGATGGGCCGCTGCGCAGCCTGAAGGACGTGCGCTTGTTCGCGGTCGGCGGCGCGCCAGCGCGCTGGCTGGTCGACGCTGGCCAGCATGACGATCGCATCGTGGTCACCGGCTACGTGCCCGACGAGCGTCCCTACCTCCAGCGGTGTACCGCACTGGTGTTGCCGATGCGGGCGGGCGGTGGCTCGCGGCTCAAGGCACTCGTAGCCATGGCGAGCGGCCTGCCGATTGTGTCCACGCGCCACGGCATGGAGGGATTGGACGCGGCAGACGGCACCCACTATCTGCGGGCCGAGTCGGCCGCCGATTGGGTGACGAGAATCAGTCAGCTTCTGAGCGACGCGGCGCTGCGCCTGCGGCTGGCGCACAATGCACGTGCGCTTGTCGAGCATCGCTACGATTGGTCGGCGATCCGCGGCGATCTACGAGCAGCGTACGCGAGGCTGAACAGATGAGCCCGCCGATGCAACAACAAGCGCCACGGGGCGGCTGGCTGTTGGCGACGCTCGGCTCCCTGGCGCTGCTCACGGTGGTGAGTGCCTCGAGCTCAGGGTCGCTGGACACGCTGAGCATCGATCTTCGCCACCGCTGGGTGGCCCTGACGGCGCCAGGCGTTCCCGTATCAGGCGCGTCGGCAGGCTCAGCACGGCGGACGACGCCGACGGTCGGCATGAACATGTTCCTGGAGCAGGAGGTCGAGTCCGACAAACGCCAACGGAGCCTCGAGCTGGTGCGCGCTGCCGGCGTCACGTGGATCCGCCAGGAGCTGCCCTGGGAGCAGATTGAGCCGGTTGCCAAAGGCCAGAACACTGACCCGACTTTCGGCGGGTCTACCTGGGCAAAATTCGACGAAACCGTCGATCAGGCCAGGGCGCTGGGCCTGGAGGTGATGCTGCGACTGGACACCAGTCCGCGCTGGGCGTTGCCGTCGGGCGCGCCCGACGGCCTCAGCCCGCCAGCTCAGCTCGCCGATTACTGGGATTTTGTCGACCAGGTGGCGGCGCGCTATCGCGGGCGGGTGGCCGCCTATCAGATCTGGAATGAGCCGAACCTTTCGACCGAGTGGGGCCGCCGGCCGCCTGACGCGGCGGCCTACGCGCGGCTCTTGCGCGGCGCGAGCGAACGCATTCGCGCGGCCGACCCAGCGGCGCGGGTGGTCATGGCGGCCATGGCGCCGACGTTGACCGAAAACGCCGACGCGCTCAACGAGCTGGTGTACTTGCAGCAGCTGTACGACGCTGGTATCCGCGGCAGCTTCGATGTGCTCGCGGTACAGGCGTACGGATTGCGAGGCGGTCCGGATGACCCGCGGGTGGATCGCTCCGACGTGACGTTCTCGCGGCCGCTGCTGGTGCACCAGCTGATGGAGCGGAACGGAGACGCGGAGCTACCGGTATGGGCCACGGAAGTTGGTTGGAATGTGAACCCGCCGAGTTTTGCCGTGCAGCGATTCGGGCGGGTAACGCCCAGTTTGCAGGCGCGCTACACGGTTCGAGGCCTCGAGCGTGCTGCCGAGCAGTGGCCCTGGATGCAGGTGATGTACGTCTGGTACTGGAAGCGGCCCGACGAGACCAATCGCGACCAGGATTGGTTCTGGTTCCGCGTGGCTGACCCGGACTTCAGCCTCCAGCCCGTCTACTACGCACTCCGCGACGCGGCCAATTAAATGCTCCCTCTACCTCTGGGAGAGGGCGGGGGGTGAGGGTGCGCTCGCAGCCGAGAGCCTCACGTATAGTCCGGTACTGCGTGTCCGGAGCAGTCTGGCCAACGTCGGCCGAAGTCCACGCCGCCGTGGCGGAGCGCGTGCTGCGCCTGTTGGACGAATACGGTGGGCCGGTCGCCACGGTGGCGAGCCGTGCGCTGAGCGCGGGCGATGGCTTGCTTTCCGAGCGCCCGCACTCGCTGACGTGCGTGCTGGTCCCAGGTGCGTGCATCGCCGCTGGCGGAGCCTGGCAGGCAGCGCTGTGGCCTGCCGCGGCTGCCGAGCTGGTGATGGCCGCCGCCGATGTGCTGGACGACGTCGCCGACGTTGATCCCGGCGCGGAAGCAAGCACCAGCCCTGCCGTGCTCGTGACCGCCGCCGCGGGAATGCTCACGCTCGCCAGCGTCGCTGCCTTGCGCGTCGACGAAGACGGTGCATCGCCCATGACGGCCGTCGCCCTCGGCAAGCTGTTCGGCGACAAATTCGCCCACGCGGCGAACGGCCAGGCGGTGAACCTGGCGCCCAACCAGCGCATCGACGCCCTGGCCGCCTACCGCCAGGCAGCCGCCAAGAGCGGACCGCTCGGCTCACTCATCGCTCGACTCGGCGCGCGCACCGCGACTGACGACGAGCGCATCGTCGACCTGCTGGGTGAGTTCGGTCGCCGCCTGGTGCGGCTCAAGGCCGACGTGCGCGCTGGCGCTCACACTGTGCCGCTGGCCTTTACCGGCTCGAGCGGCGCACCGCGCGAGCTGGTCGATGATGAGCTTTCTGCCTGGGAGCAGAACGAGCGGGCGCGCATTCTGGCTGGTGGTGGATTGGCCGCGGCCCAGGCGCTCGCCGAGGCCGAGCGATTGCGGGCTGTCCAGATCCTTGACACGCTCGAGGGGCTGGGTTGCGACGTGGGCGGCCTGCGCGCACTGCTCGCCTGAGCCACGGCTGCATAGTCCGATCGGGCTAAGTCAGGCGGCCGATCGGACCGAATGGTTGTCCTCGGGCCGCGTTGCTGACTAAGGTCCCGCGCGCCTTCAGCCGATTCTCGGCAAGAAAGGTAGCTCTTGCGAAGGAGAGTTCACGATGAACCCCACTACCAACCAGGAGCATGACGAGGCACAGGAGATTCTCGAAGCGCTGCGTCAGATCCAGGACGACCCCGCGCTCAAGGCGGAGGCCGAGAAGAGCCCCGAGTCACTCCTCGACCGCCTCAACCTGAGCGGCATCGCTCGCAGCGCCGTGGCCCTGGGCATTGCCGGCCTTACAGTGGCCGCGCACACCAAGCAACCTGTGCTGCCCACGAGCTTCTGGAACTAGACGGAAGCGCAAAACGTGACCCAGAGACGCCGCTCCGTGTCCCGCCGAACCCTGGTCGGGCTCGGCCTTGGGCTTTGGGTCGCGTTCCTCGCCAGCGCCACCTTCAGGGCTTCCTCGGCCGGTGTTGAGTGGGGCGTGCACTTGGCCCCGTCCTCGAACGGATCGACCGTGGCCGCCAGTGTTGTCTCGTCTGGTGCGGCATGGGGGTACGGCCTTCGGCCCAGTGATGAAATCCTCGCCGTCGATGGAGCAGATCCAGGCGATCTTTCAGGGCGCGATGTTCCGGCCTCTGTCCACGAGCTGACGTTTCGAGGCACTGGCGGCACGCTGCGGACGGCGCGTGTTGCGGATGCTTCGATGTCCATGCTGGGGCTGCTGACCGCCGGGGCCGCGTTATTCTCAATTCTCGGTGCCCTGGTTTATCGCTGGTCAGCGGACCAGGCTCTTGGCAGGCTTTTCATTTTCCTGAGCGGATCCTTTGCCACCACCCTGGTGGCTGCACCCGCGGCAGTGCTCGGCGGTGCGTGGGCGAGTTACCTGGCCACAACCGCGGCGCTCTTGGCGGCTGCGGCTCTATCAGGGCTTTTTCTCCACTTCCCCCGCCGAGTGCGTCATGCCTCGACAATCACCCGGGCCGTAATTGCCGGCGCGATTTGCTTGGCACTGGCTACTCCGGGCGCGGATGTGTTTGCACATGGCTCTGCGTCCTTTGTCGACACAGCATCGTGGGTATCGGCGATGCTCAACGGCATCGGCGCGGTGGTACTGATCGGCATGCGGGTCGCGCGCGACGCCGATCGGCGGCTCATGTCCCCTCTGCTGTTCGGGACCGCCATTGGCATTGGACCCGCGTTGGTCTTCAACGCACTGCCGCGGCTGTTCGGGCTGGAGCCACCCCTGCCTTCGGAAGTAACCGTTATGCCCGTGGCGGCAATCCCGATGAGCTTTGCCTACTCCATCCTTCGCCACCAGGTCTTCGGGTTGGATGTCCTCATGCGGCGCGTGGTGCTCCGCATCAGCGGCGCACTCATTGCCGTCGCAATGTTCTTTGCCGCATGGCTCGCGCTCCAGTCCCTCGGTGTGCCGGCGACTGGGGCCGCCTTACTTTCGGTTGTGCTGACCAGTCTTGCCTTACCGCACGTCGCGGCATGGACCCGCGACCGGCTCGATCAATGGCTCTACCGCCCGCTCTATCTGTCGCGCACCTCGAGCACGCTTGGTCACGCGGAAGGACTCGAAAATCTTGGCGGCGCGCTGACGCAGCGAACGCGCGAGCTGCTGCCGATTCAGTGGGCAGCCTGCGTTGTGCACGACGACACCACCCCGGCTAATAGCGCCTCGCGCCGAGTGCTCGGCGCCGACGGGCAGCTTCCGCTATGGCTGGACAGCAGCTCACCCCTCGACCAGAGTCCCACCGAGGTCACCGTCACGCCGATCCACCACTTCGATACCGGCGCGGTACTGCTGCTCGCCGGGCCGCGCCTCGACGGCGACCACCTCGACGGCATCCAGAGTGAGGCCATGCGCGGTCTGGCGCAGGCGGTCGCCCCCAGATTTGAAGCCGGCCTGTTGCGCGAACGCGCCGAAGACGAAGCCCGCTTCCGCCAGGGCTTGACAGACCTCGCCCGCGACCTGGCGGCGGCCGCCGCGGTCAAAGACGTGCTGCGCTCATTTCTGACCCACGCGGCACGCCTGCTCGATGCCGATTCGGCCAGTCTCTGGCGGCACGGTCCTGACGGCGAGGTAGCCCTCGTCGATAAGGAGACGTTCGGCGCCGCCCCGGGCGCTGAGGTGGTCCGCGCCCTCGTCGAGCGGCGGCCTGCCCACGACTACGAGCATGATTGGGTCGCAATCACCACGGACGGCGCAAGCCTCGGCATTGCGCTCGACGATGGCGCCGACGAGCCCATCGTATGCGTAGTGCGCCGCATCTTCGACCCGAGCCGGTTCGGCACCCTCGAAGAGGGCCGCGCCCGCGAGCTGGCCGAGCACACCACGGGCGCCCTTCGACGCGCTGCCGAACGCGAAAACCTCGAGGAGCAGCTCCGCCACCGCGCGTTCTACGACTCGCTCACCGGCCTCCCGAATCGCGCGCTCTTCCTCGATCGGATCGGTCACGCGATTGCCCGCGGCGAGCGAAACGGTCAGGAGCTGGCCGTGTTGTTCATCGACCTGGACCGCTTCAAGGTGGTCAATGACAGTCTGGGCCACTCCGCTGGGGACGAGCTGTTGGTGCAGGTCGGACATCGGCTGCGCGGCTGCCTGCGAGAGAGCGACACCATCGCGCGCCTCGGCGGCGACGAGTTCACCGTGCTACTCGAAGGCCAATCGGCGACCGCCGATGCCACGCACGCCGCGGCGCGGATCCTGTCCACGCTGCGGGAGCCGTTCATTGTGGAGGGACAGGAGACGTACGCCTCCGCCAGCATCGGCATCTCGGGCGGATCGGCCGTGCGCGAGTCAGGACGCGACCTGTTGCGCGAGGCGGACATCGCCCTGTATCGCGCCAAGGCCAGCGGACGCGGGCGCTACACGGTGTTCGAACCGCGCATGAGCCACTTGCCCGCCGAACACCTGCACCTCGAGAGCGACCTGCACCGCGCCATCGAACGCAACGAGCTGCGCGTCCACTACCAGCCGATCTTCGCGTTGAATGACGGCCGGGTCACCGGTCTCGAAGCGCTGGTGCGCTGGGAGCATCCCGAGAAGGGACTGATCGCGCCTGGCCATTTCATTCCACTCGCCGAAGACACCGTACTGATCGTGCCAATTGGCACGTGGGTGCTGGAAGAGGCTTGCCGCCAGATGCGCGCGTGGCAGGAACAGTTTGATGGCGCCGAGGACCTGTTCGTGAGCGTCAACCTCTCGGCGCGCCAGCTCCAGGACCCGGACCTGCTCGAAGACGTCGAGCGCGCCGTGCGCACCTCGGGCATCGATCCAGCGCGCCTGCAGCTCGAGATCACCGAGAGCGTGGTGATGCAGGAGCCCGAGGCAACCGTGTTCAAGTTGAATGCGCTGAAGAGTCTGGGTATCAAGCTCGCCGTAGACGACTTCGGCACGGGCTACTCGTCTCTCGCCTACCTCAAGCGCTTCCCGATCGACGTACTCAAGATCGACCGCGCGTTCGTCAGCGGTCTGGGACTGGACGAGCACGACTCGGCCATCGTCAAGACCGTGGTGGGCCTGGCGCGGGCGCTCGGCCTGCACACCACCGCCGAGGGCATCGAGGAGCGCTCACAGTGGACTCGCCTCCAGCAGCTCGGCTGTGATCAGGGGCAGGGCTACGTCTTCTCCCGACCGCTCCGCCCCGAGGCCGTCGAGGCCTTGCTCGGGGCCAGCGACGCGCCGCGCTTGGCACAGGCCGCCTGAGACAATTTCATCCAGCAGCCCGTCGAGGGCGGGCTCGAGATCCAGCGTCGCTTCGAGCAGCCACAGCACTTCGAGCAGCTCGCGCGTGAGCACTGCCGTCCAGGTCCGCGGGCCGATGGCGTCAAGGAGAGATGTCCCGTTCTTCGGCATGCGCCGCCGAACCCACGAGCGCACCACCGCTAGCCCCGAAACGGCGTAGTCCCAGACCTCCCTGGAGATCGGGCCAAATAGCCCATCGCCGAGTTGAAGGACCTGCTGGTCCGGGTCGTAGGTGAAGTGCCGCGGATGAGCGCCGCCGACGGGCGCCAGACACCGCGCTGCCCCGCGCGGAACAAGCCGAAACGTATGAATCGCCAGGAGCCTCTGGCCGAGCGCCATGGCGCGGCGAAACAGGGCGGGGCTTGACGTCATGGGCACGCGCGCGCCGGGCGCCGTCAGCTCTTCGGCGAATCGCGTGGTGTATCCGCGCGTCGCCAGGAGGCCGTAGCAGTACGCCATGAGAGCCTGCGGGCCCACGGGGAATCCGTACGTCTCGGCGAGCCGCGCAAGGCTCTCCGTGGCCACATTGGCGCGGGTGGCCGCCGCGTCGCGCCACAACGGGATCACTGCCCTGGCGCCGAACGAGCCGCGGAAGTGATCCAGGTCCGGCACGAGCGCCGTCGCCACCACCGCCGGACCGGGTCCGAGCACGTTGGTCAGCAAACTGGTCAGATAGAGCTGGCGCGGACTGGCGGCCCGCCACAGGACGGGACGCATGAAGTCGCCCAGACGCGCGTCGGGCAACACCCACTGGCGATCGAAGCTGCGGTAGGCGTAGCGCACGGGTTCGAGGCAGGTGGCATCCGGGCCAAGCTCGCGCAACGGCCTCAGGCGCGCGTCGGCCTGGTACAGGTCAGCGGGCGCGGAGTCGAGATTCCTGTCGCGTGTCTGCCTGAACGCGGCGGCTCGCTCTTCGGGCGCGAGCAGAAGCAGCCGCCGCCAGCGTTCGCGAAGCACCTCAGGCGTCGGTCCGATCGGCCACGTGCGTTTGAGCTGCGCCCCGGACACCTGCCACGGGAAGAGCTCGGTCAACCTTGGCCAGCGCTCGTAGGGGGTGCTGGACCGCGGCACGAAGGAATCCGCGGTGGCGCTGCGCCATGCCAGATCATCCAGCGAATGCAGCCGTTGCAGTGCCCCGACCTTGGCCTGACGATCGCCCGCGATCCTGGCGTACTGAACGGCGGCGGGGACTTCAGGCCTGGAGGCGGCGTACCGAATCCCCAGCGCGACCGCGACTGGCGTCCGAATCGCGAACACATTGTCGGTCTTGCGCGCTGCCAGATGGTCACCTTCGAGATCGACGATCCACAGGTCATCCAGCAGCTGCCGCAGCTTGCAGCGCAGTCCCGTGAATGCAGGGCCGCGCAGGTATGAGGCGGCCGTGACGAAGCACACCACGCCGGCGCCAGCTCGAGCCTCGAACACGTGTCGAAGAGCCCAACGCCAGAAGTAGACGTACGCGTTGTGGAGGTTCTTGAGGTGCACGCCGGGCGTGTTGCTATGGAGCCCGCCAAGATTGGTCTGAGTTTCTGCGTCGCCGCGTTGGCGACCGTACGGCGGGTTGCCGAGACAAACGACGATCGGCGCCTCGAACGCCTCACAGGCCGAGAGCACATCGCGTTCTTCGACCACGAGACCCGCGGCGCGGGCGGCGCAGGCCGCGCCGGGCAGCGTCTCGTACAAGCGCATGCGCCGGACAATGCCTGGCGCGGCGGCTTCGCCCACGAGGTCGAGAATCGCCAACGGATAGGCGCCGCTGCCGGCGCACGGATCGACGATCAGCACGCGCTCGTCGGCAAAGCCAGCGGGGCATCCGAGGCCGTCGCGCAACACGTGGTCGACGAGTCGAACCTGGGCGCCGACGAGTTCGGCGGGCGTGTAGTACACACCTCTGGATCGACGTAACGCGGGGTCGAAGGCGTCGAGGAAGTCCTGGTACAGCTCTGGCCAGGCGCACGCCTCGTTGTGAGCGCGCGCGAAAAACTCCTCGAAGGTGCGCCGTTCAGCCTCTAGGGCGCCAACCCGTTCGGTGAGCTCGCGGCAGCGGTTGGCCAACACGCGTGCGACCCGCCTTCGCGCAGCCGCGGTGCGCCGCTCGTCTATGCCACCGCCCATTGGTCCATCGTCGGGTCCCCTCCGGGGGAGTCTCGTCGCACCTTATCAGCGCTAGCGCGTCAGCACCTCGAGCCGATCCTCTGAGCGTCGCGGGCAACTAGCTCGGCAAGCCGTCAACGGCTCGGCACAGAGCCCTCGATGACCACGTCGAGCAGGAACGGTCCCCCCTGGTGGCCGACGGCCTCCTCGAGCGCAGGAGCGAGGTCTTGCGGCCTGTCAACGCGCCGCGAGGGTACGCCCATGGCCTCCGCCAGCCGGTCGAAGCGCAGCTCGGGTTCGACCAGGTCCATACCGACGAACTCGCGTCCCCTAGCAGCTGGTCCGAGATAGTCGATCATGTTCAGCTTCAAGATGCGATAGGCGCGATTGCTGAGCATGACGAAGCTCACCGGGATCTTGTGGTGCGCGGCCGTCCACAACGCGCTGATGCTGTACATCGCCGCACCATCCGACGCGATACCCACGACCTTGCGGTCCGCGCGCGCCAGAGCGGCGCCGAGCGCGCCCGGCAGGCCCGGCCCGATACCCCCGCCGCGCACCTTCACCAGTTGCGCCGGTTCGCACGGGGCGATCGCCATCTCGACGTGCTTGGTATTCGTCACCCCCTCGGAAAACACCAGTGACTGCTCCGGCAGCGCGCGTTTGATCTCGTGCATCAACCGCGGTCCGCTGATGGGCGACGCGTCCCAGTTCTTACGCGCGTTTATCCAGTAGCGCTCGTGCTCCTGCGCCACTCTGGCTTCGGCGCTCTTGCGCCGCTCAGTGGCCGCCTGCAGCGCGGCACCCGTCATGCGCTCGCGGATCAGGCACTCGAGCTCGGCCAGACCCGACTTGGGATCGCCGAGCAGCCCTATCTCGGGTCGCACGTTCTTGCCGATCTCGTGCGTGAAACAGTCCAGCTGAAGCAGTCTGGTGCCTGGCGGGATGGCTGGCTCGTCTGGCTCGGGGAAGATCAGCTGGAACACCGGTGCGCCGACGACGAACAGAACGTCGCAATCGGCCAGGGTTGAGCGAATGTTCTTCGGCGAAACGAAGTCGACGCTGCCCAGATAGAGAGGATGGCAGGCGGGCACGTTGAATTCAGACGCACAGCACTCGAACATCGGTGCGCCCAGCAGCTCAGCGACACGGGCGACTTCTGCCTGAGCGTCGGCCAACGCGACCGAGTCGCCGACCATCAGCATGGGCCGTTTTGCCGCGGCGAGCACGTCGGCCAGCTCGGCCAGACCCGCGGCGTCTGGTCGCGCGCGCCAGTTGGTATAGGTGGTCGGCGCGATCTCGACCTCGGCCTCGGCGTCCAGCACGTCCATCGGCAGGGCCAGGAACACCGGGCCCTGAGGCGGCTCGGCGGCGATCTTGAAGGCGCGCCGCAATGCACGCGGGACATCGTGGGCGTGCTCGACCTGAGCTGCCCATTTCGTGATGGGCCGTGCCATGTCGACCAGTGGACCCGAGAGGTGCGGCTCCTGAAGCAGCACGTTGCTCGGCGACTGGCCCGCGTAGATCACTAGCGGCGTCTTGCCGATCCGCGCGTTGTGGATCATGCCCATGCCATTGCCAAGGCCCGGCGCAATGTGCAGCTCGACGAATGCGGGGCGACGGGTGATCCGTGCATACGCGTCGGCCATCGATACGGCCACGCCCTCGTGCAGGGCCAACATGAACTGCACCTGTGGATAGTCCTGCAAGACGTCCATGAAGCCCTGCTCGGTGGTGCCAGGGTTGCCAAAGATGTACGTCACACCATCGGCGACCAGTTGCTCGAGGAGCGCGCGTTTGCCCGTCAGTCGAGGCACGTCTGCTGAGCGTATCAACTTCTGCGCCACAGACAGGTGTGGCACACAAGGTGCGAACAGCGTGCGCCGTGGCGATCTACAACCTGATCGTCAGCCGCGGCAGAACGATCTGAGTGAGTGCCCCAGCAGGGTCCTGTGTGGGGCTCTGATTACCGCGTCTCTGGAGGGGTCTCCCCAGGGCTCAGCGCACCGCGTCCCTGCGGCGACTCCTCGGAGAAGCGGCTCCGCGTCGACGCCTTTACTCGGTACCGTCTGTCAGCGTACTCGCCAGACCACTCGCGACCCGCGGCAGGGGCCGCAGGTTCGTCGAGCCTTGCCGCTGCTGGCGGATGCGCGGCAGCGGCGTGACCACGCCGTTCGAGGCGTCGCCACCGCTCTGGAAGACCTGCTCGAGATCCTCACCTTCAATAGTCTCATCTTCGAGCAGTCGCGTGGCCAGCGCGTCGAGCACGTCACCGTAGCGAATCAGGATGTCTTCTGCTTGAAGCATGCCCGCCTCGATGAGCGCCCGAACCTCGGCATCGATGGCTTCCGCCACCCGCTCCGAGTAGGTCTGCGTCTCACCCTGAGCTCCAAGAAAATCGCCCGAATCGCGTTGTCCGAGCGCTAGCGGCCCGAGGCTGTCGCTCATGCCGTAGGTGGTCACCATATTGCGCGCGATGCTGGTGGCTTTCTCGATGTCGTTCGAAGCGCCGGTGCTCACGTCGCCGAAGATCAGACGCTCGGCTACCCAGCCACCCAGCGCGGAGGCAATCATCGCCTGGAAGCCAGCCCGCGTCATGTAGTGGCGATCCTCTTCGGGCAGAAACCGCGTGTAGCCACCCATGCGTCCACGCGACACGATCGTCACCTTGTGCACCGGATCGTGGTTTTCGCTGAAGCGACCGACGACGGCGTGGCCCCCCTCGTGGATCGCCGTTCGCCGCTGCTCCAGCTCTGACATCACGCGCGCCTTCTTCTGAGGTCCGCCGATCACGCGATCGATGGCTTCCTGCAACTCGCCCATACCAATCGCCGACTGGCTGCGGCGCACCGCCAGGATGGCTGCCTCATTGACCAGGTTGGCCAGATCGGCGCCCGAGAACCCGGGCGTGGAGCGCGCCAGCGTCTCGAGCCTGACGCCGCCCTGGATCGGCTTGCCCTTCGCGTGTACTTCGAGGATGGCCGTGCGCTCCCGCACGTCCGGGTTGGCCAGCGTTACCTGACGGTCGAATCGGCCGGGCCGCAGCAGGGCCGGATCCAGCACGTCCGGGCGGTTCGTGGCGGCGATGACGATTACGTGGCGAGTGCCCTCGAAGCCGTCCATCTCGACCAGGATCTGGTTGAGCGTCTGTTCGCGCTCATCGTGGGCGCCACCACCGTGGCTAGCGCTGCGCTTGCGACCGACCGCGTCGATCTCGTCGATGAAGATGATGCTCGGCGCCTGGCGCTTGGCCTGCTCGAACAGGTCGCGCACGCGACTGGCGCCTACACCGACAAACATCTCGACAAATTCGGAGCCCGAGATGCTGAAGAACGGCACACCTGCTTCGCCAGCGACGGCTCGACTGATCAGCGTTTTACCCGTGCCTGGCGGCCCGACTAGCAGCACACCCTTTGGGATGCGCGCGCCCATCGCCGCGAACTTCCCGGGCGACTTGAGGAACTCGACGATCTCGATCAGCTCCTCCTTGGCTTCGGTGGCGCCGGCGACATCGTCGAACGTCACGTTCTGTGCCTGGCCGACGAAGCGGCGCGCGCGGCTGCGGCCGAAGCCCATGGCCGGCCCATGCCCGTTGCGGCGCAGCGTCACGAACAAAACACCCAGCACCAGCAGCGTCAGCACCAGGGTCGGAATCACCTCACCCCAGGCGATGGGCGCGCCCTCCTCGACCTTGTACGTCACGGCGCCCATCTCGCTGGGCGTCACCCCCAGGGTTGCCAGCATCTGCGGCACCGACGCCTCATGATCCTTGACGAAGACGAATTCGGCGCTGTCTGTCTTGAGATACCCGTGGTCCGCCTGGACCGTGATCGTGCGCGCGTCCCCATTCCTGATCACCCCGGCGGCCTCGCTCGCGGCGATCTGTTGCGCGCCACTGTGGGCCGTCAACCGCTCCTGATTGCGAAGCAGAATCAGAGCCACCGCGATCGCCACCAGAATCTGCAGGCAGACGATACGCACAATCGGACGGGCAAACAGGGACTGCAATCTCTTCATTCTGGGCTCCGGTCGGCGCAGTCTGCGCGGTCCGTCCCGAAATTCC
>VBGG01000404.1 GCA_005883405.1 Chloroflexota bacterium | reverse complement strand
TGAGAACCGCCGAAATGGTCCCCTCCGGGCAGTCTGTCGCATGGCCGCCCGTGAGCCACCGAGCAACTGCCGCTGCGATAGGCGAACGTTGTCGGCGCCGCGAGCCATGCGACAATTCGGGCCGGGGGCCAATCTGGCGCATTCGCCCGCGAGGCGCTGGGTCCCCACTGGGGGCAAGTGCAGTTTGCTCTTCGACCGTCGACCGCGAACGAGCGGATCACTCCTGGGCTGTGTCTACGTCCCCAACGCCTCGAGCTGCCGCAAGGCGATGCGGTTGTCGGGCTCGCTCGCGAGCGTGCGCTCGAAGGCGTGGCGGGCGCCCTCCTTATCACCAAGTTGAAGTAACGCGCGACCGAGCATGTTCGTGCCGCGCGGTCCGAGCGGCTCGCCATTGCGCAAGGCGTCGACCGCCGCCTGCCACCGCTGCTTCTCGATCAGGCTGGCTGCCTGAGCTTCGACTTCCTCGGCGCGAACGACGGCTCGCGCTGGTGCCGCCCGGGCAGACGGTGGCGCCCACGCGATGCCGGTTCGCTGGCACACCTCCATCAGAATCCGCTCCGTCTCGGCCGCGTTAGCCTGACCCAGCGCCGCGATCGGCCGGCTGTGCAGCTCGCGGATGCCGCCCGCCAACGGCAGTCCTTCGCCGAGCAGGTCGCGTCCCACCTCGTGTCCCAGCAGGACGACCCCGCGCGGGCGGGCGCGCTGGATCGAGACGCCGATCGCGGCGCGCGAGGCTCCGCGGTCGAGTCCCCGGGCGAGGATGAGCACGCCGAGCGCCAATCGGGCCAGCAACGGGGCGATTTGGGGGCCGTGCGGCAGCTTCGGCAGCAACTGGCGCGCACGCGCCGGATCGTCGATTTCGCGTGGGGTCGGCGCCAGGTCGGGCGCTTCGCGGGCCACCATCAACAGGTCCATACACGCCATGATTTCACGCCCTGCCCAACGTGCGACAATACGCTCGTGCGTACCCTGCTGCGCCTCCTGGCTTTGAGTGCGCTGTGGCTTACGGCCGTGCCGGCGGCGGCGCAGCCTGTCGTCCAGGAGTATTCCGTTCCGGCCGGTTCTCATCCCCACGACGTCGCACCCGCCGTCGATGGCGGAGTGTGGTTCACCGCCCAGGCGGCAGGCTACCTCGGCTGGCTCGACTCGAACACCGGCGAGGTGCGCCAGATTCCGCTCGGACAGCGGTCGGCGCCGCACGGCGTGATCGTCGGGCCCGACGGCGCGCCCTGGATCACGGACGGTGGCCAGAATGCCATCGTGCGGGTGGATCCGCGGACCGACGAAGTTCGGGTGTTTCCGCTGCCGGGGCGAAATGCGAACCTGAACACCGCAACCTTCGACCGCAACGGCGTGCTGTGGTTCACCGGCCAGAGCGGCGTCTATGGTCGCGTCGATCCGACCTCGGGTGACGTGCAGGTCTTCGATGCGCCGCGCGGTCCTGGCGCCTACGGCATCATCGCCACGCCGGATGGCTCGCGAGTGTTCTACGCCTCGCTGGCCGGCAGCCACATCGCCGAGATCAACCTGGAGAACGGCCAGGCAACGCCGGTCGATCCGCCGACTCCGAATCAGGGTGCGCGGCGGGTGTGGACTGACTCGCGCGGCGTCATCTGGGTCAGCGAGTGGAACGCGGGCCAGGTGGGGCGCTACGACCCGTTCACCGGCGAGTGGAGCGAGTGGAAGCTGCCGGGCAATGACCCACATGCGTACGCCGTCTACGTGGACGAGCAGGATGGGGTGTGGCTGAGCGATTGGGGGACCAATGCGCTCGTCCACTTTGATCCTGGGACGCAGAGCTTTCAACCCTTCGTCATGCCGCTGAACCACGCTGATATCCGTCAGATCAATGGCCGTGCGGGTGAAGTCTGGGCCGCCAAGAGCGGCCAGGATCGCCTCGTCGTCGTCCGCCACTAGCCGCGACTACACTGTGTGACGTGAGACCACGATGGCCGTAGAAGCCCCGCCGATTCAAGTCGAGAAGGTCCGCGATGAAGAGCGCTTCTTCGGCGGCGACATCGTGTGGTGGGTACTTCTGCTGGTGGTCAGCATCCCGATCATGCTGCTCGGGTTGGCCCAGGCACCCACCGTGGGGGGCTTTGTCATCCTGGGAGTCGGTGGTGTGCTGGGTGGCGTTGCCTTCGCGCAGGTCATGCTGCGCATGCCGTATTTCACGAAGGGCTTTGCGACCAGCGTGCTGATCGTTCTTGCGGCGTCAATCGTGATCGCCGGCGTCGCACTGCTGTACAGCATGACCCTGCCCGTGCCCACCGCGCCGCCCGACGTGATGTACAAGCCGCCGATCTCAGGCGGATAAGCGGCTAGAGCAAGTCGACTTCGGCGAAGTCCCGCCCGCTCAGCTGGCGGTAGCCGGGCCCGCGATCGAAGAACGGCAGCGAGCCACGTTCCGCACGAAGCTCGTCACGCAGGCGTTCCGTCGCTTCCATGTCCACGATGCACTCGGAAGCAGTCGAGAGCAGCACCACGCCGTAGTCATCGCGCGCCGACGCCGCGCTCACCTTGCCCTGCGTCACGTCAAGCGCCACGAGCTCGGGTTCACGCTCGAGCGGATCGCCCCAGCCACCCCCGCCGGTGGTGTCGATGCGAACCAGCGTCGAAGCTGGGATGGGCTCGTCGTCCACAAGCCCCTCGAGCTGGCGTTCGCTCGCGCCGCCCGGGTCGAGCGTGACCCGAAACGGCCTGCCTGCCCGACCACCCTTGAGGCCCCAGCAGCTCAAGATGGAACGGTCTGCCACCGACAAAAACTGGGCATCCCGAAGGACGCGGATCTCCTTGCGATAGCCCAGCCCGCCGCGACGTTTTCCTGCCCCACCCGAATCCGGCGCCAGCGCGAGCGTCTCGACGCGCAGCGGAAAGCGCGTCTCGGTGAACTCGACGGGCAGGTTCTTGGAGTCGGGCACGACGTGGATGGTGTCGGACCCGTCGGCCCAGGGTCGTCCGCCCGAGCCGCCGCCGAGCACCTCGCGCATGAGGTACGGCTGGCCCTCGGCATCGAGGCCGTGAAAGCCGGTGTAGCGGATGGTCTCCTGGTCGGCGGGCATGTTGCCGCCGGTCGCCTTGGCCAGCACGCCCGCCAGAATGCCGAGCAGTCGCAGGATGACGAAGGTGCGGGCGTTCACTGGCGCCGGAAAAACCGGCGTCAACAACGTGCCTGGCGGCGGAAAGCGCAGCTCGATGAGCGGCACGACGCCTTCGTTCACGTCAAGCTCCGCCATGCGCTCGGGTGACTCCGCCAGGTTGCGCAGAATGGGCGCAAGCCACTTCTTGAGGAACACGCCCTCGGCGTAGTTACCGGCATGATTGATTGGCCCGCGCGCCTGGGCGCTGGTGCCCGAGAAATCGATGATCAATCTGGGGCCGGACCTGGTCAGCGTCATGCGCTGCGTGTGTAGACGCGGCGGATCGACGCCGTCATGCTCGGCGTAGTCTTCCCAGACGTACATCCCCTCGGGAATCTTGCTCAGCAGCTCGGTCTCGAACACGGCCGTGGTGCGCGTCAGGATCGCCTCGAAGGCGCTCTCGACGGTCTCGCGTCCGTAGCGGCGAAACAGCTCGGCGACCCGCTCTGCGCCCATGCGGCAGGCAGCCACTTCGGCGTCCAGGTCGCCGCGCAGGCTGTCGGGCAGGCGCGAGTTGCGCACCATCACACGCAGCAGATCGGCGTTGGGCTCGCCTGCCGCATACAGTCGGACAGGCGGGACGATCAGGCCCTCCTGAAAGAAGGACGTGCCGTGGCTGGGCATCGAGCCTGGTACGCAGCCGCCGATGTCGTCGTGGTGGCCGAAGGCCTGCACGAAGGCGACGACCTCGCCGTCGTGGTGGACGGGCACGGTGACGCACAGGTCCGGCAGGTGCCCGATCCCGCCCTCGGACTGGTAGACGTCGTTGTGGAAGAAGACGTCGCCGGGTTGGATGGTCGCGATCGGGAAATCGCGCACGATCGGCTGTACCAGGGCCGAGTACGACCGTCCGGTCAGCTTGCGGCAGTGCCGGTCGTGGATGCCAGCGCGAAAGTCGCGCGCCTCACGGATCATCGGCGAGCGCGCGGTCCGCTCGATCGCCGCCTCGACCTCCGCCTCCGCCGAGGCTAGCGTGCCCTCCACGATCTCGACCACGATCGGATCGACCGAGGCGTTCATCCCCCTACGAGGGGTGCCCCCTCTCCCTCTGCGAGAGGGCTGGGGTGAGGGTGCGCTCGCCGCTGACGCGCGACGCCTTTACGCCACCCTCACCCGCGCTGGGCGCGGCCTCTCCCAAAGGGAGAGGCGATGGCGGGCTCATCGACTCTTTGCCAGTACAAGGTTCGCGTACTCGTCGACGCGAGCCTGCTGGCTGGGGAAGACGACGGTGGTCGAGCCGAACTCGTCGACGATGGCGGGGCCGTCGAGGCAGTCACCAGGCTGCAGACGCGCTCGCGCATAGATCGGCGTGTCGGTGAAGCCGCTCTCGAAGTACACGCGGCGCCACCCGGACTGGGCTCGCTCAACGCCAGCCAGGGCACAGCGCGCTCGCGTCTGGATGACTGGTCGTCGCAGTGGTCCGATGCCGACGACCCGAAAGTTCACCCATTCGATGCGCTGGTCGCGGCTTTCGGCGTACGAGTAGCCGTACGTTTGCTGGTGCGCAGCATGAAACCGCCGAACGGCCAGATCGGCCACTGATCGGTCGACGGGCCCGCACGGGACCTCGACCCGCACCTCCCATGCCTGGCCGAAGTAGCGCATGTCCGCCGATCGGCTCAGGCGCATCTCGGCGACCGCGAAGCCCTCGGCGGCGAGCGCCACGCGGGCCTGGTCTTCCAGTCGCGCGTAATGGCCGTTGACGCGCTCCAGATCGAGCGCCTCGTCGCGCTGCACGGCGGTCACGACGTAGTCGTTTTTGATGTCGACGGTCAGCAAGCCGAATGCCGAGACGTTGCCCGGGTCCGGCGGGATCAGCGCCGCCTTCAGCCCGAGAATGTCGACGAGCCTGCCCGCCTGCAGCGGCCCCGAGCCGCCGAACGCGACCAGCACGTAGTCGCGCACGTCCAGCCCGCGTCTGACCGTGACCTGGCGCACGGCGTTGGCCTGGTTCCAGGCGGCGATCTCGAGCACGCCTGCCGCGGTGCGCTCGGTGCTGAGCCCGATCGACGCGGCCAGCTCGCCGATGCCTTGCTCAGCGAGGTGCACGTCGAGCGGAATCTCGCCGCCGAGCAAGTGCGGTGGAATTCGCCCGAGCACGAGTGTGGCGTCGGTTACCGTCGGGACGCGGCCGCCGTGCCCGTAACACATCGGGCCAGGGTCGGCGCCGGCGCTGTCGGGCCCAACCTTGAGCCGCCCGTCGGGCGCGCGCCTGGCGATCGAGCCGCCGCCCGCGCCCACCGTCACCACGTCCGTCATCGGAACTTTGACGGGGTGCCGGCCGACCCGCCCGTCGGTCGTGACATGCGGCGCGCCGTGCTCGACAACGGCGACGTCGGTGCTGGTGCCACCACCGTCCAGCGTCAGAACCCGTTCGAAGCCTGCCGCCTGAGCCAGCAGCGCCGCGCCCAGCGCGCCCGCGGCCGGACCACTGAGCAGTGTGCCGATAGGCTGCCCGGCAACCTCGCGTGCGGAGACGACTCCGCCGTTGGACTTCATGATGTAGAACGGCGTCGTCGGGCCGACCTCGTCGCGCAGCCGCGTTTCGATCTGGCTGACGTACCTGGCCACGCGCGGCTTTACGAACGCATCGACCAGCGTCGTCACCGTGCGCTCGTACTCGCGGTATTCGGGCAGCACCTCTGACGAGATCGAGACGCTCGCCGTCGGGTGCACTCGGGCGAGCACGGTGCGCATGCGCTGCTCATGCTCGTCGTTTGCGTAGGCGTGTAGAAAGCACACCCCGATGCACGTGATGCCGCGCTCGCGGAACCACTTGGCTACCGCCTCTGCATCGGGCTCGTCGAAGGGTGTCAATACCTGGCCGCGAAAGTCGAGACGCTCGCTCACCTCGCGCACCAGATGCAGCGGCACGATGCGTTCTGGCTTCACCCAGAAGTACGAGTTGCCATACCCCTGGGGTACGCTCTGGCGCGCGATCTCGAGCAGGTGGCGGAAGCCGCGCGTCACGATCAGGCCGAGACCCGGAAACGAACCCTCCTCGGCGAGCAAGGCGTTGGTCGCCACCGTCGTCCCGTGCGACACGCCGGTCACCTCGTGAAGGTCGAAGCCCGCCAGATAGGCGATCTTATGCACACCATGCATGAATCCGACGGACGGATCGCCTGGCGTGCTGGGCGTCTTGGTCGCGTGCACCGCGCCGCTGTCTTCCTCGAAAGCCACCACGTCAGTGAACGTGCCGCCCGTGTCGACAGCGATCCGCCAACTCACGTTCTTGCCGGTCAGTTCGCCGCGGGGGCTAGCAGCGCGACCAGGCCGGTCACCCAGCCTTCCTGTCCGTCCGACGTGCGCACGCGGACCCAATCACCGCTGCCGGGGATGTTGCGGCGTTCGAGTACGTCGAGTACTTGCTGTTCCCGCAGCGCGGCGACCGGTCGGCCCGTGACTGGGTCGGCACGCAGGACTGCGCCGCGGCCGCCGGTGTTGCCGATGACGATGCGTTCGCCGGTCGGCGCGGGACGCGGCGTCGCCACGGGCGTCGCGGTGGCATCGGGCGGCGCCAGTGTCGGGGGTGGAGTTTCGTTCAAGGGTGCGAAGCGCGAGCGGCTACCCGTCGTGGGAGTCTCGACCAGCCGGAAGGCGGGCGAGGGTGCAAGAACACCCGTGTCGGCTGGAGGCGACGGCACCGAGCCGGCGAGCTCGAACAGACGCGGCAGCGTGGTGATCACCACCAGCGGCACGCCAAGCAGGCCCAACGCGAACAGCGCCTTGACGAGGCTCAACATCAAACGTCTGAGCCACGTTAGCGCGTCTCGGCTCCGCCGCGCGCGAGGCCGAACGCTTTCCCAAGTGGGGAAGATAATCGTTCGGCTCTACCACTACCGACTCAGGCGGCTTGTGCCTCGAGCGGCCAGGCGCGGAGCGCACCCGTAAAGCACTCCATGGGCGGGTTGACCAGGCCAGCGCCGATCTGGCCGACGCCCGCCCGGCGCGACGCGATGCCGGTATTGATCTGCGGCAAGATGCCGGTCTGCACGACCAGGCGAATGTCGATACCGGTCGGCGTGCCGCGGAAATTCAAAATCGGCAGGGTGTACGCCGCGCTCTCGCCCATCGTGATCTCGTACATACGCTGCGAATGCGCGATGGCATCAGCAGGCGAGCCGCCCACGAACTGAACGATGGCCGGCGCGGCCGCCATCGCGAAACCGCCGAGTCCAGCCGTCTCGGTGATGGCCGAGTCGCCCATGTCCGGACTGGCGTCGTCGGCGCTGTAGCCGGCGAAGTAAAGGCCGCGCGGAACCTGTGACGGGCCGGTGAACCAGCGTTCGCCGAGACCGCTCACACGGATGCCGAACTCAGTCCCATTTCGGGCCATGGTGGTCACCAGCGTGCTGCCGGCCACGCCGTGGGCGGCGTCCATGGCCGCCTTGCAGGCCGCCATACCGACGTTCAGGAAGAAGTGCTCGTTGCCCGCGGCGAATTCGAGCACTCCGCGGCGCTGCTTGGCATCCAGCGTGTCCAGCTCGGCGATGCGCGGGGCGACCGCCTTGATCAACAGCGCGCTGGCCGCGCGGTTACGGTTGTGGCCCTCGTCGCCCATGTGCACCGCCTGGGCAATGAGCGCTCGCAGATCGATCCCATCAGACATGCTGCGCAGGGCCGCGCCGAGCGCCGGGCCCAGGACGCGCCGCATCCAGTCCAGGCGCTCGAGCACGTCTGGCCCGAGTCCGCCGTAGCGCAGAACGCGCCCGAGGCCTTCGTTCAGGATTGAATACGCGAAGTTATTCGCGGCGCGGTTCTCGACGACCAGCACCGGCATCGACCACGTGGTCATACCGGCCATCGGACCGACCGCCTGGTGATGATGACACGGCTCGAAGCGCACGTCGCCGCGCGCCGCCATCTGCTCGGCCGACCGTTCGTCCGCTGCCAGCCCCTCGTGCAGCAGAGCGCCCACCGCCGCGGCAACCTCGCCAGCCGGCCTGACGTCGACCAGCACCTGCTGCGCCTGCAAAACACGCTGCAGCGCGACCTCGTTTGCCGCGTCGACTGCCGGGTCCCACAGACGAGCCAGCAAGCCCGCCAGCTCCGGGTCACCTTCGGCTGGCGGTCGCCAATCCACGCGCTCGACGGCAACGCCCTGCGCGGCAAGTGTGTCCGCGAAGAGCGGCGCTCCAACACTCAGCGCGCGCAGGCTGTGGTCCAGCAGCGTCAGGCAGCTACCCCTTCCAACAGGAGGCTAGCGGCGACTGCCGCGTGATAGTTCGAGGCGAGCAGGTGTACGCCCGCGGACCGCAGCGTCGCCTCCTGGCGCGCCATATCTTGGGGATCGTGATCGGTGCCGACCACATGGGCGATGACGGTCAGGTGGCGGCCATCTGTTGACGCTTTGGCCTGGGCCTCGCGGATTGCTGGCAGGGCAGCCCCGGCAGGATCGACGTGTGCGCCAAGTCCAAGGATGAAGTCCAGGAGCAGCACGGCCACGCGCGGGTCGCCGCCAGCCTCGACGATCGCGTGGTTGCGCAATGTCGGGTCGATCATCGGATGGGCCCGGCCGCGGGTGTACTGATCGTCGCCGAAATCGATGAACTGATGGAGCGCGGGCTCGGCCATCGCCGCGAGCGCCTCATGGCACAGTGTCCCACCGCAGTACAGGCCACGCACCTGGCGCTGCTGTTCGCCCAGGCGGACGCGCGGCAGATCTTCGGGCGAAACACCCGTCCAGGTCGCCCTCGCCGACGCGGCCAGCCGGGCCGCGTAGTAGAGATTGCTGGCGATCTGAACGCCTTCGAGCGCGGTGACCCGTGCGCCGATAAGGCGCGCCACCACGGGTTTGCGCGTCGCCGCGGCTGCTTCCATGACCCGCTCGGCCACCGCTGGATCGGACGGTTTTGACACCAGGACGATCGTTACCGTCCGAGGGTCGTCGCGCAGCAATTCGAGCGCCTGCAATGTGGTAATTCCGCCCACCGCGGACGTGAGGTCGTGGCTGCCTGTGCCAATGGCGTGGCTGATGCCTTCACCCGCCTGGTGCAGCAGGCAGGCGAGCTCCTGCAAGCCGGTGCCTGAAGCACCGACCAGGCCGATGTGGCCAGGGCGAACGACGTTGGCGAAGCCGAGACCGACACCATTCAGGATGGCCGTGCCGCAATCGGGGCCCATCACCAGCAGACCGCGCTCGCGCGCGCGCTGCTTCAGGTCGACCTCGTCTTCCAGCGACACGTTGTCCGAGAACAGGAACACGTTGAGGCCATCGGCGAGCGCCTGGCGCGCTTCGCCGGCCGCGAATGCGCCCGGGACGGAGATCACCGCCAGGCGCGCGTCTGGATCGGCGCGGTGCGCGGCGCGCAGAGACCGTGGATGCATCTCGGCGCGCTGGTCTTGCGAGCTGCGCCGCTGCGACAGCAGTCGCTCGGCGGTGGCGAGCGCCTCCGCCGCCGCGTCGTCGTCGGCCGCACGGACAGCGATCACCAGGTCGTTCGCTCCAGCGACCTGCGCCTCACCGATGAGCAGGCCCGAGTCGCGCAGCACCTGGCGATTCAATTCGGTCGCCATGACCAGCGCCGCGTCTTCCACGCCTGGCAGTCCGAGCACGTCGGCGCTGACCTGCAGCAGAGTCACGGAGTCGATGTAGACGTTGCGACGAACGACCGAGCTTTCAACCATCAGCTGTCAGCTATCAGCTTAGTAGCCGCCACTGAAGCTTCCCAGGATCTCTTGCGTGCAGTGTCCTGCGCAGGGGCAGAGCTGACCACTGACAGCTGACAGCTGATAGCTGACAGCTACATGAAGGCCACGAAGCGGCAGAAGGCGGCCTCGCCGCCCATGAAGCGCCACGGGAAACAGCCGACGGTCACGCGCTGGTCGAGAATACGGTCGATCTGACCGCCCGCGTTCTCGATGTGGATGATCTCGTGCGGGAACAGGTCGTAGTGCATGACCTGGATGTCGTCGTCGGGCCAGACCTCCTCGAGCGGTCGGCCGAGCGCTGCCGCGCACTTCCTGGCGTGGTCTGGCCGAACCTGGCGAATGACCGTGTTCATCGGATGATCGGCGCTGCCCGCGTCGACGGCCAGCCAGCGGATACCGCGTGACTTGACCCAATCGGCGAACTGCCGTGTCGGGCCCGGGTGTTTGATGAAGTAGCGCGTCTCGTCAGGCTCGATCGGCCCACACTCTGCCGTCCAGTTGGATGGATAGAAGCGGTGGTACCCGGTGTGGATGACCAGAATGTCACCGCGCTCGATCGTGATACCGGTCCGCCGCTCCCACTCCTCGAACTGCGAAGGCCCGTAGATCTGATAGTCGCCGACACCCATCTTCTGCAGATCGACGACACACGCTGGACCGACCAGAAACTCCATCAGCGTCGAGGTGATCTCCATGCCGCCGACGCCCTCGAAGGCCACGCGCTTGACCCACTTGATGGTCGGCCCGTCGTAGCGGGCGAAGCCCGGCGTGTTGGTGTCCCAATTCTGGGACAGGTCGAGCACGTTCAGCGTCAGCGGCTGGCCCACCATGCTCGGGATGGTATCTCGACTATCCTCGGCTCGTGCTCGTCGGAGTGGACGCGAGCCGCGTCACGCGCGCGCAGCGCACCGGTACCGAGAATTACTCGCTGCACGTGCTCCGTGAGCTCCTCGCGCACGACCAGCGAAACGCGTATCGGCTGTATCTAAGCCAGCCGCTGCCCGACGGCCTGTTGCCGCTCGGTCCGCGCATGACGACGAAGCTGATCCGGCTGCCCCGCCTGTGGACCCAGCTCGGCCTGTCGACAGAGATGGTCATCAGCCCGCCCGACGTGCTCTTCGTGCCCAGTCACGTGCTCCCGCTGGTGACACCGTGGCGTTCCGTGGTGGTGGTCTACGACGTGGGCCACCGCTTCTTTCCGCGCGCGCACGGCGTTCTCGAATGGCTGTACGTCGAATGGGCCATCCGTCGCCACGTGCGAATCGCCACCCGCCTGCTCACCATCTCCGAGAGCAGCAAGCGCGACCTGGTGCGTCTGTATGCAGCCGACCCGTCACGCATCGACGTGGCGTACCCCGCGGTCGACCAGCGCTTCAAGCCCGCGGCATCCACCGACATCGCCCGCGTGCGCGCCCGCTACGGTCTGCACGAGAGCTATGTGCTGCACCTGGGAACGATCAAACCCCGCAAGAATCTGCCACGCCTCATTCGGGCGTTCGCCGGCGCCAGACTGCCGCGCGACACCCAGCTCGTGCTTGGTGGGATGGCCACCTCAGGCGCAAGCCGAGTGGAACGCGCGATCGTCGACGCAGGCCTCGACCAGCGCGTGCGTCGCCTGGCGTACGTCCCCGATCAGGACCTGGCGGCGCTGTACAGTGGCGCCGGTTGCGTCGCCATCGTCAGCCTGTACGAGGGGTTCGGCATGCCCGCGCTCGAGGCGCTGGCGTGCGGCGCGCCGTTGGTCGCAAGCGATCGCGGCTCGCTGCCCGAGATCGTCGGCGACGCCGGCGTGCTCATCGATCCACTTGACGTAAGGTCGATAGCTCGAGGTCTGGAGCGGGCCTTCGACGATCCTTCGCTGCGTGCGCTGGGACCATGCCGCGCGGCAGGCTTTGACTGGCCGTCGGCGGCGCGGGTCACGCAACGGGCGCTGATGAAGGCGTTTCGGCCAGACGCAGGCACACTGCCTCGATCGCCGACGCGGTCTGCTGCCAGCTGAATTGTTCCGCGCGACGCCTGGCGGCCACGCCCAGCGCCTGGCGCAGGTCGGCATCGTGGAGCACGAGTCTG
>VBGG01000406.1 GCA_005883405.1 Chloroflexota bacterium | reverse complement strand
TCGGGTAGCTCGCGGAAGGTCGAGCCGCCAGCCACGCGGACGGCGGGCAACGGTTGCTGCAGGCGCACCCCGGCTCCCTTGCGGGCGGCGTGCCCCAGGCTGACGACCAGGCGGGTGAGGTCCATCGAGCGCTCGAGCTGCGCATCCCGCAGACCTTCGTTTACCGATGGATACCTGGTGTGGTGCACGCTCGTGGGAGCCGAGGCATCCACGCTGCGCACCAGGTTTTGATAGATCTCTTCCGCGAGAAACGGCAGGAACGGCGCGAGCAATGTGGTGAGCGTCACCAGCGCGTCGTGTAGTGTGGACATCGCCGCCGCGTCGGCCGTGCTGCCAGGCGCCCAGAAGCGGGTGCGGCTGCGTCGGATGTACCAGTTGCTGAGGTCGTCGAAGAAGTCTTCGATCGCCCGCGAGGCAGTCATGGCGTCGAAGTCGTCGAGCCGATCACCCACCGTCTGCACCAGCGTGTTCAGACGCGAGAGCAGCCAGCGGTCGAGCTCGCTGCGCTCAGCCACGGCTGGCGCGGTCGAATCCGGTCGCCACTGCTCGGCCGCGGCATAGAGCACGAAGAAGCGGTAACTGTCCCAGAGTTTGAGCAGGCGTCGCTTCGTTTCGTCGGCCGGCTTCCAGCCGAAGTTGACATTAGCGGCCGGATTCTGGAGGCAGAAGATCCAGCGCATGACGTCGGCGCCCGCCCGCTCGGCGGCGTCGTTGAAGTCAATGGCGTTGCCGAGGCTCTTGTGCATCGGCCGGCCGTCTTCGCCGCGCACGGTGCCGTGGCCCAGGATGGTTTTGAACGGCAGGCGATTTTCGAGCACGGTGCTCATCACCAGCAGCGAGTAAAACCAGTTTCGGTACTGGCCCGGGAAGCTCTCGGTGATGAAGTCGGCCGGGAACCAGGTGCGCCAGTAGTCCGGATTGGTGCGGTAGTGCAGCGTCGAGAACGGTACGATGCCGGCGTCGAGCCACGGATTACCGACGTCGGGAATGCGGCCGATCGGTTTGCCGCAGCTCGGGCAAGCGATCTTGATGCGATCGATCCAGGGCCGATGGGGTGAGTGACCCTCGAACTCCGAGAAACCAGAGACGGCGCGCTCGCGCAGCTCGTCGCGGCCGCCGATCACGTCGAATCGCTGACAGTCGTCGCAGTACCAGATCGGCAGCGCCAGGCCCCAGTAGCGCTTCTTCGAGATCATCCAGTCGCGCATGTTGCGCAGCCAGTCGAGCTCGCGATCGAGACCGAAATCTGGGATCCAGCGAATCTGGCGCGTCACGTCCATCACCATGTGCCGCAGCTGGTCCATGCTGATGTACCACTCGTCGACTAGGCGGAAGACGAGCTCGGTACCACATCGCCAACAGTGCGGGTAGCGGTGACGGTACGGCTCCGAGCGAAACAACACGCCCTTCGTGCGCAGGTTTTCGACGATCGGCTTGGCAACCTCCTCCACCTGCATGCCTGTCAGCCAGTCGAAGCCATCGACGTATACCCCGCTTTCGTCGAGTGGCGCTATGGCGCGCAGGTTGAATTCCTGCCCGAGGAGAAAATCCTCTTCGCCGCAGCCAGGCGCGATGTGGACGATGCCGGTGCCCTCCTCCTGGCTGACTTCGGTCCACGGGATGACGCGGTGCTCGGTGCCGCGAACGGCGGGCAGCTCGTCGAACGGGCCCATGTAGCGCCACTCGAGCATCTCGCCACCGCGCACGTGTTGCTCGACCTCCCAGCCTGCGCCGAGCACCTTCTTCACCAGTGGTTCGGCCAGATAGACGCTCTCGCCATCCTTGACGGCGCGCGCATAGGTCAGGTCAGGATGCACCGCGGCGGCCACGTTCGAGGTCAGCGTCCACGGCGTGGTCGTCCACACCAGCAGGCTTTCGTGTCGGCGGCCCACCAGCGGAAAGCGAACGAACGCGCTGGTGTGGGTGACCTCGGCGTAACCCTCGGTCTCGATCTCCATGTGGCTGATGCCGGTGCCACAGCGCGGGCACCACGGCATGACGTCGTGGCCGCGATACAACCAGCCGCGCTCGTGGCAGGTCTTGATCACCCGCCAGATCGTGTAGTTGTTCTCGTCCGACATCGTGAAGTACGAGTCGCCCCAGTCCATCCACTGCCCCAGGCGGCTGCTCTGCTCACTCATGATCCGCGCGAACTTCAGCACGCGGTCCTTGCAGCGCTCGACAAAGCGGGCGATGCCGTATTGCTCGATGTCGCGCTTGGTGCTGAAGCCGAGCTCCTTCTCGACTTCGACCTCCACCCACAGCCCCTGGCAATCGAAGCCGTTCTGCCAGCGCTGGTCGTGGCCGGTCATCGCCTTGTAGCGCTGGAACAGATCCTTGTACGTGCGTCCCCAGGCGTGGTGCACCGCCATCGGGTTGTTGGCCGTGATCGGTCCGTCGATGAACGAGAAGCGTTTTTCGGAGCCGGCGAGCTGCTGGCGGAGGGTTTCGAAGGCGGCGGTCTCCTCCCAGAGGTCCAGCACGCGCCGCTCGAGGGATGGAAAGTCGGGCTTATCCGGGACAGGCTGATACATAACGGCGTCGACGTCAGCAGAATGCTAACGCAGCCGAGCGGGTGCCCTGGGAAGGCGGCCGAGAACCTCGATTAGGAAGTTGTGTGCCTGCCGCCTTCCTAGGGCCAGTCTGTCACAGAAGTTCAGCTCGAGACCGGGGCGGGCTCGACCAGGCGGATGTACAGCTCCTCGAGCTGGTCGGCCTGCACCGGGCCGGGCGCGCCCATCATCAGATCCTGGGCACTCTGATTCTTCGGGAAAGGGATCACCTCGCGGATGTTGTCCTCATCCACGAGCATGGCCACGATGCGATCGAGCCCTGGCGCGATGCCACCGTGCGGCGGCGCGCCATAGCGGAACGCATTCAGGATGTGGCCGAAGTTGGACTCGATCCGCTCGGGCGAATAGCCCAGCAGCTCGAACAGCTTGTTCTGAATATCCGCGCGGTGCACGCGGATGCTGCCGCTGGCGTGCTCTTCGCCGTTGGCGACGATGTCATACGCCTTGGCCCGCACGCGGAGCGTGTCCGTGTCGAGCAGCGGCAGGTCTTCTTCGTAGGGCATGGTGAACGGGTGGTGCATGAACGTAAGACGACCACTGACTTCGTCCCGTTCGAACCACGGGAACTCGGTCACGAACGCCCACGCGACGTCTTTGTTCGATGCCAGCTCGAGCCGCCGCGCGAGCTCGGCGCGCAGCCGGCCCAGACTCGCGCGCACCACCGAGACGGCGTCCGCCACCAGCAGCACCAGGTCGCCCGGCCCGGCCTCCAACCGACTCCAGAGTGCCGATTGTTGTCCTTCGGTCAGGAAGCGGCCAAACGATGATCGAGGCTCCCCGTCGGTCAGTGCTGCCCACGCCAGTCCACGCGCGCCGGCCACCTTGGCAAGCTCGGACAGCTCGTCGATCTGTCGACGGGTGAAGCCGGCCGCGCCCGGCACGCGCAGCCCACGCACCACCCCGCCGGATTCGACCGCGCCGCGAAACACCTGGAAGTCGGTCGCGCCGGCGATGTCCGAGACGTCGACGATGGATAGCTCGTAACGCAGATCGGGCTTGTCGGAGCCGTAGCGGTCCATCGCCGTCTGCCACGTGATGCGCGGCCACGGCTTTGTCAGGACACGCTTGTCGGTGAGCGTCTCGGTCAAGCCGGTGAAGAGCTCTTCACACACGGCGAACACGTCCTCGGGCTCGACAAACGACATCTCCAGGTCGAGCTGCGTGAACTCGACCGCGCGATTGGCACGCAGATCCTCGTCGCGGAAGCAGCGCGCAATCTGAAAATAGCGGTCCATGCCCGCGACCATCGACAGCTGCTTGTATTGCTGTGGGCTCTGCGGAAGAGCGTAGAAGCAGCCGGGATGGAGCCGACTGGGCACGAGGAAATCGCGGGCGCCCTCGGGGGTTGGGTTGGCCAGGATCGGCGTCTCGATCTCCACGAAGCCGGCCGCGTCCATGAAGTCACGGATGTATTTGAAGACGCGGTGTCGCATGACCACGTTGCGGGTGAGCCGCGGCCGACGCAGGTCGAGGTAGCGGTACTGCAGGCGCAGGCGCTCGTCGACGGGCACGTCCTCGGCGACCGGGAACGGCAGCGGCAGGCTCGGGTTGAGGACCTCGATGCGATCGGCGTGGACCTCGATCTCACCGGTGCCGACGCGCGGGTTCTCGCTCCCCGCGGGGCGGCGTTCGACCTTGCCGTGGACTTCGACGACGTACTCGTCGTGCAGGCCTGAGGCGGCCTCGAAGGCCTCGGCGGCGGTGGTCGGGTTGACGATCACCTGGACCAGGCCGGCCCGATCGCGCAGGTCGACAAAGATCAGCCCGCCGTGGTCGCGCACGGAGTGGACCCAGCCCTGGAGGACGACCGTCCGCCCGACATCTTCGGCGCGGACCTCGCCGCACATCATGGTGCGTTTCATGGCAGTCGTGGGAGTCGCGAGTCGTGAGTCATGGGTCTCGATTGGTCTCACGAAAGGGTAGCCCCAGACTAGACTTCAAAGCTCACGGCTCACGGCTCACGGCTCACGACTCACGGCTCACGGCTCACGACTCACGACTCACGACTCACGACTCATGACTTCGTCCATCGCGCTCTACATCCACTTCCCGTTCTGCCTGTCGATCTGTCCCTACTGCGACTTCGACCGCCAGGCGACGGGCTTCGACCGTATCGACGTGTATCTGCGGACGGTCGAACGCGAGATGGCGCGCTATGCCGAAGCCGGCGAGCAGGTCCACAGCATCTTCTTCGGCGGCGGCACACCCAGTCTGATGACGCCCGCCCAGGTCTACGATCTGCTGGACGCAGCCCACACCATCTTCGACGTGCTGCCCGATGCCGAGATCACCCTGGAGTGCAACCCGGGCGACGCCGACCTCCAGAAACTGCGCGGTTTTAAGGCCGCGGGCGCGAACAGACTCAGTTTTGGTATCCAGAGCCTCGACGATGCGTTCTTAAAGATGCTCGGGCGGCGGCACACCAGCGCCGAGGCGCGCCAGGCGGCTACCTGGGCTCGCCAGGCCGGGTTTCCCTTTAACCTGGACTTCATGTTCGGGCTGCCGGACCAGTCGCTGGAGCACTGGCAGCAGACGCTGGACGAGGCCGTGGGCCTGGATCCGCACCACCTGTCGTGCTATCTGCTTACGCTCGACGAGCGCGTGCCGATGGGCCGCGACGTGGCGCGCGGTCGGCTCGTGCTGCCCGACGACGACCTGCTGGCAGGGATGTACGCGGCGACCCGCTCCCGCCTGGCGGCCGCCGGTTACGAGCAGTACGAGATCTCGAACTGGGCGCGGCCCGGCCACGCAAGTCGACATAACCTGACATACTGGCGCGATGGGGCCTGGATCGGCGTTGGCGCAGGAGCGGCGTCTGCGTACGACGGACGCCGCTGGAAGAACACGCCGGTGCTGGAGCGCTACATCGCGTCTGTCGAAGCGGATGGTCAAGCGCTGCGCGTCGAGGACGAGCGACCCGATCGACTGACGCAGATGATCGACCACGTCACCCTCGGCCTCCGCCTGCGCGAAGGTGTCTCGCTCGATGGCTTCGCGGCGCGCTTCGGCGACAATCTCACCGAGGTGATCGGCGAGACGGGCGCCTGGTTGACCTCGCAAGCCTTTCTCGAAAACGGCGGTGGCCGACTGCGCGTGGCAGCCGAGCACCAGTTGATCACCAATGAGATCCTGGTGCGGCTGGAGGAGCCGATCGCGGCTTACGTCCGCCGCGAGACCAGCGCCTCGCAGATCGCGCCGAGGTAGGACCGCGCTGGATCCCGCGCTCCGGCGGCGTCGAGCGACTCGAGCGCCTTACGGTAGCGCTGCCCGACGCGCGCCTCGATGGTCGCGCGCAGATTCAGCTGGTCGAAGTGGGCGATGATGCGCCCGATGATTGCATCGCGACCAGGCTCGCCATCGCCCCCGCCGTAGGCGGCGCGCAGCCACTCGGGCGCGTCGGGCAGCGACAGTGCCATGGCCGCCGGCAGCCCGCGCTTGCGCTCGACGATGTCGGCGGCGTCCGGTTTGCCCGTCTCGGCCGAGCGGCCCCAGACCCCGAGTAGATCGTCCTGCTCCTGGAAGGCGATGCCCAGCTCGAGACCATAGGCGCCGTAGGCGTCGGCCACATCTGACGAAGCGCCGCCGGCCATCGCTCCCAGGCGGCACGCGCTGGCAAACAGCACGCCCGTCTTGCGCGAGATCATCGCTTCATACGTTTCGAGTGTCACCGGCGTGTCACCCTGCTGCAGGTCGATGTCCAGGAACTGACCCTCGGAGAGCAGCAGCGCGGTCGCGTTCAACTCTGCCGCCAGCCTGGCGGCGAGCGCCGAGCTGTCGCGCACCAGCACCAGCTGCGCCAGGGCGAACAGGGCGTCGCCAGCGTTGATCGCCTGCGGCATACCGAACAGCGTCCACAGCGTGGGTCGGTGGCGGCGCAGCTCGCTGCGATCCTGAATGTCGTCGTGAACGAGGGAGAAGTTGTGGACCAGCTCGACCGCCACGGCCGCGTTCCGCGCCGCCGCGGTGATCTCGCCGCACACTGCCTGGCACGCCAGCAGCACCAGTGCGGGCCGCAGCTTCTTGCCGGCCGGCGCCGGCGTATCGAGCGGGCTGAGATCGGGAGCGCGCCAGCCGAGGTGGTATTCGAGCATGGCTGCCAGCCGCGCGGCGCGGCCCGAAATGTGTTGGGCGACGGCCTCGCGAATCCAGCCGTCGGTGAGCTCGGCCAGCCGCGCCAGCTGTTCGTCCAGGTCGTTGTTCATGGGCAGATAATCGCACCCAGTGAGACATTCGCTTACCGCACTGCCCAGGCGATCGCCCGGCTCTCGGCAGTGCCAACACCACCGACCTGACAACTACTACCCTGTGCTGGTGCGCGTTCTGGAACTGGTCGGCTTCGAGGGACCGCGGTCTTTGCAGTTGGGCGAGCGGCCCGAGCCGCGGCCAGGCCCGGGCGAGGTGCGGGTGCGCTTCCGCAACATGGCGCTCAACCACCTCGACGTGTTTATCACTCGCGGCCTGCCCAAGCGACCTTTGCCGGCGATCCTCGGCTCGGACGGCGCCGGCATCGTGGACGCGGTGGGCGAGGGCGTCGACAGCGTTGCGGTGGGTGACGAGGTCGTGCTGTACCCGATCGTCACGTGCCGCGAGTGTGCGGCGTGTCAGGCGGGCCAGGAGGTCCACTGTCCGAAGATGGCGATCCTGGGCGAGCACACCGATGGCACGTTTGAGGAGCAGCTTGTCGTGCCCGCCGACATCTGCCATCCGCGGCCGGCGCATCTCTCATGGGAAGAAACCGCGGCGCTGCCGCTGGCCTGGTTGACGGCCTGGCGACTGCTGTTCACGCGCGGCGGGCTGCAGAGTGGCGACTGGCTGGTACTCGTCGGTATCGGCGGCGGCGTCGCGACCGCCTGCCTGCTGCTCGCGCGTGCGCACGGGCTGCGCGTGATCGCCACTTCGCGTGATGCTGACAAGCGTCAGCGCGCGCTTGACCTCGGCGCAGACGCGGCCCTGCCGAGCGAGGCGTTTTCCAAAGCTGTCCAGGAAGTCACGGGCGGCCTGGGTGCGCGAGCGGTGGTTGACACGGTCGGGCCGGCCACCTTCGACGAGTCGATCCGCTCGCTCGGGCGAGAAGGCATGATCCTGACGGTTGGCGCGACCAGCGGCCCGAAGCTGGAGCTGCTTCTGCCGCGAATGTGGTTCCGCCACCTGGCACTCATCACGTCGACCATGGGCAATCATCGCGAGTTCCGCGCCATGCTCGACGACGTCAACTCCCACCAGCTGCGACCCCCGGTCGATCGTGTCTTCCCCCTGTCCGAGGGCGCCGCGGCCTTTGCTCACCTCGAAGCGGGCGACCAGTTCGGCAAGGTCGTCCTCTCCGGCTGAGGGAGGCGCCGCCGACGTGTGCTGACCAAAAGCCACGGGCTGGGCAACGAC
>VBGG01000405.1 GCA_005883405.1 Chloroflexota bacterium | reverse complement strand
CGCGGCGAGGCTGTACCCGCGCGGTCCGCGCCCGCCGGTCGACGCCCCGCCGGTGCGCGCCTCGGACGTCCCCCACTCGCTGCCCAGTCGCACCCTCACCAGCATCTCGACCCAGGAGGTCTTCGGCAACGCACTCGTCGAGCTCGCCCGCCTGGGCGGGCCACTGGCCGAGCGCATCGTCACCGCCAGTCCCGACGTGACGATCTCGACCAACCTTGGCGGCTGGGTCAATCGCACGGGCGTGTGGGCCGAAAACCCATGGCAGGCGCCGGCGACCGCGGTGCCGCGGCTGCTGCGCTGGGAGCCCGGCCCGAGCGGCCAGCACATCGAGCTGGGCATTAGCGAGATGAACCTGTTCATGCTCCTGGGACAGCTCGGCCTGAGCCACGAGCTGAACGGCGAGCTGCTTCTACCGGTGGGCACGGTCTACGACCCATTCGTGTGCCGAGGCCTGGACGCGCTGATCTACAGCGTCTACTCCGGGAGCCGATTTGTGTTCGCCGGAACACCGGCCGGGGTCACGCTCAGCCCGGAAGGCGGCGCACACCAGAGCTCGATCACCGCCTCGATCGGTCTGGAGCTGCCCAATCTGCGGCTCTTCGAGCCGTGCTTCGCTCGCGAGACAGAGTGGGCGCTGCTGGAGGGCTTACGTCGATGTCTGGATCGTGAGAACGGTCTGAGCACCTACCTGCGCTTGAGCACCCGAGCGATCGACCAGGCGCCGTTCTCGAGAGCGCTGGAGCGTCTTGGCGAGGCGGAGTTGCGCCGCCAGGTGCTCAATGGCGGCTACCGGTTGCTCGAGCCAGATCCGACGTTACAGGACGCACCGAAGGTGGTCATGGCTGCATCCGGACCGATTCTCCCTGAGGTGCTGACAGCGGCCGCGGAGCTCATGGAGGAAGGCATCGCAACAACGGTCCTGAACATCACCAGCGCCGACCAGCTCTACGCCGAGTGGCAGTCCTCGAGACTCCAGGCCATCCGCAGCTCGAGCGTTCCGGGCAGTGTTGGCCACTTGCAGTCCGATCTGCTCGAACCAGAAGAGCGCGGCGCGCCGCTGGTGACCATCCTGGACGGCGCCAGCCATGCCCTGGCGTTCCTCGGCTCGGTCTTCGGCCAGCCGACAGTGCCCTTGGGAATGGACCGCTTCGGTCAATCCGGGGGGCGAGACGCGCTGTACCAGTACGCGGGCATTGACGCCGGCCACATCGTCAATGCTGCGCTGGTAGCTCTGGCGCAGTAGCATGCGGCCGAGCACCAGCGGTGTTAGCTTGTATCGATGAGACCGGTCGCGGCGCGCTAGACAGGGGGTTGCGCGCATGCATACTGGAGCGTGTTTGGCTCGAGAGTTGCCATAAAAGGGCGTGGGTGTAGCGAGTTGCGCTGATCAAGTGAGCTAGTACGAATATGTCAGACGGACGAACGCCGATCCCGCAGCTGGTGGTGATCGGAGCTTCGGCAGGGGGCGTCGAAGCGCTGTCCACGTTGGTCAGTACGCTGCCCTCGAAGTTCCAGGCTCCTATTGTCATCGCCCAGCATCTCGATCCTTCGCGGCTGAGCCACCTCAAAGACATTCTCGGCCGCCGCGCGTCACTACCCGTTCGCTCGGTGGAGAACCGTGAGGAGCTGCAAGCTGGGGTGATCTATGTCGTGCCCGCGGACCACCACGTCGAAATCGGGGATCACGCCGTCACGGTGAAGTCCGAGCCGGGGCGCGCGCGGCCCTCGCCGTCGATCGACCGCCTGCTCGAGAGCGCCGCCGATGCATTTGGCGAGCAACTCATCGCCGTGATTCTCACCGGTCTCGGTTCCGATGGTGCCGAAGGGGCGCGCCGCGTGAAGGAACTGGGCGGGACTGTGGTTATCCAGAATCCACAGACCGCCAGCCACCCCGAGATGCCGATGTCGCTGGCACCGACGACCGTGGACATCGTCGCCGAGCTCGAGGCGATTGGACCGTTGCTCAACGACCTGCTGGTTGATGCGTACGCAGCGACCAAGCCCGATGACGATCGGCGCATGCGGACGACTACTTGCGGCGCCACCCGCAAGAGTTCGACCGTCTCGCGAGCAGCTTCCTGATCAAAGTCACCGACTTCTATCGCGACTCTGACCTGTTCGCGTACCTGCGCGAGCATCTGCTCCCGTCGCTCATCGAGGAGTCTCGCTCAAAAGCCAACGAGCTCCGCCTCTGGTCGTCTGGCTGTGCCACCGGCGAAGAAGCCTATTCGCTGGCGATTCTGGTTTCAGAGCTGCTGGGCGACAACCTCGACCAGTTCAGCGTGCGGATTTTCGCCACCGATCTGGATCCCGATGCAGTGGCGTTCGCTCGGCGCGGCGTCTATCCGGCGTCAGCCCTGAAGAGCCTCCCGCCGGAGCTCCAGGAGCGCTACTTCACGCGACTCGAGTCGGCGTTCGAAGTCCGCAAGAACGTGCGCGGCATCGTGATCTTTGGCCAGCACGATCTCGGCCAACGAGCGCCGTTCCCGCGTATCGACATGGTGCTGTGCCGCAACGTATTGATCTACTTCACACCCGAGCTGCAGCGCCGCGCCCTGCAGCTCTTTGCCTTCGCGTTACGTCCCGGCGGGTGCCTGGTGCTTGGCAAGGCGGAGAGCACCTCGCCCTTACCCGAGCAATTCACGCTTGTCCAGCAGCGTTTGAAGATCTTCCGTCGCCACGGTGAGCGCGTCTTGATTCCGCCGGCTCCGCTGCGCGAACCAGGGCCGAGCCAGACTGGATCGACGCTCAGTCGCGCAGGCGTGCCCAGCCGACAGCGCGAGCTGGCGCCAGCGCGGGGACGGCCAGGCGGCTCCTCGCGGACGCCCGGGCGCATCGAGCAGCTGGTGTTGGACCTCCCTGTGGGCATCGTGGTCATCAACCGCGAGTTCGACATCCAGGCGATCAACGCCACCGCACGACGGCTGCTTGGTATCCATACCCCGGCTATCGGCGAGGACGTGGTCCACCTGGCGTATCGCTCACTGGGTAACTCGCTCACCGACGCAGTCAATGGCGCGCTGAACGGACAGCAAGTTCACGTCGTGCACGAGATGACGTCGCTACCCGACTCGCCGGGCGAGGTGCGTTATCTGGACCTTACGGCATTCGTCGAGCGCCCGAGTGGTGACACCGCCGAGCGGAATGATTTCGTCGTGCTGCTCATCTCCGATGTCACCCAGGGCGAGCACGATCGACGCCAGCGCGACGCGGGCTTTGACGAGGCCCACGCCAGGGCCGAGCGGCTGCAGAGCCTGCTGGACGAATCCACGCGCACGGTGCGCCAGCTCTTGCAGGCCAACCAGGAGCTGTCGACGAGCAACGCCGAGATGCGTAGCACAAACGAGGAGCTTCTGGTCGGCAACGAGGAAGCCCAGGCGGCGATGGAGGAGATCGAGACCCTCAATGAGGAGCAGCAGGCTACCAACGAGGAGCTCGAGACCCTCAACGAGGAGCTCCAGGCCACCGTCGAAGAGCTGAATGCGACCAATGAAGACCTCCAGGCCCGCACTCTTGAGCTGCAGGACCAGGCCCGCGAACGCGAAGAGCTGTTGGCGAAGTTGGGCCAGGAGCGCAAGCGACTCGCCACGATCCTGGCGAGCATGGCCGAGGCAGTTCTGGTCGTCGCCCCGAATGGCGACGTGGTGCTGGCCAACGCCGCGTGCCAGCACATGTTCGGCGACGACCTGCCCGCCCTCGACGACGGCTCGGGGAACCTCATTCCGTCTGAAATGAATCCCCGGCAACGAGCAGCGCGCGGTGAGGCTTTCACTCAGCATTTCACGATCACGGGTGCGGACGGCACCCGTCGTTGGTTCGAGGCCACCGGTCAGCCCATTCAAGGCGAAGGCCAGGCTGAGGGAGGAGTGGTTGTCATCCGCGACGTTAGTGATCGCAGTGTGCGCCAGCTCCAGGAACAGTTTGTCGCGCTGGCCGGCCACGAGCTGCGGACGCCGTTGACTGGCCTGCGCGGCTCACTGCAGCTGCTCCAACGTGCCCTGCCGGAAGGCGGCTCTGACCCGCAGGTTCGCCGATACATTTCGATCGGCCTCGAGCAGGCTCGCCTGCTCGGAGATCTGATTGACGACCTGGCAGACGTGGTGCGCGTCCAGACAGGCCAGCTGCAGACCGAGCGCAAACCCGTAGATCTCGTCGAAGTGGTGCGGACTTCCGTCGAGCTGGCGCAGCCCATGATCGACGGGCAGGACATCCGCGTCGATGCACCAGGCAATCCGCTGATGGTCACCGGCGATCCCCGCCGCCTGCAGCAGGTGGTACTCAACTTGTTGTCCAACGCCGTGCAGCACGCGGCGAGCCGCGACGGCTTCGACGTTCGGCTGCGATCCGAAGACGGCGAAGCGATACTGGAGGTGGCGGATTACGGACCAGGCATCCCAACTGAAGACCGTGGACGGGTCTTCGAGCGCTTTTATCAGTCTGGAGTCCACGGCCCTGGGCTCGGCGTTGGCCTGTACCTGGTACGGGCGATCGTGAATGCACACGGTGGAAGCGTCCAGCTTGTTCCGAGGGACCATCGCGGCACCACCTTTGTGGTCCGTTTACCGCGCGCAGGGCAGGCGAGTGACGGAAACAGCGGCTAGCCACGACATCGTCGTGGTCGGCGCGTCGGCTGGCGGTGTCAGAGCACTGCGCAAGCTCGTCGCCGGCTTACCTGCCGACTTTCGAGGCTCGGTGTTTGTCGTGCTGCACGTGCCGCCGCATCTGCCGAGCGGACTGGCGGACATTCTGGCGAGATCGGGGGTTTTGCCCGCGGCGCCGGCCGAAGATGGCGATCCCATCGAGCGAGGCCGCATCTACGTGGCGCAGCCGAACCGCCATCTGGTCGTTCGACCCGGCCAAGTCAAATTGGAGATCGGACCACGCGAGAACAGCGCCCGGCCTTCGGTGGATGTGCTCTTTCGCAGCGCCGCACGCGCGTACGGCCCACGCGTGGTCGGCATTGTGCTGACTGGCACGCTCGGCGACGGCGCGCTCGGTCTGGCGGTCGTCAAGCTGCGCGGCGGTATCACGATGGTCCAGGATCCTGAGGAGGCGGCCTTCGCCGGCATGCCGGAGAAGGCGCTCAGCACGGCGCGCGTCGATTACTGCCTGCGCGTCGCGGACATACCCCCGCGTCTGGTCGAGCTCTCGAATCATCTAATCAGGCAAGGGCGCATGAGACATACCGAAGGTGAGCCAGCCGATCCACCCACCGGACACGCCGCGGATGAGCCCCGTGCGGCGAGCCCCAAGCGTCCCAACTCAGCATCCGGGCTGACCTGTCCCGAGTGTCACGGCTCGTTGTGGGAACTGACCAACGGAGACAGCCCTCGTTTCGAATGCCGCGTTGGGCACGCCTACGGCGTCGATGCGTTACTGGCCGAACAGGGCGAGGCCGTGGAGGCGGCGCTCTGGTCCGCGATCAACAGCCTCCAGGAGCGCGCCGGGACGTTCCGACGGCTCGCGGGCAGCGGCGCCAATAGCCGCATCTTCCGAGAACGTGCCGAGATGGCAGAGCAGCAGGCCGACGTGCTGAACGATCTGCTGCAAACGCTCATCGAGAACGCGACCATTGGTTGACCGACGCGCAACAGAAGGGTGTTATTCTTCCGCTGTGGTCTTGCACGACGGGGAGCGAGACGATGATAGTGGGCGTGCGCGGCGGTGGGCCGCGGCCCTCCAGACTTTCCGCACCGCAGTAGACGTATACCGCCAGGCGCTCGAACTGCAAGCGCAACGGCAGACCCGCTACACCCTAGCTCGGCACTCAGTACGCACCGAGCCTGTGCCCGATGGTCCTCCGCCAGAGGACGCCTCGACGACGCTCACCCGCCGCGAGTGGGAAGTCGCGCGCCTGATCGCCCGCGGCTACACCAATCGCGACATAGCCGAGACGCTCGTGGTGACACGCGGCACCGTCGCCAACCACGTCGCGCACATCCTCGACAAACTCAACGCCTCGAATCGAACGCAGATCGCCGCGTACTGTTTGAGGCTGTCGGCGCAAGGGAGGACCGCGCCCGACATCGGCGACGGGTGGGACGACGACCGCATACGTAAAGTCGGCTAGCTCAAGCGCCCCAGGGGATCCAGATATTTTTGATCTGGATTGCCTGACGCAGTGTCTCGTCGGTGGGAAGCTCCTCGACGGCTGTCTCGCCCTCCAGGTGAGTCCACGTGCGTTTCATGTTGCCGATGGAGGCGGCCTCGACCTCACGGCGGCCGTCCGCGGTGCCGACGTACCAGACAGCGTCGACGTCGTCATGCTCGGCCAGCACCTTCGACAGCGATTCGCGTGAGCCGGTGACGATGTTGATCACTCCTGGCGGCACGTCGCTGGTGTCGAGCACCTGGTACAGGTCGGTCGCGGCGAGCGGGTGACGCTCCGACGGGAGCACCACGACCGTGTTGCCCATGCTGACCAGCGGGCCGACAAGGCTGACGAAGCCAAGCAGCGGGCGCTGCATGGGGCAGGCGACGCCCATTACGCCAATCGGTTCGGGAACGGCCAGCGCAGCGCCGCGCATCGGCGGCACGTGGACCTGCCCTTCGAACTTGTCGGCGTACGCCGCGCAGGTGAACAGCCGCTCGATCGAGAGCTCAACCTCGTTCTCGGCATCGACAGCGCCCGTCATCTGCGCGAGTCTGGTGGCGAACTCGGTGGCTCGCGCGGCGAGATTTTCGGCCACGTAGTCGAGGATCTGCGCTCGGTTGTAACCCGTCGTGGCCGCCCAGCTGGCGAGCGCCGCCCGCGCGGCTTCGACCGCGTTGCGGATGTCTTTGCGGTTGCCTTCGCCCACCTCGCCGATCACCTGGCCCGATGGCGTGGAGACCAGGCGGCTGTAGCCACTGTCCGGGCGCGCCTGTTTGCCGCCGATGTACAGCTTTGGCGTGCGATCGATCGGCGGTCCGGGTTCCGCGTTCCGGGTTCCGCGTTCGGCGGGCTGCGTGCCGGGTTGCGCGTGGCGGACGGTCTCTCCTGTCGGCGTTGGGCCCGAGTCTGAAACGCGGAACCCGGAACGCGGAACGCGTCGAACGTACTCGACAAGCCCTTCGCGTCCGCCCTCCCGTCCGAAGCCGCTCTCGCGGTACCCGCCGAAGCCGCTGCTGGCGTCGAACAGGTTGGTGCTGTTGATCCACACCGTGCCGGCCTGGATGCCGCGGGCGACGTCGAGCGCCTGGTCGATGTCCTGAGTCCAGACGCTGGCGGCCAGCCCGTAGCGCGTGTTGTTGGCCAGCGCGACCGCCTCGGCTGGCGTGCGGAACGACATCGCCACCAGCACCGGCCCGAACACCTCGACCTGTGCCAGCTCACTCGCCGGACCGACGCCGGTCACCAGCGTTGGCGGGTAGAACCAGCCGTCGACCGGACACGCGTCCGGCGGCTGCCACACCTCGGCGCCAGAAGCCCGGCCGGCCTCGACCAGCGTGATGATCCGCTCGAGCTGACTCGGCGCGACGATCGCGCCGATGTCGATCGCCTTGTCCAGCGGATCACCGACACGCAGCTTTGCCATGCGCGTGCGCACTCTGGCGAGGAACGCTCGCTCGATGGATTCCTGGACCAGCAGCCGCGAGCCTGCGCAGCACACCTGGCCCTGGTTGAACCAGATCGCGTCCACCAGTCCTTCCACGGCGCCGTCCAGGTCGGCATCGTCGAAGACGACAAAGGGTGACTTGCCGCCCAGCTCGAGCGACAGGCGCTTGCCCGATCCGGCTGTCACCTGGCGGATCGCGCGGCCGACCTCCGTCGAGCCGGTGAAGGCGATCTTGTCAACACCAGGGTGCCGTACGAGGGCAGCGCCGGTCTCGCCATCGCCGGTGACCAGGTTGAACACTCCCGGCGGAAGACCGACGGTCTCGGCGATCTCGGCGAACAGCAGCGCGGTCAGCGGCGTGAACTCGGCTGGCTTGAGCACCACCGTATTCCCCATGGCCAGCGCTGGGGCGACCTTCCAGGCCAGCATCAACAGCGGAAAGTTCCAGGGAATGATCTGCCCGACCACGCCCACGGGCGCGTAATCGGGCAGCTCGTCGGCCATGATCTGCGCCCAGCCTGCGTGATAGGCGAAGTGGCGTGCGACAAGCGGCACGTCCAGGTCGCGCGACTCGCGTA